>NZ_CADFEC010000002.1:0-378896 GCF_902833195.1 Burkholderia sp. BCC1638
ACGCAGGAGGACAACGACCCCGGAAACCCATACACTTATCCACAACCGGTCCTGCTATAGACCGGTCTCCACCCCGGCTCAAAATCCAATCGGCCCGGTGGCTCAAAATTCCGTCGGCGCGGACAAAAGACGATCGAATTCGGTGGCGTGCAGTGGCCCAAGCTTTGGGTCATGAGACAGCACCGCATCCCCCTTCCGATTACCGCCCACAACTATTTCATCGAGTGCATCCGCAATCCGTGCATCGAATCCCTCAAGTCCCGCATCTGAGCACCATTGATACCATTTTCGATATGCATGAAGAGCCCAACTGACGCTAGCCTCGCCCACGTGATCATTGATATAACCACGCATTTTCCCGACAAGAGCAATATCGAAGCCGGTCATATCCGACACGTCAGCACCCAGAGACATTGCCGCTTTCAGACAGTTTTGCATACCTCGGAAGTAACCCGTCACCGTATCCGGCGCGAGAGTTTTTATGAGTTGGATGATGAACATCCGTAGCGATACGCTTACGCTCGGCCCAACATCGGGGTACAAGCTCCAGTTCAGAGCATGATCCGGGCTCAGTCGCCAAATGCTTCCACTGACATCGACTCGAACGTTCCCGTATGCAACGATCACTGTAGCAGCGGTCTCTTGCATAGACTCGCGTCCATTGCTTCCTTCGGAAATCACAGCTCGCTTATTCATCGCTGCCTCCGACTCTGCGCTGAAGATCTAGTATCCGTTTGTTTGCGGCAGAAGCAATCGCCTGGCGTCCATATCTCTGCGGCATATTCGACTGATGCGACCATCCCATCGCATATTTTTGCTCGTGTTGAGCTTTCTCGAAGTCGACTTCGTCTTGCTCCATCATTGCTACCCAACGGTCGTTCCAGTCGTGCCTTAGGACGTGATGGCAGAGGACCTCTAATTCGGGGTAACGGTCTCTCAATGTTTCAACAATTTTTCGATAGCCGCGCCCTTCTATTGCATCGCCATATCGGTTTACGAAGACGTAGGGATTACGGTGGGCTCGCGGCCAGCGGACTCTATTGCTCCTGTCGCCCAACCAGCGCTCTAACGCAATCGCAAGCTCCTCGTCGATATATAGCAACCGTCCCAAGGTCTTGGCTGCAGCCGGATCTTTCCTTTTATCGTCAGCATCGTGGTAACGCGGCATGACAATTAACTCGGCGGGCACACTATCGAGATTGAGATCTGTCTTTTTTAAGCCACGCACCTCCCCTGAACGAGCACCTAGCTTGAACGCGAGTAACAGCAGAGCGTGATTTCTCGCTCTAGCCTTCGCACTGAACGGATTTCCAGGGTCGTCTGGATGAATAACTTTGAGGAATAACTTTCGCTGGTCTTCTCGAAGACCATGGCGCTCTCCGTCAATAGGAGAACGGCTACCGTGCGCACGCGGAGCGACTGAACGAGAACGAGTAAGAAATCTCCGCAGTGCAACGCTCGCTGCATGCCGGGCGGTTGCCTCAGAGATACGAGCGAGGACTGGCTCAAAAACCCAGAGCATATAGTCGATCGCAGTGGCATACCGTACGGCGGCGTACTCGGGTCCAACCACCAATTTGGCTTCTCGTGCCCCCTTGGGCGTTCGACACCAGTCCGCCAGCGCAACTAACTCGTTTAGAGACAAAAAGATCTGGCCGTTCGCCCTCGATATGAGATCGATGCTGCGATCACCGAGAAACTGGAGCGTTAGCCCGAGCGCTTCGGCTCGATGGTGAATGCTCCTTCGTCGAAGCCCACGCGCACGTAGCTTCGCGATGGAATATTCCACGATCTCCGGAACTGGCAAACCCAGTGGGTCTCCATACACCAAGAGAGGTAAGCGTTCGCCGTTCTCAAGACGAACTTCCCGAATCGCGTATCGCGTCACGCCAGGCTCCATTCGACGAATGGAGCCCATTTTTTACCGATTAGGCACGTTCCGCCTAGATCGAAAAATGTGTAAACGAAAAAAGACCCGAAGATCTAGGCTAAATCATTGATTTAGCTCAGAAATCCGGGTCTATCCTTACACTAGGAGCTAACGTTCCTCCTAGAACGGAATATCGTCGTCCATCTCGTCGAAACCGCCGCCTGCCGGCGCGCTCGGACGGCTCTGACCACCACCGGCACCGCCTGCACCGCCGCGCGGCGCACCACCGGCACGGCCGCCGCCACCGCCGCGTTCCATCTGTTCGCCGCCGCGACCGCCGCCACCACCACCGTAGCCGCCGCCGTAACCGCCTTCGTCACCGCCACCACCGCCGCCGCCCGAACCGCCGCGGCCGCCGAGCATCTGCATCTGGTCGGCGACGATTTCGGTCGAATAGCGATCCTGGCCGTCCTGGCCCTGCCACTTGCGCGTGCGGATACGGCCCTCGATATAGACCGACGAACCCTTCTTCAGGTATTCGCTGACGATTTCGGCGAGACGGCCGAAAAACGCGACGCGGTGCCACTCGGTCATTTCCTTGAAATCGCCGCTTGCCTTGTCCTTGTAGCGATCGGTCGTCGCGAGACGGATGTTCGCAACCGCGTCGCCGCTCGGCAGGTAACGGACTTCAGGATCGGCGCCGAGATTGCCGACGAGGATGACCTTGTTGACGGATGCCATGTGTTTCTCCAGTAAATTCGATGCCGGGCCGCCCGCGAATGTCGTCGGAGCGGCCCGCCGGGCAAGCCGGCGAGCGCCGCCGGTGCCTGCCCGAAAAGAGGGTTCAGGCCTTGCGCGGCGGCGCTTTCATGCTGGCCGCGATTATAAGCCACGCCGCCACGAGCCCCGAGCATGCATAGAAGACGGTGTTCGCGCCGCCGTGCTTCAGCAGCCAGCCGCCCACGATGCCGCCGAGCGCGAGCCCGATCGATTGCGTGGTGTTGTAGACGCCCGTGGCCGCGCCCTTGCGCGAACCGGGCGCGAGCTTCGACACGAGCGACGGCTGCGACGCTTCCAGGATGTTGAAGCCGAGGAAGTACACGAACAGGATCGCCGCCACAATCAGGATGGTATGCGGTGCGCTGCCGAGCAACAATTGGCCGATCAGGATAGCCAGAATGCCGCCGAGCAGCACCGGCTTCATCTTGCCCCGTTTTTCCGCGACGATGATCGCCGGGACCATCATCACGAACGCGAGCCCCATCACCGGCAGGTAGACCTTCCAGTGCGCGGCGACCGGCAGCCCGCCGTCGACCAGCAGGCGCGGCACGACGAGGAACAGCGCCGTCTGCGTCGCGTGCAGCACGAGCACGCCGAAGTTCAGGCGCAGCAGCTCGCCGTTGTGGAGTACCTCGCCGAACGGCGCCGGCACGTGCACGGGCTTCGCCGCATCGGGCACGATCCACATCACGACGCCGATCGCGAGAATCGACAACACGCCGACGATCGCGAACAGCCCGCTCATCCCGACCCAGTGGAACACGATCGGCGCGCCGACGATCGCGACCGCGAACGACACGCCGATCGAGCCGCCGACCATCGCCATCGCCTTCGTGCGGTTCTGTTCGGAGGTCAGGTCGGCGATGAACGCGAGCACCGCGGACGACACGGCGCCCATGCCCTGGATCACGCGGCCGACGATGATCCACGTGATGTCGTGCGCGAACGCGGCGACGAAGCTGCCGAGCGCGAAGATCAGCAGGCCGGTGGCGATCACGGGCTTGCGGCCGAACTTGTCCGACGCCCACCCGTAGAAGATGTACAGCAGCGACTGCGTGACGCCGTAGGCCCCGAGCGCGATGCCGACGAGCAGCACGTTGTCGCCGCCCGGGATGGTTTTCGCGTAGACCGAGAAAACCGGCATGATCATGAACAGGCCGAGCATGCGCAGCGCGAAGATCGCCGCGAGCGACGTGGTCGCGCGCAGTTCGGGCGCACTCATGCGGGAAGACGTGGCGGACGGATTGGACATCGGGAATGAATTTCGAATGATCGGAATGTCCGCCCGGCGGCGGGCGGCGGAAGATCAGGGCCACCGGCCCGGCGGGCCTGGCAGGCGCTTTCCGGGACTGCTTTCCGGGACGTCACGCAGGCTGCCCGCGGGCCGCCTCGAGCCGTGCGGCGCGACCGCTTCCCCGGCGTGGACACCGCCTTGCTGCCAGCTGCTGCAAAGGCTGGGGGCCCCCAACGACGGCCTCGAAAAGCCGTTATAGTAGCAGGTTTGGTTCCCTCCATTTTCGCCAGGTTCATGGAACAGATCCGTATCCGTGGGGCACGCACCCACAACCTGAAAAACGTCAATCTCGACCTGCCGCGCCACAAGCTGATCGTGATTACCGGGTTGTCCGGGTCGGGCAAGTCGTCGCTCGCGTTCGACACCCTTTATGCCGAAGGCCAGCGCCGCTACGTCGAAAGCCTGTCCGCGTACGCCCGCCAGTTCCTGCAACTGATGGAGAAACCCGACGTCGACCTGATCGAGGGCCTGTCGCCCGCGATCTCGATCGAGCAGAAGGCGACGTCCCACAACCCGCGTTCGACCGTCGGCACGGTCACCGAAATCCACGACTACCTGCGACTTTTGTTCGCACGTGTCGGCACGCCGTATTGCCCCGACCACGACATCCCGCTCGAGGCGCAGAGCGTGTCGCAGATGGTCGACGCGGCGCTCGCGCTGCCCGAGGAAACCAAGCTGATGATCCTCGCGCCCGTCGTCGCGAACCGCAAGGGCGAGCACGCCGAGCTGTTCGAGGACATGCAGGCGCAGGGCTTCGTCCGCTTTCGCGTGCGCTCGGGCGGCGGCACCGCGAACGAGGGCGTCGCGAAGATCTTCGAGGTCGAGTCGCTGCCGAAGCTCAAGAAGAACGACAAGCACACGATCGACGTCGTGGTCGACCGGCTGAAGGTGCGCCCGGATATGAAGCAGCGCCTCGCCGAATCGTTCGAGACCGCGCTGCGCCTCGCCGACGGCCGCGCGATCGCGCTGGAAATGGACACCGACCGCGAACACCTGTTCAGCTCGAAGTTCGCGTGCCCGATCTGCTCGTACTCGCTGCAGGAGCTCGAGCCGCGCCTGTTCTCGTTCAACAACCCGATGGGCGCGTGCCCGGAATGCGACGGCCTCGGCCAGATCACGTTCTTCGATCCGAAGCGGGTCGTCGCGCACCCGTCGCTGTCGCTCGCGGCGGGCGCCGTGAAGGGCTGGGACCGCCGCAACCAGTTCTATTTCCAGATGCTGCAGAGCCTGGCGGCGTTCTACGAATTCGACATCGACGCCGCGTTCGAGGACCTGCCGGAGAAGATCCGCAAGGTGCTGCTGTTCGGCTCGGGCAAGCAGACGATCCCGTTCTCGTACATCAACGAGCGTGGCCGCACGACGATCCGCGAGCACGTGTTCGAAGGGATCATCCCGAACCTCGAGCGCCGCTACCGCGAAACCGATTCGGTCGCGGTGCGCGAAGAGCTCGCGAAATACCAGAACAATCAGCCGTGCCCGTCGTGCGACGGCACGCGGCTGCGCCGCGAGGCGCGCCACGTGCGGGTCGGCACCGGCGACTACGCGCGCGGCATCTATGAAATCAGCGGCTGGCCGCTGCGCGACGCGCTCGGCTATTTCGACGGCCTGTCGCTCGACGGCGCGAAGCGCGAGATCGCCGACAAGGTGATCAAGGAAATCGTCGCGCGCCTGACCTTCCTGAACAACGTCGGCCTCGATTACCTGTCGCTCGAGCGCAGCGCCGAAACGCTGTCCGGCGGCGAGGCGCAGCGGATCCGGCTCGCGTCGCAGATCGGCTCGGGCCTGACCGGCGTGATGTACGTGCTCGACGAGCCGTCGATCGGCCTGCACCAGCGCGACAACGACCGCCTGATCGCGACGCTCAAGCACCTGCGCGACCTCGGCAACTCGGTGATCGTCGTCGAGCACGACGAGGACATGATCCGCACGGCCGACTACGTCGTCGACATGGGCCCCGGCGCGGGCGAGCACGGCGGTGTGGTGGTCGCCGAAGGCACGCCGAAGCAGGTGCAGTCGAACCCGCAGTCGCTGACGGGCCAGTATCTGGTCGGCAAGCGCACGATCGAGTATCCGGACGAGCGGATCGCGCCCGATCCGGAGCGGATGCTGCGCATCGTCGACGCGCACGGCAACAACCTGAAGCACGTCGATCTCGAGCTGCCGGTCGGCCTGTTGACCTGCATCACCGGCGTGTCGGGTTCCGGCAAGTCGACGCTGATCAACGACACGCTGTACCACGCGGTCGCGCGTCACCTGTACGGCTCGTCGGCCGAGCCGGCGCCGCACGAGGCGATCGAGGGCCTCGAGCACTTCGACAAGGTGATCAACGTCGACCAGTCGCCGATCGGCCGCACGCCGCGTTCGAACCCGGCCACCTACACGGGCCTGTTCACGCCGATCCGCGAGCTGTTCTCGGGTGTGCCGACCGCGAAGGAGCGCGGCTACGATCCGGGCCGCTTCTCGTTCAACGTGAAGGGCGGCCGCTGCGAGTCGTGCCAGGGCGACGGCGTGCTGAAGGTCGAGATGCACTTCCTGCCGGACGTCTACGTCCCGTGCGACGTGTGCCACGGCAAGCGCTACAACCGCGAAACGCTCGAAGTGCAGTACAAGGGCAAGAACATCAGCGAAGTGCTCGACATGACGGTCGAGCACGCGTACGAATTCTTCAGCGCGGTGCCGGTCATCGCCCGCAAGCTGAAGACGCTGCTCGACGTCGGCCTCGGCTACATCCGCCTCGGCCAGTCGGCCACGACGCTGTCGGGCGGCGAGGCGCAGCGCGTGAAGCTGTCGCTGGAACTGTCGAAGCGCGACACGGGCCGCACGCTGTACATCCTCGACGAGCCGACCACCGGCCTGCACTTCCACGACATCGCGCTGCTGCTCGAAGTGATCCACCGGCTGCGCGACCAGGGCAACACGGTCGTGATCATCGAGCACAACCTCGATGTGATCAAGACCGCCGACTGGGTGATCGACCTCGGCCCCGAGGGCGGCGCCGGCGGCGGCCAGATCATCGCGCAGGGCACGCCCGAGCAGGTCGCGAAGACGAAGGCGAGCTTCACCGGCAAGTACCTCGCGCCGCTGCTCAAGCGTCCGACCCGCAAGGCGGCGGCCGGCTGACACTTTCCGTTCCCGCGCGCGGCTGCCGGCCGCGCGCGTCCGGCGCCCGCGGCGGCGCCGGCCTCATCGTTTTCCCTTCTGCGGTTTTCCCTTCTGCGTTTACACCACGAGCCAAACTGCCCCGTGGCGGACCATAATGGCAGCTATACTTTACGGTCGTAAGGTTCGCCATCCGCACCAATCCGGTGCGGCACCGGGCGACCGCCGTCCTGCCGCCCACCGCGCGGCGCGACACACGAACGACAGGAATCCACGATGGAGAAGCAACAAGAGTCGCGCGACGCGCAGAACCGCGAGCCGCACCTGCGCAGCGTGCGGCTGACGAGCGACTTCAGCCTGCCGAAGCTGTCGGCAATCGAGATCGGCAGCTACCTGTTCGCCCTCGTCGCGATGGTGCTCGTCATCGAACTGAAGCTGCTGGGCGGGCTGCTGGCCGGCATGCTGGTCTATCAGCTGATCCACACGATCGCCCCGGTGGTCGAACGCCACACCACGAGCATGCGGGCGCGCTGGGTCGCCGTCGTGCTGCTGTCGATCGCCATCGTCGGCGGGCTCACGGGCCTGACGATCGGCATCATCGAGCACTTCGAGCACACGGTGCCGAACCTGCAGAGCCTGCTCGACCAGCTGATGCAGATCGTCGAGCAGACCCGCGCCCGCACGCCGTCCTGGATCGCGAGCCTGCTGCCGGTCGACGTCGAACAGATGAAGACCAAGGCGGCGCTGCTGATGCACTCGCACATGGATCAACTCCAGCAAGGCGGCAAGAGCGTCGCGCGCGGCTTCGGCCACGTGCTGTTCGGGATGATCATCGGCGCGATGATCGCGATCGGCGTCGAGCACGGCAAGGCGCGCCGGCCGCTGTCGACCGCACTCGTCACGCGCGTGTCGCGCTTCGCCGAATCGTTCCGCCGGATCGTGTTCGCGCAGATCAAGATCTCGGCGATCAACGCGGCCTTCACCGGCATCTACCTGCTCGTCGCGCTGCCGATCTTCCACCAGCGGTTGCCGCTGTCGAAGACGCTCGTGCTCGTCACGTTCATCGTCGGCCTGCTGCCGGTGATCGGCAACCTGATCTCGAACACGCTGATCGTCGCGGTGTCGCTGTCGGTCAGCATGGGCACCGCGATCGCGTCGCTCGCGTTCCTCGTCGTGATCCACAAGTTCGAATACTTCCTGAACGCGAAGATCATCGGCGGCCAGATCGAGTCGCGCGCGTGGGAGCTGCTGCTCGCGATGCTGATCATGGAAGCCGCATTCGGGCTGCCGGGCGTGATCGCCGCGCCGATCTTCTATGCGTACCTGAAGCGCGAGCTGTACATGCTGCGGCTGATCTGACGCCCCCCGCCCCGGCGCGTCGCGCGCCTCACACGAAAAAAAACGCCGCGCCCCGTCAAGGGCGCGGCGTTTTTGCATGCGAGCCAGCGGGCCGGACGGCCGATGGCCGCCCCGAGCCGCCGATCAGCGGAACACGACCGTCTTCGTCCCGTTCAGCACGATCCGGTGCTCGACGTGCCACTTCACGGCGCGCGCGAGCGTCACGCACTCGACGTCGCGGCCGATCGCGGTGAGCTGGTCGGGCGTCATGCTGTGATCGACGCGCTCGACTTCCTGCTCGATGATCGGGCCTTCGTCGAGATCGGTCGTCACGTAGTGCGCGGTCGCGCCGATCAGCTTCACGCCGCGGTCGAACGCCTGGTAGTACGGCTTCGCGCCCTTGAAGCTCGGCAGGAACGAATGGTGGATGTTGATCGCGCGGCCGGCGAGCTGCTGGCACATGTTCGGCGACAGGATCTGCATGTAGCGCGCGAGCACGACGAGATCGGCCTGGTGTTCGTCGATCACTTCGAGCACGCGCGCTTCCTGCGCGGCCTTCGCCGCATCGGACGAACCGCCGACGAGCGGGAAGTGATGGAACGGGATGTTGTAGCTCGCGGCGAGCTGGTAGAACTCCTTGTGGTTCGACACGATCGCCGGGATCTCGATCGGCAGCTGGCCGGTGCGATAGCGGAACAGCAGGTCGTTCAGGCAGTGGCCGATCTTCGACACCATGATCACGACGCGCGGCTTCACGGCCGCGTCGTGCATCTCCCAGCGCATCGCGAACTGCTCGGCGAGCGGCGCGAATTCGTTGCGAAGCGTGTCGAGCGCCGACGCGGCATCCGCGCCGCCACCGTCCTGCACGAAGTGCACGCGCATGAAGAACTCGCCGGTGCGGCTGTCGCCGAACTGCGCCGAATCGAGGATGTTGTTGGCGCGCTCGAACAGGAAGCCCGAGACCGCGTGGACGATGCCGTGCCGGTCGGGGCACGACAGTTTCAAGATAAAGCTGTGATCGGTCGACATGACCGCTACTCCCTTCGTTTCGGTATTCGTCAAATAGGCCGTTCGTTCGGCCGCGCTCGTGCCCGCGCTCGGGCCGGCGTGCTGCGCGTTACGCGGCCGGCGCGAACAGCGCGTCGATGCCCGCCGCGTCGGCCGCCGGGAGCCAGCGATGGCGCAGCAGCGTGTCGAGCATCGCGAGGCTCGCATCCATCGTCGCGCGGCCTTCGCGCAGCCAGCCGATCACCTCGGACACACCGGCCAGCAGGTGCTCGGCCACTTCGCCATCCTGGTTGTGCGGCGCGAAGTCGCGCGGCAGCGGCAGGTCGTACACGAAGATCAGTTCGGACTGCGTGCCTTCCGGCAGCGAGCACAGCACCTGCACCGCCCGGCCCGCGATCGCGCGCGCCGCCAGTTCGGCCGGCATGCCGGCCTCTTCCCAGCATTCCTTCGTGAGCGTCTCGTGAACGCCCAGGCCCCAGCCAATGCCGCCCGCGACGACATTGTCGAGCATGCCGGGATCGGTGGCCTTGGTCGCGCTGCGGCGGCCGAGCCACATCCGCGGCACGGCCGGCTCGCCCGGCGCAACCGCATATTCTACGATGCCGTTCAGGTGCACCGCATAGGTCTGCGTGCCGAAGAAGCGCGACGCGGCGCGTTCGATATACGCGAGCGGCGGATCGTCGAAGCGGTTGCGGATCGCGTAGATCTCGTCGCGCCAGCCCGGAATCGCGCCCTCGGCCGCGAGCGCGCCGATCGCGCTCGCGAGCGCCATGCTGCGCGCGTCGACCGTGTCGTAACGCGCCGACAGCATGACGCGCGCGTCGGTCAGCTCGAACACGTCGGGCCAGCGGGCGAGCTTCGCGACGTCCTGGCGACGCACCCAGCCGACCTGCTCGCCGGCGATCTCGAAACGCAGGTGCGCGGCCGGATCGAAGCGGCGCGCGGCCGCGATGCACGGAAACGTCATCGGCTCAGTCCTTCAGCGCGACGCGGATACCGATCGCGATGAAAGTCGCGCCCGCGATCCGGTCGAGCCACACGCCGGCCTTCGGGCGGCGCTTCAGCCATGTGCCGATCGCGCCCGCGCCGACACCGAACAGCGAGAACACCACGGCCGTCTGCAGCATGAACAGCGCGCCGAGCTCGAACATCTGCAGCGTCACGGCCTGCGCGCCGTGCGGATCGACGAACTGCGGCAGGAACACGACGAAGAACAGCGTGACCTTCGGATTCATCAGGTTGCCGATCACGCTCTGCCGGAAGATCGCACCAAGCGGCTGCGGCGGACGCTCGTGCGCGTTCGCGAGCCCTTGGCTGCGCAGCGCCTTGATGCCGATCCACACGAGGTATGCGGCGCCCGCGAGCTTCAGTATCTGGAACGCGACCGGCGACGAGCGCAGCACGGCCGCGACGCCGAGCGCCGCGAGCGTCGTATGGAACAGGATCCCGGCCGTGAAGCCGAGCGCGGCGACGAAGCCGGCGGCGCGGCCCTGCGAGATGCCGCGCGCGAGCACCTGCAGGTTGTCGGGACCCGGCGCGAACGTGATCGCGATCGACGTGGCGAGAAACAGCATGAAGTTGGGCATCGTGACCTCGCGGCGTGGGCCGGCGTCCAGTGGTTCAGTGGCCGGCGAATTCGGTGACGGTATAGACGGGCAGTCCCGCGTTGCGCAGCAGCGTCGAGCCGCCGAGATCGGGCAGATCGATGATCGCAGCGCCTTCGACGACGACCGCGCCGAGCCGCTGCAGCAGGTTGCGCCCCGCCATCATCGTGCCGCCAGTGGCGATCAGGTCGTCCATGATGATCACGCGGTCGCCGGGGCGGCACGCGTCTTCGTGGATCTCGACGGTCGCGCTGCCGTATTCGAGGTCGTACGACTCCGAGCACGTCTTGTACGGCAGTTTGCCGACCTTGCGGATCGGCACGAAGCCGACGCTCAATTCGTACGCGACGATCGGCGCGATGATGAAGCCGCGCGCGTCGAGCCCCGCGACGTAGTCGAGCTTCGCATCGACATAGCGTTCGACGAACAGATCGACGAGGATGCGCAGCGCCTTCGGGCTCTGCAGCAGCGTCGTGATGTCGCGGAACATCACGCCCGGCTGCGGCCAGTCGGGCACGGTGCGGATCTGGCTGTGGATGAAGGCGACCGGATCGAGCGGTGCGCCCGACGACGAATGCGGCATGAAACTCTCCGAAAAAAACGGTGCGCGAAGATCGGGCACCGTTTCGAACAAATACGGGTCAGGTTATCGAATCGCGACTCAGGCGACCGCGGCCGGCGGCTCGCGCCGATGGCGCGACAGCCGCTCCTCCGCAAGCGCGAGCGCTTCGGGCAGCCCGCGCAGCACGACGATGTCGCTCGCGCGCAGCTTGGTCTGCGGGTCGGGCTCGACGCCGCGGATGCCGTGCCGGCGGATCGCAGTAACTTCCAGCCCGAGCGCATACAGCCCGAGCTCCTCCAGCGAGCGCCCGACCGCGTCCGCGCGCGCATCGACCGGCACCGATTGTAGCCGCACCTGCTCGTGATCGTCGTCGTCCGCATCGTCCGCGCCGCGGAAATAGCCGCGCAACAGGCTGTAGCGCTCGTCGCGCATCTCCTCGACGCGCCGCACGACCTTGCGCATCGGCACACCGACCAGCACCAGCGTGTGCGACGCGAGCATCAGGCTGCCCTCGACGATCTCCGGAATCACCTCGGTCGCGCCGGCCGCGAGCAGCTTCTCGAGATCGGCGTCGTCGACCGTGCGCACGATCGCCGGCAGCGTCGGCTCCAGTTCGTGCACGTGATGCAGCACGCGCAGCGCGGACGGCGTGTTCGCATACGTGATCGCGACGGCCGCCGCGCGATGGATACCGGCCGCGAGCAGCGACTCCCGGCGCGCCGCGTCGCCGAACACGACCGATTCGCCGGCCGTCGCGGCCGCGCTCACGCGATCGGGGTCGAGGTCCAGCGCGACGTACGAAATGCCTTCCTGCTCGAGCATGCGCGCGAGGTTCTGCCCCGCGCGGCCGTAGCCGCAGATGATCACGTGGCCGCGCTGCTTGAGGCTTTGCGTCGCGATCCGCGTCATCTGCAGCGACTGCTGCATCCATTCCGTCGACGACAGCCGCATCACGATCCGGTCGGCGTTCTGGATCAGGAACGGCGCGGCGAGCATCGACAGCAGCATCGACGCGAGGATCGCCTGCAGCAGCGTCGAATCGACGAGATGCCGGTCGAGGATCAGGTTCAGCAGCACGAAGCCGAATTCGCCAGCCTGCGCGAGGCCGATGCCGGTGCGCATCGCGACGCCCGGCGTCGCGCCGAACAGCCGCGCGAGGCCCGCGATCATCGTCCCCTTGAACAATATCTGCCCGACGAAGAAGCCGAACACGAGCAACGGATGCTCCCAGATCACGCGCGGATCGAGCAGCATCCCGGTCGTCACGAAGAACAGGCCGA
Organism: Burkholderia sp. BCC1638; assembly: GCF_902833195.1. Taxonomy (NCBI): domain Bacteria; kingdom Pseudomonadati; phylum Pseudomonadota; class Betaproteobacteria; order Burkholderiales; family Burkholderiaceae; genus Burkholderia; species Burkholderia sp. BCC1638. The sequence goes on from NZ_CADFEC010000002.1 coordinate 12,836, forward strand.
GCAGCACGTCGCGAAACGGCTTGATGTCTTCCTCCACCTGATGGCGGAACGGCGTCTCGGAGATCAGCATGCCCGCGATGAACGCGCCGAGCGCGAGCGACAGGCCGAAGCGGTCGGTGATGAACGCGGCACCGAGCGTGACGAGCAGCAGGTTCAGCACGAACAGCTCCTGCGAGCGGCGCCGCGCGACGACGTTGAGCCAGCGCGTCATGAAACGCTGCCCGACGATCAGCAGCAGCGCCAGCGCGATCACGATCTTGACCGCCGCGAAACCGAGCGTGAGCGCGAGATCCTTCGACGACTCGGCGCCGAACGCGGCGATCACGATCAGCAGCGGCACCACGGCCAGATCCTGGAACAGCAGCACGCCGAAGATGTTGCGGCCGTGCGCGGTCTCGATCTCGAGCCGCTCGGCGAGCATCTTCGACACAATCGCCGTCGACGACATCGCGAGCGCGCCGCCGAGCGCGATGCAGCCCTGCCACGTGATGTGCACCCAGCGCTCGAACAGCATGCCGAGCGCCAGCGCGAGCACGAGCGTCGCGACCACCTGCAGGAGGCCCAGCCCGAACACGAGCCGCTGCATCGCCCGCAGCTTCGCGAGCGAGAATTCGAGGCCGATCGAGAACATCAGGAACACCACGCCGAATTCCGCGAGATGCTCGGCCCGCTCCAGATCCGCGGCGACGCCGAACGCGTGCGGCCCGACCAGGATGCCGACGGTCAGATAGCCGAGCATCGGCGGCAGGTTCAACGAGCGAAATACGACGACGCCCACCACCGAGGCCAGCAGCAGCAGCAGGGTCATTTCGAGCGGGGAAATCACGGGCGAAGCGTCCTCGTTCGTCGGGGCCACGGCAATGCGGGCGCGGGTGGTGGCGGTGGGCAAGCGGCATCGGACGAGTCCGAAGGCGCGGCGCGGCGAACAAACGCCTTTGCTATACTCCGCGCATGATAGCGAAAATCAATGATGATCGGGCGCTCGCGCTCGCCCGCGACGTGCTCGACATCGAGGCGGACGCCGTGCGCGCGCTGCGCGACCAGCTCGACGGCGACTTCGTCCAGGCCGTCGCGCTGCTGCTCGGCTGCCGCGGCCGCGTCGTCGTATCCGGCATCGGCAAATCGGGGCATATCGCCCGCAAGATCGCGGCCACGCTGGCGAGCACCGGCACGCCGGCCTTCTTCGTCCACCCGGCCGAGGCCAGCCACGGCGACCTCGGCATGGTCACGTCGGACGACGTCTTCATCGGCATCTCCTATTCCGGCGAGTCGGAAGAACTCGTCGCGATCCTGCCGCTCGTGAAGCGGATCGGCGCGAAGCTGATCGCGATCACGGGCCGTGCGGAATCGAGCCTCGGCACGCTCGCCGACGTGAACCTGAACGCCGCGGTCTCGAAGGAAGCCTGCCCGCTGAACCTCGCCCCCACCGCGAGCACGACCGCCGCGCTCGCGCTCGGCGATGCGCTCGCCGTCGCGGTGCTCGATGCGCGCGGCTTCGGCTCCGAGGATTTCGCGCGCTCGCATCCGGGCGGCGCGCTCGGCCGGCGCCTGCTCACTCACGTGCGCGACGTGATGCGCTCGGGCGACGACATTCCGCGCGTCGGGCTCGACGCGACGTTGTCGGACGCACTGTTCCAGATCACCGCGAAGCGGCTCGGCATGACCGCCGTGGTCGACGCCGACGGCCGCGTGGCCGGCATCTTCACCGACGGCGACCTGCGCCGCGTGCTGGCGCGCGACGGCGATTTCCGCACGCTGCCGATCGTCGACGTGATGACGCGCAAACCGCGGACGATCGGCCCCGACCATCTCGCGGTCGAAGCCGTGGAACTGATGGAGCGCCACCGGATCAACCAGATGCTGGTGGTCGATGCCGACGGCGCGCTGATCGGCGCGCTGAACATGCACGACCTGTTTTCGAAGAAGGTGATCTGATGAGCGCAGCGCTGACTGCGGCCGAACGCGCGAGCCGCGTGAAGCTGATGATTTTCGACGTCGACGGTGTGCTGACCGACGGCGGCCTGCTGTTTACCGCGGCAGGCGACGCGATGAAGTCGTTCAATTCGCTCGACGGCCACGGCGTGAAGCTGCTCGGCGAGGCCGGTATCGCGACCGCGATCATCACCGGCCGCCGCTCGGAAATCGTCGCGGCCCGCGCGAAGGAAATGAAGATCGCTCATCTGTTCCAGGGCGTCGAGAACAAGCTCGCCGTGTTCGACGACCTGATCGCGTCGCTCGGCATCACCGCCGACGCCGCCGGCTACATGGGCGACGACTGGCCCGACCTGCCGGTGATGCTGCGCTGCGGCTTCGCGACGGCACCGGCCAACGCGCACCCCGAGGTGATCGCCCGCGCGCACTGGGTGGCCGAGGCCCGCGGCGGCAACGGCGCGGTGCGCGAAGTCTGCGACGCGATCCTGCGCGCGCAGCGCCGCTACGACGCGCTGCTCGCGGCTGCCTGCGGAGCCTGACGGATGAACACGCATTTCCGCTGGACCCAGCTGCTGCCGCTCGTCGCGGTCGCCGCACTCGCGGGCATCACGTGGTGGCTGCTGCAGGCGACGCTGCCGCCGCCCGGCGAAGGCACCGTGCAGCCGAAGCGCCACACGCCCGACTATTTCGCGGACAACTTCTCGGTCACCGAGCTCGACCAGACCGGCACGACGCAATACCGCCTGACGGCCGCGAAGCTGATCCATTACGAAGACACTGAAAACAGCGACCTGACCGATCCGGCCATGCGCGCATTCCAGCCCGGCAAGCCGGTCGTGACGACCACCGCGAAGCGCGGCACCGTCAACGGCGACGTGTCGATCGTCGACTTGTACGACGACGCGCGCATCCTGCGCGTGGCCGGCGGCGGCGATCCGCAGATGCAGGCCGATTCCCAGCATTTCCGGATCTTCGTCAATGACGATGTGATCCAGACCGAAAAGCCGGTTAAACTTCAGCGCGGCCTGTCGCTCGTCAACGCGACCGACGGCATGAAGTACAACAACGTCACCCGGGTCATCGAGCTTTACGGCAACGTGCGCGGCACGATCGCCGCTGCGGACACGTCCGGCGGCTCGAAAGGGCAATCCAGGTGACGCATCCCTCACGTGACTGCATGAACGAACCGTTCCCTCGACAGAATTCCGGCGGCGCTGCGCGCGCCGTCCGCGCCGCGCTCGCCGCGACGCTCGTGGCGCTCCCGCTCGTCGGGCTGGCGCCGCTCGCCCATGCCGAGAAGGCCGACCAGAACAAGCCGATCAACGTCGAGGCCGACAACCTGACCTATGACGACCTGAAGCAGGTGACGGTCGCGACCGGCAACGTCGTGATCACGAAAGGCACGATCATCATCAAGGGCGACCGCGTCGAAGTGCGCCAGGATCCCGAAGGCTATCAGTACGCGACGTCGTTCGGCAGCGGCAAGAAGCACGCGACGTTCCGCCAGAAGCGCGAAGGTCTCGACGAATACATCGACGGCGACGCCGAGCGCATCGACTACGACGGCAAGCAGGACCTGACGACGCTGACGACCGCCGCGACCGTTCGCCGCCTGCAAGGCACGTCGACGATCGCCGATACCGTGCACGGCAGCGTGATCACGTACGACGGCCAGCGCGACTTCTACACCGCGAAGGGCGGCAAGGACGTCGCCGCGCCGGGCAACCCGAACGGCCGCGTGCGCGCGATGCTGTCGCCGAAGAACGGCGGCCCCGGGCAGCTGAACGGCGCGCCGGCGAAGCTGTCGCCGTCGACCACGATCCAGGGAGCGCCGGGCCAATGAACGCGCTTCCGAACCGCCAGCCGGCCGGCACGACGAGCTCGCTCGTCGTCCGCAACCTGAAGAAACGCTACGGCTCGCGCACGGTCGTCAAGGACGTGTCGCTCGACGTGAAGAGCGGCGAAGTCGTCGGCCTGCTCGGCCCGAACGGCGCCGGCAAGACGACGTCGTTCTACATGATCGTCGGCCTCGTGCCGCTCGACGCGGGCGAGATCTCGCTGAACGGCAGCTCGATCAGCCTGCTGCCGATCCACAAGCGTGCGTCGCTCGGCCTGTCGTACCTGCCGCAGGAAGCGTCGGTGTTCCGCAAGCTGACCGTCGAGGAAAACATCCGCGCGGTGCTCGAACTGCAGCACGGCGAAGACGGCAAGCGGCTGTCGAAGGACGCGATCGCGTCGCGCACCGAGGCGCTGCTCGACGAGCTGCAGATCGGCCATCTGCGCGAGAACCCGGCGCTGTCGCTGTCGGGCGGCGAACGCCGTCGCGTCGAGATCGCGCGCGCGCTGGCGACCAACCCGAACTTCATCCTGCTCGACGAACCGTTCGCAGGCGTCGACCCGATCGCGGTGCTCGAGATCCAGAAGATCGTCAAGTTCCTGAAGCAGCGTAATATCGGCGTGTTGATTACCGATCACAACGTCCGCGAAACGCTCGGCATCTGCGACCACGCATACATCATCAGCGACGGTTCGGTGCTCGCCGCCGGCGCGCCGAGCGAAATCATCGAAAACGAAAGCGTGCGCCGCGTGTACCTCGGCGAACACTTCCGCATGTAACTTCCCCCGTGGCTGGCCGCCGCTCCGGCGCCCGGCATCGCCGCGTGGGGCCGCGCCCGCGCGCCCCGCACGGCGGCCCCTGCGGCCGTACGCCGCGCCGCGCGTAATCGCGGATGGCTCAAGGCGCCTGGGTCGTGGCAAACTGCCGGTATGACTCCCTCTCTGCCATGAAAGCCAGCCTTCAACTCCGCCTGTCGCAACACCTGGCACTGACGCCGCAACTGCAGCAGTCGATCCGGCTCCTGCAGCTGTCGACGCTCGAACTGCAGCAGGAAGTCGCGATGGCCGTCGCGCAGAATCCGCTGCTCGAGAACGATGACGAATGGATCGCGAGCCCGCTGCGCGTCGCGGCGGACGGATCGTTGATCGCGCAGACGCCTCCCGGCCAGAACACCGAGCCGGGCGCCGCGAACGGCAGCAGCCAGTCGAGCGATCGCGCCGAGCGCGACGAGCCGGCCGCTGCCGACGAATACGACAGCTACGCATCGGGTGACACCGGTGACGGCCCGCAGTGGAATCTCGACGAGTTCGGCCGCTCCAGCGGCGCATCGGACGACGACGACCTCCCGCCGCTGCAGGTGCAGGAAGCGGCGACGTCGCTGCGCGACCACCTGTCCGCGCAATTGCGCGTCACGCAGGCCAGCCCGCGCGATCGCGCGCTCGTGATGTTCCTGATCGAATCGCTCGACGACGACGGCTACCTGACCGCCTCGCTCGACGAAGTGCTCGCCGACCTGCCGCCGGAACTGGAAATCGACTGCGACGAGCTGAATGCGGCGCTCGCGCTGCTGCACAGTTTCGACCCGGCCGGGGTCGGGGCCCGCTCGGCGTCGGAATGCCTGAAGCTGCAGTTGTTGCGCCTCGATCCGTCCCCCACGCGCACGCTCGCACTGGAGATCGTGTCGCAGCATCTCGAACTGCTCGCCGCGCGCGACTTCACACGGCTGCGCAAGCACCTGAAGGCGAGCGACGATGCGCTGCGCGACGCGCACGCGCTGATCCGTTCGCTGGAGCCGTTCCCCGGCGCCGCGTACGGCAAGGCCGAGGCGGACTACGTCGTGCCCGACATCATCGTGAAGAAGGCCGGCCAGGGCTGGCTCGCGGAACTCAATCCGGAAGTGATGCCGCGCCTGCGGATCAACAACCTGTACGCGAACATCCTGCGCAACAGCCGCGGCGATCCGTCGGCCGGATCGTTGAAACAGCAGCTCCAGGAAGCACGCTGGCTGATCAAGAACATTCAGCAGCGATTCGACACGATCCTGCGTGTCGCGCAGGCTATTGTCGAACGTCAGAAGAATTTCTTTGCGCACGGTGAAATTGCCATGCGCCCCTTGGTTTTGCGGGAAATAGCTGATACGCTGGGCCTACACGAGTCGACTGTCAGCCGTGTGACAACAGGCAAGTACATGCTGACCCCGTTCGGGACGCTTGAATTTAAGTACTTCTTCGGATCACACGTTTCGACCGACACCGGAGGCGCCGCATCGTCGACCGCCATCCGAGCCCTGATCAAGCAACTGATAGGAGCTGAAGACCCAAAATCGCCACTTTCGGACAGCCGCATTGCCGAGCTGCTGGCAGAACAGGGATTCGTGGTCGCGCGCCGCACGGTTGCCAAGTATCGCGAAGCCCTCAAAATCCCGGCAGTGAATCTGCGCAAGTCTCTTTAAGCCTGCTGCCTGCCCGGCGGCAGGCGTGTTCCGGCCACCGCGCACACGGGGAACAGGCCGGGCGACTCGTCCGCGAATTTGCCGCTACCTGCGGCAGGGGCAAGTCGACCGGAGCGCCGCCTCGATGCGGCCGGGTGGTCACTCGCTTGGAGAAGCACTATGAACCTGAAGATCAGTGGACATCATCTCGAAGTCACGCCTGCAATTCGCGAATACGTGATCACCAAGCTGGACCGGGTGCTACGGCATAGCGATCAGGTGATCGATGGCACTGTGATCCTCTCGGTCGACAATCACAAGGAAAAGGACAAGCAGCAGCGCGCGGAAATCAACCTGCACCTGAAGGGCAAGGACATCTTCGTCGAAAGCGCGAACGGCAACCTGTATGCTGCGATCGATCTGCTGATCGACAAGCTGGATCGCCAGGTCGTCAAGCACATGGAGCGTCTGCAGACCCATGCGCACGACCCGATCAAGCTGCAGCCGTCGATCGATCAGATCGAACTGCCGCCGCAATAACGTTCACCGCAATACACACGCCGCCCGGTTCGCCGGGCGTTTTTTTTGTGTCCGAGCGGCAGTGGTGCGACCGGTCCGTCCATGCCGCGCCACGCGCGCGGCTGTGCTCTATAATGTTCCGGTTATCGCCGGGGGGCGTTGGGTGCGGTAGCTGCCTTGCAGGTTTCCGATGCCGAACGCCTTGATATCGCCGAACATGGAAAATCAGTCTGCCGCCGCAAGGAGACCCCAGGCCGCCCAATCGCCTGCCAACATGAATCGCCTAGCCAAAATCCTGCCCATAGAGAACGTCGTCATCGACCTCTCCGTCACCAGCAAGAAACGCGTCTTCGAACAAGCCGGGCTGATGTTCGAGAATCAGAACGGCATCGCCCGCAGCACCGTCACGGACAACCTGTTCGCGCGCGAGCGCCTCGGCTCGACCGGGCTCGGCGAAGGCGTCGCGATTCCGCACGGGCGCATCAAGGGTCTCAAGCACCCGCTCGCCGCGTTCGTCCGGCTCGCCGACGCGATCCCGTTCGAAGCCCCCGACGGCCAGCCCGTCGGTCTCCTGATTTTCCTGCTCGTCCCCGAGCAAGCCACCCAGCAGCACCTCGAGATCCTGTCGGAAATCGCGCAACTGCTGTCCGATCGCGACGCGCGCGAGCGTCTGCACAACGAAACGGATATTGCCGAGTTGCATCGCCTGCTCACTCAGTGGCAACCTTGAGTTGATCCGGGCGGAATTTTTCCGGTACGAGGCGGCACGCGCCGCCTTCCAGGGCCGCCCGGCATGGCGACGTCCGTCGCCGCGCGCCTGAACACCGGCCCATTGGAGTGACGAGAGTCATGGATACGTCCAGCATCAACGCCCAGAGCATCTTCGACGACAACGCGGCCACGCTGAAGCTGAGCTGGCTGACGGGGCATGAAGGCTGGGAGCGCGGTTTTTCGGCCGACACCGTCGGCAACGCAACGTCGAGCGCCGACCTCGTCGGCCACCTGAACCTGATCCACCCGAACCGGATCCAGGTGCTCGGCGAAGCCGAAATCGACTACTACCAGCGGCAAACCGACGAAGACCGCTCGCGCCACATGGCCGAGCTGATCGCCCTCGAGCCACCGTTCCTCGTCGTCGCCGGCGGCGCCGCGGCACCGCCCGAACTCGTGCTGCGCTGCACGCGCTCGTCCACGCCGCTGTTCACGACGCCGATGTCGGCCGCTGCGGTGATCGACAGCCTGCGGCTCTACATGTCGCGGATCCTCGCGCCGCGCGCGACGCTGCACGGCGTGTTCATCGACATTCTCGGGATGGGCGTGCTGCTGACCGGCGATTCGGGCCTCGGCAAGAGCGAGCTCGGCCTCGAGCTGATCAGCCGCGGCCACGGCCTCGTCGCCGACGACGCGGTCGATTTCGTCAGACTTGGCCCCGATTTCGTCGAAGGCCGCTGCCCGCCTCTGCTGCAGAACCTGCTCGAAGTGCGTGGCCTCGGCCTGCTCGACATCAAGACGATCTTCGGTGAAACAGCGGTGCGCCGGAAAATGAAGCTGAAACTGATCGTCCAGCTCGTGCGTCGCCCGGACGGCGAATTCCAGCGCCTGCCGCTCGAAAGCCAGACGGTCGACGTGCTCGGCCTGCCGATCAGCAAGGTCACGATCCAGGTGGCGGCCGGCCGCAACCTCGCGGTGCTCGTCGAGGCGGCCGTGCGGAACACGATCCTGCAGTTGCGCGGAATCGACACGTTGCGCGATTTCATGGATCGGCAACGACTCGCGATGCAAGATCCCGATAGTCAGTTCCCCGGCAAGCTCGTGTAACGCTCCCACGCGCCGGCCTCGCAGCGCCGACGCGTCGAGCCGGTGCTATGATGAAACGTCAGGATTCTCTGCTTCCCATGCGCATCGTCCTCATCACCGGCATCTCCGGCTCAGGCAAGTCCGTCGCGCTGAACGCGCTCGAAGACGCAGGCTACTACTGCGTCGACAACCTGCCGCCGCACGTGCTGCCCGAACTCGCCCGCTACCTGGCCGACGGCGGCCAGCACCGGCTCGCGGTCGCGATCGACGCGCGTTCGAGCGCGTCGCTGGACGAAATGCCCGGCCTGATCCGCGCGCTGTCGCTCGAGCACGATGTCCGCGTGCTGTTCCTCAACGCGAGCACGCAGGCACTGATCCAGCGCTTCTCCGAAACGCGCCGGCGCCACCCGCTGTCCGGCTCGCCGTCGCACGACGCGAACGTCGGGCTGCTGTCCTCGCTCGAGGAGGCGATCGAGCGCGAACGCGAGCTGGTCGCACCGCTCGCCGAATTCGGTCACCAGATCGATACCAGCACGCTGCGCGCGAACGTGCTGCGCACGTGGGTCAAGCGCTTCATCGAACAGAAGAACAACGACCTGATGGTGATGTTTGAGTCGTTCGGCTTCAAGCGCGGCGTGCCGCTCGATGCCGACCTGATGTTCGACGTGCGCGCGCTGCCGAACCCGTACTATGACCATGAGCTGCGCCCGCTCACCGGGCTGGACCAGCCGGTCATCGCCTTCCTCGACGCACTGCCGATCGTCCACCAGATGATCGACGACATCCATGCGTTCCTGACGAAATGGCTTCCGCACTTTCGCGAAGACAACCGCAGCTACCTGACCGTCGCCATCGGCTGCACGGGCGGTCAGCATCGCTCGGTGTTCATCGCGGAAACGCTCGCCGCGCGCCTCGCGCACGATGCGAACGTGATCGTGCGGCATCGTGACGCGCCCGTGGATGTCGACGCGTCGTCGCGGCTCGTCGCCGAGGTCGAACGACCTTAGCGACACCGCCCTCTTGCCGGTGCGCCATGTCCACGCTATCGACCACCCTGATCGACCTGCCGCTGTTTCCGCTGCACACGGTGCTGTTCCCCGGCGGCTGGCTGCCGCTCAAGGTGTTCGAGGCGCGCTATCTCGACATGTCCCGCGCATGCCTGCGCGACGACGCACCGTTCGGCGTGTGCCTGCTGAAGAGCGGGCCCGAAGTCGCGCAGGACGGCGCCGTGTCGGTGCCCGAGACGATCGGCTGCATGGCGCGCATCACCGAGTGCGATACCGGCGAGTTCGGGATGCTGTACCTGCAGGCGATCGGCACGCAGCGATTCGAGCTGCTGTCGTATCGCGTCGAAGGCAACGGGCTGCTGGTCGGGATCGCGGAGCCGTTGCCCGACGACATTCCGCTCGAAGGCGAACAAGCGCTGGCGCAATTCGGCTCGTGTGCCGAAGTGCTGGAGCGCATCATCGAAGCACTGAAGAAATCCGAACCGGACAAGATGCCGTTCGGCGAACCGTTCCGCCTCGACGACCCGAGCTGGGTATCGAACCGCCTCGCTGAACTGCTGCCGCTCGACCTGCGTGCGCGGCAGAAATTGATGGAATTTCCGGACGTCGGCGCGCGGATCGATGCCGTGCACCATGTGCTCGACCGGCACGGATGGCTGTAAGCCGCGGTCGGCCAAGCGCGCCGCGGCGGCATCGCCGAGCGGATCATCCTGGCGGGCAAAACACCCGCTGCGGCCCGGCGCATCGGTGAGCGCGGTCCGCGCCGCACCCTTCCCCTTTCTTTACAGCAGCGGCCCGCTCAACGCATCGAGCAGCTTGCGCACGGGCGCCGGCACGCCGTACGCATCGAGCCCCGCCAACGGCACCCACGCCGTCTCGGCATCCTGCGCGTGCGTGAACGGCTGCTCGCCGTTGGCCACATCGCTCAGCCGCGGCTCGATCTCGAGCCGGAAATGCGTGAACGTGTGCGTGAACGGCGCGAGCGGCACCGGGCCGCCACCGCCGAAGCCGCGTGCGAGTTCCGCGAGTGCCGCATCGCCGTCTGCCTGCGGCAGGCACCACAGGCCGCCCCAGATGCCGGCCGGCGGACGCCGCTCGAGCAGCACGGCGTCGCCATCGCGCAGCACGAGCATCCAGGTCTTGCGCGTCGGCACGGCCTTCTTCGGCCGCGCGGCCGGCAGTTCGCGCTGCCGCCCCGTCGATTGCGCGACGCAGTCGCCCGCGAACGGGCAGCGCGCGCAATCCGGCTTGCCGCGCACACACAGCGTCGCGCCGAGATCCATCAGCCCTTGCGTATAGGCACTCACGTCGGCCGCGTTCGCGGCATCCGGCAGCAGCGATTCCGCAAGCGCCCACATGTCGTTCTCGACGCGCTTTTCGCCCGGAAAGCCTTCGACGCCGAACACCCGCGCCAGCACGCGCTTCACGTTGCCGTCGAGGATCGTCGCGCGCGCGCCGTACGCGAACGAAGCAATCGCCGCGGCCGTCGAACGGCCGATGCCCGGCAGTTCGGCGAGCGCTTCCGGCGTCGACGGGAATACGCCGCCATGCTCGGCGACGACGACCTGCGCGCAGCGATGCAGGTTGCGCGCGCGCGAGTAGTAGCCGAGCCCGGCCCATAGCGCCATCACGTCGTCGGACGGCGCGGCCGCGAGCGCGGCGACGTCGGGAAAGCGCTCGAGAAAGCGCGCGTAATACGGGACGACGGTCGAGACCTGCGTCTGCTGCAGCATGATTTCCGACAGCCAGATCCAGTAGGGATCGCGGGTGTTCTGCCACGGCAGGTCGTGGCGGCCGTGCACGCGCTGCCAGGCAATCAGGCGCGTGGCGAACGTGCGATGCAGCGGCGTGACGGGGAACGGAGCGGGTGCAATGCGGGGCGGCTTCAAGTGTTCGAATCTTTGGAAAGTGGTTGCAACGCGCGACTCAACGCTGACAGGTCGGGCAGAAATAGGTCGAGCGCTGCCCCTGCACGATCTGGCGGATCGGCGTGCCGCATGCGCGGCAAGGCAGCCCTGCACGATCGTAGACGAAGCAGTCGAGCTGGAAATAGCCGCTTTCGCCGTTGCTGCCGACGAAATCGCGCAGCGTGCTGCCGCCGCGCTCGATCGCGTCGGCGAGGGTCGCGCGCACCGCGTCGGCCAGCCGCTCGTAGCGCGGCAGCGACACCTTGCCGGCGGCGGTCGTCGGCCGGATGCCCGCGCGAAACAGGCTCTCCGACGCATAGATGTTGCCGACGCCGACGACCATGTCGCCCGCGAGCAGCGCCTGCTTGACCGACACCGTGCGGCCGCGCGTGCGCGCGTGCAGCAGCGCGCCGGTGAACGCCGGCGAGAACGGCTCGACGCCGAGGCTCGCGAGCAGCGGATGCGCATGCACGTCGCCCGCTTCGCGCGGGTGCCATAGCACCGCGCCGAAACGGCGCGGATCGCGGAACCGCAGCACGAATTCGTCGAAGATCCAGTCGATGTGATCGTGTTTTGCAGCGACCGGCACGCCGGCCGCGGGCAGCACGCGCAATGTGCCCGTCATCCCGAGATGAACGATGAACCAGCCCGCGTCGACCTCGAACAGCAGATACTTGCCGCGACGCTCGACGGCGAGCACCTCGCGCGCGCGCAATTGCTCGGCGAGCCCCGCCGGCACGGGCCAGCGCAGCATCGCGGTACGGACGTCGACACGCTCGACGCGGCGGCCCGCGACAAAGGGCTCGATGCCCCGGCGCGTGACTTCGACTTCTGGCAACTCTGGCATGTTTTGCGGGTCTGAGACTGGATTCACGATCGTGCGTGTATTGTAGCGAGCGCGTTACAATCGGTTGAAACATCGAACGGATTTCCATGACCTTGCCCTCGAAGCTGCTTCTGAAGCGCCCCGCCGCCGTGCGCGGCGCGCGCGCCTTCCCGGTCCGCCGTGCGCTCGGCGCCGCGCTGTTCGCCGCGTGGACCCTCACCGCCTTCCCGGCTCACGCGCAGAATCCGGCATCGGACGACGCGGAGCCGCAGGGCGCGTTCGAGCACGTGTTGCCGGACGAGAAAAAGGATCTCCCGGGCGTCCCGCTGACAAGCCAGATCGTCTACCAGGTACTGGCCGCCGAGGTCGCGCTCCAGCGCAACCAGCCTGCGCCGGCCTACCAGACCTACCTCGCGCTCGCCCGCGACACGCGCGACCCGCGCATGGCGCAGCGTGCGACCGAAATCGCGCTCGGCGCGCAAAGCCCGGCCGACGCGCTGTCCGCGGCCGATCTGTGGCGCCAGTACGCCCCCGGCTCGAACCGCGCATCGCAAGTCGACGCCGCGCTGCTCGTGCTCGCAGGCAAGCCGGCCGACGCACAGCCGATGCTCGCACGCGAACTGGCCCGCGCGACCGGCGAAACGCGCGGCCCCGCGATCCTCGCGCTGCAGGCACTGCTGGTGCGCGGCTCCGACCGCGTCGGCGGCCTCGCGGTGTTGAAGGACATGCTGAAGAACGACATGAACCGCCCCGAGGCGCAGCTCGCGATCGCGCGGCAGCAACTCGCGGTCGACGACAAGGAAGGCGCGGCGCAGTCGCTGAAGCAGGCGCTGCAGATCCGCCCCGACTATCTGCCGGCAGCGCTGATGCTGTCGCAGATGGGGCCGGCCGAGCGCAAGGCCGGCATCGCGTCGTTCGAGAAATATGTTCAGCAGAATCCGAAGTCGCGCGATGCGCGACTCGCGCTGTCGCAGCTCTATCTCGCCGACGACCGTCTCGACGACGCGCAGAAGCAGTTCGAGACGATGCGCAAGCTCGACTCGAAGGACCCGACGCCGCTGATGGCGCTCGCGCTGATCAAGATCCAGCAGAAGAAACTCGACGACGCGACCGCGTACCTCAAGCAGTACGTGCAGCTCGGCGACAAGCAGCCGAACCTCGACGTCGGTCAGGGCTACATCTACCTCGCGCAAATCTCGATCGAGCAGGGCAACGACGCGCAGGCGTCGCAATGGCTCGACAAGGTCGACCAGACGAGCCAGCACTACCTGCCCGCGCAGATCACGCGCGCGCAGCTGCTGCAGAAACAGGGCAAGACCGACGAGGCGCGCAAGGTGCTCGACGACCTGCCGATCAGCGATCCGCGCGATGCGGCCGTGGTCGCACGTACCGATGCGTCGATCCTGTTCACCGCGAAGCGCTATCCGGAAGCCGAGGCGCGACTCGCGCAGGCCGTCCAGGATTTCCCGGACGATCCCGACCTGCGCTACGACTACGCCATGGCGGCCGAGAAGACCGGCCACTACGCGGCGATGGAAAAGCAACTGCGCGAGCTGATCCGCACGCAGCCCGACAACCCGCAGGCGTACAACGCGCTCGGCTATTCGCTGGCCGATCGTAACCAGCGCCTGCCCGAGGCGAGCAAGCTTATCGACAAGGCGCTGTCGCTCGCGCCGAACGACGCGTACATCATGGACAGCCTCGGCTGGGTGAAGTATCGGATGGGCGACACGGCCGGCGCGACGAAGGTGCTGCGGCGCGCGTACGAGTTGCAACCCAACGCCGAGATCGGCGCGCACCTCGGCGAAGTGCTGTGGAAGAGCGGCGCGCAGGAAGACGCGCGCGTCGCGTGGCGTGCCGCGCAGAAGCTCGAACCCGACAACGACACGCTCGTGCAGACGCTCAAGCGCCTGCAGATCAACGGCCTTTGATGCGGATGCTCCCGATGTTTTCCTCGTCTTCCCGCGCGCTGCGCACGCTGGCCGCGGCCGGCGCCGCGCTCGCGCTCGTCGGCTGCGCGAGCACTCCGCCGTCGGCGAATGCGCCGTCGGGCGCCGTGCTGCAGACGGCCGCGGCACACACGTATCACGGCCGCTTCGCGGTGCAGTACAGCGACCGCCTCGGCCGACCGCAGAACGTCTACGGCAACTTCGACTGGCAGGAACACGGCGACGACGTGTCGCTGGAACTGCGCAGCCCGCTCGGCCAGACGCTCGCGGTCGTGAAATCGACGCCGCAGGCCGCATCGCTCGAACTGCCGAACCGCCAACCGCAATACGCGACCGACGTCGGCGAACTGATGCAGAACGCGCTCGGCTTCTCGCTGCCGCTGGCCGGTCTGCGCTATTGGCTGCTGCCGACGCCCGCGCCCGCAACGCCCGCGCAGACGGTGCGCGACCCGGCGGACACGACGCACGTCAAGCAGATTCGCCAGGACGGCTGGACGATTGACTATCTCGCCTACGCGGACGCACCGGCCACGGGCGTCAAACGCGTCAACCTCGTGCGCGCGACGCCGCCGCTCGACATCAAGCTCGTGCTCGACCAGTAAGCACGTGAACCTAGCCCCGACATACGCATGACCGATTCGACCCGCTCGCTGCGCAACTGCCTTGCGCCCGCGAAACTCAACCTGTTCCTGCACATCACCGGCCGTCGACCGAACGGCTATCACGATCTGCAGAGCGTGTTCCAGCTGCTGAACTGGGGCGATACGCTGCACTTCACGCTGCGCGACGACGGTCGCGTCGCACGCGTCACCGACGTGCCGGGCGTGCCCGAGGAGAGCGATCTCGTCGTGCGCGCAGCCAACCTGCTGAAAACGCACACGGGCACCGCTGCCGGCGTCGACATCGAGATCGACAAGCGCCTGCCGATGGGCGCGGGCCTTGGCGGCGGCAGCTCCGACGCGGCGACGACGCTGCTCGCGCTGAACCGCCTGTGGCAACTCGATCTGCCGCGCACGGAACTGCAGTCGCTCGCGGTGAAACTCGGCGCGGACGTCCCGTTTTTTGTTTTTGGAAAAAATGCGTTCGCAGAGGGTATCGGAGAAGAATTAGCTGAGGTAGAATTGCCGACTCGCTGGTTCTTGGTTGTGACGCCACGCGTTCATGTCCCCACCGCTGAAATTTTTTCAGACGAGTTGTTGACAAGAGATACGAAGCGCGTCACAATTACGGACTTTCTTGCACAGCAAAACAGCGATGCGGGATGGCCAGACAGTTTCGGCCGGAACGACATGCAGCAAGTTGTGACAAGTAAGTACGCGGAAGTTGCGCAGGTGGTCAAATGGTTGTATGATGTGACCCCCGCGAGGATGACCGGCTCCGGAGCAAGCGTGTTTGCAGTGTTTCATAGCAGGCACGAGGCAGAAGCGGCGAAAGCCAAGCTGCCCACCGGTTGGAACGGTGCAGTTGCCGAGAGCCTGAACGAGCATCCGCTCTTCGCTTTCGCGTCATGAAGTTTTGCTTTATCGGATGGCCTACAAGTCCGGTAAAGTTATCAGTTGAGTGTAGGGGAGTCGCCAAGTTGGTCAAGGCACCGGATTTTGATTCCGGCATGCGAGGGTTCGAGTCCTTCCTCCCCTGCCAAAAATTTTCCCGCATTTCCCGCCTAAGCCTGAAGCAGGTGCACGATGAGCAGCCACAGCCATGATGGCTTGATGGTCTTTACTGGCAACGCGAATCCCGCGCTCGCCCAGGAAGTCGTCAATATCCTTGGAATCCCCCTCGGCAAAGCAATGGTCAGCCGTTTCTCCGACGGCGAGATCCAGGTCGAGATCCAGGAAAACGTGCGCGGCAAGGACGTCTTCGTCCTGCAATCCACGTGCGCGCCGACGAACGACAACCTGATGGAACTGATGATCATGGTCGACGCGCTCAAGCGTGCGTCCGCCGGCCGGATCACTGCCGCCATCCCCTACTTCGGCTATGCCCGCCAGGACCGTCGCCCGCGCTCGGCGCGCGTCGCGATCTCGGCGAAGGTCATCGCGAACATGCTGGAAATCGCCGGCGTCGAGCGGATCATCACGATGGATCTGCACGCCGACCAGATTCAAGGCTTCTTCGACATCCCGGTCGACAACATCTACGCAACGCCGATCCTGCTGGGCGACCTGCGCAAGCAGAACTACTCGGATCTGCTCGTCGTGTCGCCGGACGTCGGCGGCGTGGTCCGTGCCCGGGCACTCGCGAAGCAGCTCAACTGCGATCTCGCAATCATCGACAAGCGTCGTCCGAAGGCGAACGTCGCCGAAGTGATGAACATCATCGGTGAAGTCGAAGGCCGCACCTGCGTGATCATGGACGACATGGTCGATACGGCCGGCACGCTCTGCAAGGCAGCGCAAGTGCTGAAGGATCGCGGTGCGAAGCAGGTGTTCGCGTACGCGACGCACCCGGTTCTGTCGGGTGGCGCCGCCGAGCGTATCGCCGCATCGGCACTCGACGAGCTGGTCGTCACCGATACGATCCCGCTGTCGGCCGAATCGCTCGGCTGCTCGAAGATCCGCTCGCTGACGAGCGCGAGCCTGCTGGCCGAAACGTTCTCGCGGATTCGCCGCGGCGATTCGGTGATGTCGCTGTTCGCGGAATCCTGATCGCGGAACGACACGACAAAGCATGCGCGGAAAGCGAAGCGGCAACGCTTCGCTTTTTGCACAATCGGACGGGATAGACGAAACCCTGTCCGTTTCATCGGGGGCCGCCATTTCGCCGGCCCCGTTTTACTGCCTGGTCGCGGGCAGCTAATGGAGAATCACATGAAAGTCGTCGCTTTCGAGCGCCAAGAGCAAGGTACGGGTGCGAGCCGCCGCCTGCGCAACGCCGGTAAGACCACGGGTATCGTCTACGGTGGCGAAGCAGCCCCGCAAAAGATCGAACTCGATCACAACGCGCTGTGGCACGCGCTGAAGAAGGAAGCCTTCCACTCGTCGATCCTCGACCTCGAAGTGGCTGGCCAGTCGCAACAGGTTCTGCTGCGCGACGTGCAATACCACCCGTTCAAGCAACTCGTGCTGCACGTGGACTTCCAGCGCGTCGACGCGAAGAAGAAGCTGCACACGAAGGTGCCGCTGCACTTCCTGAACGCTGAAGTCAGCCCGGCAGTGAAGCTGTCGAGCGCAATCGTCTCGCACGTCGCGACGGAAATCGAAGTCGAGTGCCTGCCGTCGGCTCTGCCGGAATTCCTCGAAGTCGATCTGTCGAAGATCGAAGCAGGTCAGTCGCTGCACGCGAAGGACATCGCACTGCCGAAGGGCGTGGCGCTGGTCGCGCACGTCGACGCGGAAAACCCGGTTGTCGCATCGGCGACGGTCCCGGCTGGCGCCGTGTCGGACGCAGCAGGCGAAGGCGAAACGCCGGCTGCCTAAGCGGCCGCCTACGCGCCCGTTCGATCCGTTTCAAGAAACGGTCGACGCAACCCGCCGCGGCTTGCCCGGCGGGTTTTTCTTTTTCTGCGCCCAGGCGGGCGCTGCCGCCTACGAAACGTCATGATCAAACTGATCGTCGGCCTCGGCAATCCCGGGGCGGAATATACTGCGACGCGCCACAACGCCGGCTTCTGGCTGATCGACCAGCTCGCCCGCGAAGCCGGCGCGACGCTGCGCGACGAGCGCCGCTTCCATGGCTTCTACGCGAAAGCGCGCCTCCACGGCGAGGAAGTCCACCTGCTCCAGCCGCAAACCTACATGAACCGCTCCGGCCAGTCGGTCGTCGCGCTCGCGAGTTTCTTCAAGATCCTGCCCGACCAGATCCTCGTCGCACACGACGAACTCGATCTGCCGCCCGGCACGGTGAAGCTGAAGCTCGGCGGCGGCAGCGGCGGCCACAACGGCCTGAAGGACATCACCGCGCATCTGTCGTCGCAGCAGTACTGGCGCCTGCGCATCGGCATCGGCCATCCGCGCGACCTGATCCCGGAAGGCGCACGCGCCGGCGCAAAACCCGACGTCGCGAACTTCGTGCTGAAGCCGCCGCGCCGCGAGGAGCAGGACGTGATCGACGCATCGATCGAGCGCGCGCTCGCCGTGATGCCGATGGTCGTCAAGGGCGAACTCGACCGCGCGACGATGCAACTGCATCGCAACTGACTTCCACCGCACTGGCATGGTGCAACGTGCCGTCCGGCGGCGCCGAGCGGTATCTCCGTCGTGCGCAATCGCGCACCGCAGCGTCCACATGCGGTAATCTGGTCGTTTTTGCCCGTAAGGAGCCAAGCGGTGAGCCGTTACTGGAGCGACGTCGTTCAGCAACTCGTGCCTTACGTGCCGGGCGAACAGCCCGCGCTCGCACACCCCGTCAAGCTGAACACCAACGAGAATCCCTATCCGCCTTCGCCGCGCGTCGTCGCGGCGATCGCACGCGAACTCGGCGACACCGGCGACACGCTGCGCCGCTATCCCGACCCGCTCGCGCGCGCACTGCGCGAGACGGTCGCGGCCCATCATCGCATCAAGCCCGAGCAGGTCTTCGCCGGCAACGGCTCCGACGAAGTGCTCGCGCATGCGTTCCAGGCACTGCTCAAGCATGACCGGCCGCTGCGCTTTCCCGACATCTCGTACAGCTTCTACCCCACCTACGCGCGCCTGTACGGTGTAGAGACCACGGTCGTGCCGCTCGCGGACGACTTCTCGATCCGTGTCGAAGACTATCTCGACGATGCGGGCGGCGTGCTGTTTCCGAACCCGAACGCGCCGACCGGGCGCGCGCTGCCGCTCGCGGACATCGAACGGATCGCGGCCGCGAACCCATCGTCGGTCGTGCTGATCGACGAGGCGTACGTCGATTTCGGCGCACAATCCGCGATCACGCTGATCGACCGCCATCCGAACCTGCTCGTCGTGCACACGACGTCGAAGGCGCGCTCGCTCGCCGGCATGCGCGTCGGCTTCGCGTTCGGCGATGTCGCGTTGATCGACGCACTGAATCGTGTGAAGGACAGCTTCAATTCCTATCCGCTCGACCGGCTAGCGCAGGTCGCCGCGCAGGCGGCATACGAAGACACCGACTACTTCGGTGCGACCTGTCGACGCGTGATCGACAGCCGCGTGCGGCTCACGCATGCGCTGGAGGCACTCGGTTTCGACGTCGTGCCGTCGGCCGCGAATTTCGTGTTCGCGCGCCATCCCGCGCACGATGCGGGCACGATCGCGGCAAAGCTGAAGGATCAGGAAATTTTCGTACGGCACTTCCGGGCGCCACGCATCGACCAGCATTTGCGCATCACCGTTGGCACCGACGCCGAATGCGACACGCTCGTCGCGGCATTGCGCGACCTGATCGGCTGAAGCGAAGGGGGAAGTGGAACCGGCGCCAGGCGGCGCCGGCCAAGCAATTCGCGACGCGCGCGCGTCACTGCGCGTCGTCGCTCTTCGCGGCGGTCAACGCGTGATATTTCGCCATCAACTGCGCATGCGATTCTTCATGCTGCGGATCGCGCGGAATGCATTCGACCGGACACACCTGCTGGCACTGCGGTTCGTCGAAATGGCCGACGCATTCGGTGCACTTGTTGGGGTCGATCACGTAGATATCCGGGCCCATCGAAATCGCGCCGTTCGGGCACTCTGGCTCGCACACGTCGCAATTGATGCACTCGTCGGTAATCATCAAAGACATACTGATCTCACTTCTTCAGGCCGGCGGCCGGCTTCGCAACGAAACCGGCCGGCGCCGCGTCACGCGGCCGGGCCTCCCATCGCGGCGACTTTCTCGGTCAGCCACTTCTCCACGGACGGAAACACGAACTTGCTGACATCGCCGCCCAACTGCGCGATTTCGCGCACGATCGTCCCCGAGATGAACTGATACTGATCGGACGGCGTCATGAACATCGTCTCGACGTCGGGCAGCAGATAGCGGTTCATCCCCGCCATCTGGAACTCATATTCGAAATCGGACACGGCACGCAGGCCGCGCACGATCACGCGCGCATTGTTGGTGCGGACGAAGTCCTTCAACAGGCCCTTGAACCCCATCACCTTCACGTTCGGATAATGGCCGAGCACCTCGTTCGCAATCTTCAGACGTTCTTCCAGCGAGAAAAACGGCTTCTTCGCGCGGCTGTCGGCAACACCGACCACCAGCGTATCAAAAATGCTCGACGCACGCCGCACGAGGTCTTCGTGCCCGCGCGTCAGCGGATCGAACGTACCGGGATACACGGCGACTACCATGTCGCTCCTCCTGTCATCACGCAAACGGGGTGGCAGCCGTGCGACGCGCACGCCGCTGCCGAGATGGGCATGCGTCGCCTTTGCGGCGCGCCGCCTCGTATGGAACGCGCATTATTCATCATTTTCGCGCCGCAGCAAATGATAGTGAACCGCACCCGCCTTGCCGTGCTTCACCACCTGCCAACCGGCCAGCGCTTCGTGCGCGTTCAGGTCGAGCTCAGCCCCCGTCTCGACGTACAGCGCGCCATCCCGCGCGACGAGCGGCGCCGCCAGCGCGATCGCGCGCTCGAGCACGGCCGCCTCACCGAACGGCGGATCGAGGAACACGACGTCGAACGCGCCCGGGGTCAGCCCGGCCGCGAGCCGCAGCGCGTCGGCTTCCGCGACCTCGACCGAGCGTGCACCGAGCTTGTCCTTGATCGCGCGCAGCTGCTGCGCCGCGCGTGGGTGGCGCTCGACCATCACGACGCTCGTCGCGCCGCGCGACGCGGCCTCGAATCCGAGCGCGCCGGTGCCCGCGAACAGGTCGAGGCAGCGCCGGCTTTCGAGATCCTGGCCGAGCCAGTTGAACAGCGTCTCGCGCACGCGATCGGGCGTCGGCCGCAGGCCGTCGAGATCGAGCACGGCGAGCGGCGTGCGCTTCCAGTCACCGCCGATGATGCGGATCGTGTGCGGCTTGCCGCGACCAGGGGGGGCCGTCGGGCGGCCGGAAGAGGAACGGGACATACGGAATATCGACGACGGAGGGACCGGGTGCGCGGGAGGGCGCACCGCCAAACAGGCGCACGTTACCACAGCGACGGCACCGGCTGACGCGAGTGCGCCGCCGCACTGATAAAATGCACGGTTTCGGCCGCCGTGCGCACGCATGACGGCCCCTCCGGCGCTCCGCCCTGGCGGCGCCCCGCCCTCTTCCCGACGTCAGACCATGTTCAGCTTCTTCAAACGATTCAAGAAAACGCAGGAGCCCGACTCCGCGGAATCGCAATCGATCGATGCGCCGCAACCGGACGAACCGTCCGACTCGCCCGCCGCCGACGCGCGCCAGGCGATCGAAGCGCCGCCAGCGCCCGCGCAACCGCAGCCGGCCGCGCCGGCCGTCGTGATGACGGTCACGCCGACCAACGACGGCAGCGACGAAGTCGTCGAAGCGGTCGAGATCGTGCCGCCGCCGACGCAGGACGCCTCCGCGAAGAAATCGTGGCTCGCACGCCTGAAGTCGGGCCTCGCGAAGACGGGCTCGAGCATTACCGGCGTGTTCGTCAACACGAAGATCGACGAGGACCTGTACGAGGAGCTCGAAGCCGCGCTGCTGATGGCCGACGCCGGCGTCGATGCGACCGAGTACCTGCTCGGCGCGCTGCGCGAGAAGGTGCGCGCGGGGCGGTTGACCGATCCGCAGCAGGTGAAGGGCGCGCTGCACGACCTGCTCGTCGAACTGCTGAAGCCGCTCGAGAAATCGCTGATGCTCGGCCGCGCGCAGCCGCTCGTGATGATGATCACGGGCGTGAACGGCGCAGGCAAGACCACCAGCATCGGCAAGCTCGCGAAGCACCTGCAGAGCTTCGACCAGTCGGTGCTGCTGGCTGCGGGCGACACGTTCCGCGCGGCCGCGCGCGAACAACTGGCGGTCTGGGGCGAGCGCAACAACGTGACGGTCGTCCAGCAGGAAAGCGGCGACCCGGCCGCGGTGATCTTCGACGCGGTCAGCGCCGCGCGCGCGCGCAGGATCGACGTGATGATGGCCGACACGGCCGGCCGCCTGCCGACGCAGCTGCACCTGATGGAAGAGCTGAAGAAGGTGAAGCGCGTGATCTCGAAGGCGCACGATGGCGCGCCGCACGAGGTGCTGCTCGTGATCGACGCGAACACGGGCCAGAACGCGCTCACGCAGGTGAAGGCATTCGACGATGCGCTCGGCCTCACGGGCCTGATCGTCACGAAGCTCGACGGCACCGCGAAGGGCGGCATTCTCGCCGCGATCGCACGGCAGCGCCCGGTGCCCGTCTACTTCATCGGCGTCGGCGAGAAGGTCGAGGATCTGCAGCCGTTCAGCGCGGTGGAATTCGCGGACGCGCTGCTCGGCTGAACGCCGCCGGCCCGCACCGCAGGGGGCGCCTTCGGGCGCCCTTTTTCATGCGCATCCGGAAGCCGTCGGCCGGCGCGGGCGGCCCCGCGACGTCATTCGGCGTCGGGCTGCACGCCGGGCTCGGCGGCCTTGAACGCGTCGAGCGTCGATGCATGATCGGCGATCCGCTGGATCGTCGGAAAACACGTCGTGTCGATCGAGAAACGGTTCGCGTTGAACACTTGCGGCACGATGCAGATATCGGCGAGCGTCGGCGTGTCGCCGAAGCACAGCTTGCCGGTGCGCGGATCGTTCGCGAGGCGCGTCTCGAGCGACGCGAAACCCGCCTCGATCCAGTGCCGGTACCAGTCGTTCTTCGCTTCCTCCGACACCTTCAGCGTGTGCTTCAGGTACTTGAGCACGCGCAGGTTGTTCAGCGGATGGATCTCGCACGCGACCTGCAGCGCGATCGCCCGCACATACGCGCGGTCGACCGGCTGCTTCGGCAACAGCGCCGGTTCGGGATGCGTTTCCTCGAGATATTCGATGATCGCGAGCGACTGCTGCAGCGTGGCATCGCCGTCGATCAGCGTCGGCACGACCGCATCCGGATTCACCGCGCGGTAGGCGTCCTTCAATTGCTCGCCGCCGTCGCGCAGCATGTGCACGGGAACCGTGTCGTACGGCAGCTGCTTCAGGTTCAGGGCGATCCGCACGCGGTACGACGCGGAACTGCGGAAATAGCTGTAGAGCTTCATGGGATGTCTCTCTGGATCGTATTCGGCCGGCGACGGCGTCCGCAGCGCACGCGGCACCACCGGGAACCCGAGTTTAGCGCGCCGCGCCGCGTCGGCGCGCGCAGCCGTGCCCGTGCGATACTCGGGGCATTCCTTACCGCTCACCGCGCGGCCCAATGCCGGCCGCCCGCCCCACGCCCCGATGACCGCTCCCCTCGACTCCGCAGCCTCTCCGTTCCCTTGTGCCCGCTTCATCAAGGAAATCGGCCGCGGCCCGCACGGCGCACGCGCGCTGTCCGCCGAAGACACGTTCGAGCTTTATCGCGCGATGCTCGACGCGCGCGTGTCGGACGTCGAACTCGGCGCGATCCTGATCGCCTATCGTCTGAAGGGTGAAAGCGCCGACGAACTGGCCGCGATGCTCGCCGCCGCGCAGGCGTCGTTCGAACCCGTGCACGTGCAGGATGCCGCGTTCCGCCCGGTGTCGATCCCGAGCTACAACGGCGCGCGCAAGCAGCCGAACCTGGTGCCGCTGCTCGCGCTGCTGCTCGCGCGAGAAGGCGTGCCGGTGCTCGTGCACGGTGTCGAGCGCGATCCGGGCCGCGTGACGAGCGCGGAGATCTTCTCGGCGCTGTCGATCCCGCCGTCGACGTCGCACGACGCGATCGAGGACATGCTCGCGGAACGCCGCGTCGCGTTCGCGCCCATCGCCGCGCTGGCGCCGCGCATCGCGCGTCTGCTGTCGCTGCGCGGCGTGCTCGGCGTGCGCAACTCGACGCACACGCTCGTGAAGATCCTGCAGCCGTTCGCGCCGGCCGGCTTGCGGCTCGTCAACTACACGCATCCGCCGTACCGCGACAGCCTCGCGCAACTGTTCCGCGATCACCCGGACGCCGCACTCGGCGGCGCGCTGCTCGCGCGCGGCACCGAAGGCGAAGCGGTGGCCGACACGCGGCGCCAGGTGCAGGTCGACTGGCTGCACGACGGCGTATGCGACACGCTGATCGAGCACGAGCGCTCGTCGAGCGACGCGCCGCCCGTCGCGCTGCCCGAATCGCGCGACGCGGCCACCACGGCCGCGTGGACTGACGCCGTGTTGCGCGGTGAAATTCCGGTACCCGACGCGCTTGCGCGGCAGGTCGAGACGATCGTGCGAATCGCCCGGCTCGCACCGTGACCGGCATCCGGGGCCGGTACGCGGTCGCGCCGGCCATTCAACCGACCATTTGACACGCGCACGCATCCTGGCATAGAGTTGTCGCCATGCGTTCCTTTCCGAACACCCTCCGAATTACCTCCGGCCGCCTAGCGCGGTCGCTATCGCTACGACTAGCCTAAGGCTGTCGTAGCGCCGTGTGCTGTCCGCACGGTCCCTCCCTGCAGTTCCTCGCAGCACCCTTCTCGCAGTTTTTACAACCCGAAGTCGTCAGCATTCGTCCGTCCATCCGTCGGCCGATTCGCGAAGATCATCCGCATCCGCAGCGCGTTTCTGGCGCCACGGTGCGAGGCAGCGCCACCCGTCGCCCATGCCGCCCGTCTTCGCTCGCGACTTGAGACCCGAGGTCCAGAAGATGAAGCGCAACCCGCAAGACAAGTACCGTCCGTTCGAGCCCGTCCGCATCAATGGCCGCCGCTGGCCGACCCGCACCATCGAGCGTGCGCCGGTCTGGATGAGCACCGACCTGCGCGACGGCAACCAGTCGCTGATCGAGCCGATGAGCATCGAACAGAAGCTGGAATTCTTCGACATGCTGGTCGCGATCGGTTTCAAGGAGATCGAAGTCGGTTTTCCGTCGGCGTCGCAAACCGACTTCGATTTCGTCCGCAAGCTGATCGACGACAAGCGCATTCCCGACGATGTGACGATCGAAGTGCTCGTGCAGTCGCGCGAAGACCTGATCGCGCGCACCTTCGATGCGCTCGAAGGCGTGCCGCGCGCGATCGTGCACCTGTACAACGCGATCTGCCCGTCGTTCCGGCGCATCGTGTTCGGGATGTCGAAGGACGACGTGAAGGCGCTCGCGGTCGAGGGCACGCGACTCATCAAGGAACACGCGGCGGCCCGCCCCGACACGCACTGGACCTACCAGTATTCGCCGGAAACCTTCAGCATGACCGAGCTGACGTTCGCGCGCGAAGTGTGCGACGCGGTCGCGCAGGCGTGGCGGCCGACCCGCGATCACAAGATGATCGTCAACCTGCCGGCGACCGTCGAAGCCGCGAGCTCGAACGTGTTCGCCGACCAGATCGAGTGGATGGACCGCAACCTCGCGTATCGCGACAGCATCGTGCTGTCCGTGCATCCGCACAACGATCGCGGCACCGCGGTCGCGGCCGCGGAACTCGCGCTGCTCGCGGGCGCCGACCGCATCGAAGGCTGCCTGTTCGGCAACGGCGAGCGCACCGGCAACGTCGATCTCGTCACGCTCGCGCTGAACCTCTATACGCAGGGCATCGATCCGGGCCTCGATTTCTCCGACATCGACGCGGTGCGCCGCGTAGTCGAGCGCTGCAACCAGATCCCGGTGCATCCGCGTCATCCGTACGCGGGCGACCTCGTGTTCACCGCGTTCTCGGGCTCGCACCAGGATGCGATCCGCAAGGGCTTTGCGCAGCAGCGCCCCGACGCGGTGTGGGAAGTGCCGTATCTGCCGATCGACCCCGCCGACCTCGGTCGCAGCTATGACGCGGTCATTCGCGTGAACAGCCAGTCCGGCAAAGGCGGCGCGACGTTCCTGCTCGAACGCGGGATGGGCTTCACGCCGACGCGGCGCGTGCAGATCGAGTTCAGCCATGCGGTGCAGACGCTCGCCGACGCGTCCGGCGAGGAAGTGACCGGCGACGCGATCTGCGCGCTGTTCGCCCGCGAATTCTTCGAGACCGACGGCCCGGCCGCGCGCCACGGCGACGCCGCTCGCTGGCAGAACCGCGACATCGCGGGCACGCCGCCAGCCGGCGCGACACCCGAAGACGTCGTGCAACGCACGGCCGCGGCCTTCGCGACGGCGGCCGGCGCGACGATCGACGTCGCCTCGTGCGAACACGCGCGTACGACGGACGGACGAATTGCGGTATCGGTCGGCTGCCAGGTCGGCGATGCGCCGCTGCGGCATGGCGTCGGCGTGCACGCCGATGCGGCGAGCGCCGCGCTCGATGCGGTCGTCAGCGCGATCAACCGCTCGGCCTGGCAGTGCGCCGACCGCCGTGCGGCGGCCTGACCGGTAGATTTTCGTTTCAGGGTTCGAACGTCAGCGAGCGGTGCGTGACCGCCCGTGCGCCGCGCAATCCGCGTCGCACGGGCAATGAAAAGCGGCCCAGAAGGCCGCCTCGGTCGGGACACGAAAAGGAGCGCCACGCGCGCTCATGTCTCGGTCGCGCACCGCGTCGCCTGCCACGCCAGCAGGCGCCACTGCCCCTGCTCATGGGTATGGACGGCGGTATAGGCGATCGGAAACACCAGCCCGCCATTGTTCGTTTCCATCTCGATCAGTGCGCGCCCGGTGACGACGCAGGTTGCGTCGCCGACGGGCAGCAGGTCCTGCGACTGGATTTCGATCTGGCGATAGCGACGGCGGCCGGCGACGATGGCGTCGATGAACTGCTGCTTGGTTTCGCGTTTGCCGTTGGTGTGCACGAAGAACACCTTGTCCGACAATTGCGCCTCGAGCGCCTCGCCGTCCCCGTCGACCATCGCCCGGAATCGATCGCGCTCGAGCGCGCGAATCGCATCGACCACCTTCGCCATCGCCTGACTCCTCGGCAACGCGCCCGCCGTGCGCGGGCGTGCGGATCAGAAGTTGTACTGCACGTAGAACTGGTGGAAATTTATACCAGGATTCGGCTCTTTGATACCCGCGTTAGACACATGTTGAAAACGGTAGCCGAGCTGATACTGTTGCCGTTCTCCGAACTGCGCGCCGACGCCGACGACGTCCACGAACTGGAACGACGTCGCCAGCGACAGTTTGTTCGAGATCGTCGGGGACGTCAGGAAGCGGATGCCGGCGCCGGCCTCGACGAACGGACGCACCTGCCCCGCGCTCTTGATGAAGCGGAACATCGGCGTCGCACCGAATTCGCCGATGCTGCCATGAACATTGCCGCCCGTGTGCCAGTAGCCGGCGTGGCCTTCCATCACGAACGCGAAGTGCCAGCCGCCGATTTCCCACCAGTTCCAGCCCGGATCCCACACGACGCCGAGATCGGCCTTGTCGATCCCGTGGCGATCGGAAAACCCGCCGCCCGCCTGAATTCCCCATCGATCCGCGAACGCGGCACCCGATCCGCCCAGCAGCGATGCCGCCAGCAGCGCATGCACCGCAAGCCGGCTGCGGGGCCGGCAATTCTTCTTATTGTTCATCAGACACTCCAACTTTGTGGGTTGAATGGGGCCTTGCCGCCGCGGCCGGGCCCGAGCGAACTGAATGGTATGGTAAAGGACTTTTCGGATCGGCATCACGAAGCGAAATTGTTTGCTTCCAAAACTACAAAAATCGAAACCGTCTACTGATTACTATCAGAAACAACAACTTACGGAACTTCTACCGGCCAGTCCGGTCGCAAATTAGACTATCGATTCGACAAGTTCGATAGAGAATCGGGAACTTGGATGCCCGCACCCCCTCTAAGGAATTAGCACTCGGATTACGGGAGTGCTAAGATGGGCCCCGGAATCTCATCCGAGACCAGGGGTTTGTCCCTGATTCCAAAGGAGTTTTTTAGTGAGCCACGCCCTGACCCTTCCGAACACCCTGAGCCCGACGCCGGCCAAGGCCGAATCGGCAGGCTCGCTGGCGCTCGCGACTCAATCGATGTTGTCGGGCCAGCTCGGCAACATCGACGCGTACATCCAGGCCGTCAACCGGATCCCGCTCCTGACCGCCGAAGAGGAACGCCAGTACGCGACCGAATTCCGCGAAGACAACAACCTCGACTCGGCACGCCGCCTCGTGCTGTCGCACCTGCGGCTGGTCGTGTCGATCGCGCGCAACTACCTCGGCTACGGCCTGCCGCACGGCGACCTGATCCAGGAAGGCAACATCGGCCTGATGAAGGCTGTGAAACGTTTCGACCCGGCGCAAAACGTGCGCCTGGTGTCGTATGCGATCCACTGGATCAAGGCCGAGATCCATGAGTACATCCTGCGCAACTGGCGGATGGTGAAGGTCGCGACGACGAAGGCGCAGCGCAAGCTGTTCTTCAACCTGCGCAGCCACAAGAAGAGCATGCAGGCGATGACGCCCGAGGAAATCGACGGCCTCGCGCAAGAGCTCAACGTCAAGCGCGAAGACGTGACCGAGATGGAGACGCGTCTGTCGGGCGGCGACATCGCGCTCGAGGGCCAAGTGGAAGACGGCGAGGAGTCGTACGCACCGATCGCCTACCTGGCCGATTCGCACAACGAGCCGACCGCCGTGCTCGCCGCGCGTCAGCGCGACATGCTGCAGACGGACGGCATCGCGCAAGCGCTCGAGGCACTCGACGCGCGCAGCCGCCGGATCATCGAGGCGCGCTGGCTGAACGTCGACGACGACGGCTCGGGCGGCTCGACGCTGCACGATCTCGCGGCCGAGTTCGGCGTATCGGCGGAACGCATCCGCCAGATCGAAGCGAGCGCCATGAAGAAGATGCGCACGGCACTCGCCGAATACGCGTAACTCCGCGATTTAGAGCGCTTTACCCAAAACCGCTGCCCACCCGGCAGCGGTTTTTTTTCGTCTATGGTTTAGCCTCGATCACGCCGTATTAATCGACCTTATTGATCGGGTATCGGGCAAATTCCGGCCCCTTCCGCATAACCTTGATCTGCATCAAGTTTCGACACGTGCTTCGCGACGGTCTGCCGCAGCGCAACACTCGGCATCGGAAAGCCGGCATTTTAAAATTGGCATGTCGGCTTAAAAGGATTAAAACAGCTTAACTGCCGTCATAAATCCGACGTAGAGTCGCCCCAAAACCCACGTAAATCGATTCAGGATAATCGCCTTGATCTCGATCAATAAAGAGCCTGCGCCGCCTCCCCCGCAGGCCGCCGGCACGCTCGGCTGGCGCGCACGCATCGCCGCGTGGGCGCGCGGGCCGACCCTCATGCGCGACATCACGCTGGTGGTGATCGTCAAGCTGATCCTCCTGATGTCGCTCAAATACGCATTCTTCAATCATCCGCAGGCCAAGCACATGTCGCTGCCGCCTGCCGTCGTCGCCGAGAAGCTGCTCTCGGTGCCGGCGCCTGCATCTACCGAGGGAGACCACCATGATAAGTAGCGAAGTCGTCGATCTGTCGCGTCTGCAGTTCGGCATCACGGCGCTCTACCACTTCCTGTTCGTGCCGCTGACGCTCGGCCTGTCCTGGCTGCTCGTCATCATGGAAGCCGTCTACGTGATGACCGGCAAACAGGTCTACAAGGACATGACCCAGTTCTGGGGCAAGTTGTTCGGGATCAACTTCGCGATGGGCGTGACGACCGGCATCACGCTCGAATTCCAGTTCGGCACGAACTGGTCGTACTACTCGCACTACGTCGGCGACATCTTCGGCGTGCCGCTCGCGGTCGAAGGCCTGAT
The DNA here is from genome assembly GCF_902833195.1 of Burkholderia sp. BCC1638. Lineage (NCBI taxonomy): Bacteria > Pseudomonadati > Pseudomonadota > Betaproteobacteria > Burkholderiales > Burkholderiaceae > Burkholderia > Burkholderia sp. BCC1638. The sequence goes on from NZ_CADFEC010000002.1 coordinate 42,634, forward strand.
GGCGTTCTTCCTCGAATCGACGTTCGTCGGCCTGTTCTTCTTCGGCTGGAACCGCCTGTCGAAGGTCAAGCACCTGATGGTCACGTTCCTCGTCGCGCTGGGTTCGAACCTGTCCGCGCTCTGGATCCTCGTCGCGAACGGCTGGATGAACAATCCGGTCGGCGCCGAATTCAACTACCAGACGATGCGCATGGAGCTGACGAACCTGTTCGATGTGCTGTTCAACCCGGTCGCCCAGGTGAAGTTCGTGCACACCGTGTCGGCCGGCTACGTGACGGCCGCGATGTTCGTGCTCGGCATCTCGTCGTGGTACCTGCTGAAGAAGCGCGACACCGATTTCGCGCTGCGCTCGTTCGCGGTCGCGGCAGGCTTCGGTCTCGCGTCGACGCTCTGCGTGATCGTGCTCGGCGACGAATCGGGCTACACGACCGGCGAAGTGCAGAAGATGAAGCTCGCCGCGATCGAATCGGAATGGGAAACCCAGCCGGCACCGGCATCGTTCACGCTGATCGGCATTCCGAACCAGAAGGAAGAGCGCACCGACTATGCGATCAAGATCCCGTACGCACTCGGCCTGATCGCGACGCGCTCGATCGACGAACCGGTGATCGGCCTGCGCGAGCTCGCAAAGCACAGCGAGGAACACATCCAGAGCGGGATGGTCGCGTACGGCGCATTGCAGAAGATCAAGGAAGGCGACACGAGCGACGCGACCCGCGCGCTGTTCGATCAGCACAAGCAGTATCTCGGCTACGGGCTGATGCTCAAGCAATTCACGCCGAACGTGGTCGATGCGACGCCGGAGCAGATCAAGGCCGCCGCGAAGAAGACGATCCCGCCGGTCGCGCCCGTGTTCTTCTCGTTCCGGATCATGGTGTTCCTCGGCTTCCTGTTCCTCGCGACCTTCGTCGCCGCGTTCTGGTTCTGCGCGCGCCGGCAGGTGCTGCAGGACAACCGCCGCTGGTTCCTGCGCTATGCAGTGTGGGCGATCCCGCTGCCGTGGCTCGCCGCGGAATTCGGCTGGGTCGTCGCCGAGCTCGGCCGCCAGCCGTGGACGATCGCGGGCATCCTGCCGACGCATCTGTCGGCATCCAGCCTGACGTCGACGGACCTGTACCTGAGCCTCGCCGGTTTCATCGCGTTCTACACGGCACTGTTCGTCATCGAGATCAAGCTGATGTTCAAGTACGCGCGTCTCGGCCCGTCCTCGCTGCATACCGGCCGCTATCACCACGAGCTGGCGGCCGCCGGCGAGCACGCGTCGGCCTGAGCGCGCACCTGAAACCGAACAAGGAATCGCTATGGACTATGCAACTCTCAAGCTGATCTGGTGGCTGCTCGTCGGCGTGCTGCTGATCGGCTTCGCCGTCACCGACGGCTTCGACATGGGCGCGACCGCGCTGCTGCCGTTCCTCGGCAAGACCGACGAGGAACGCCGCATCATCGTCAACACGGTCGGCGCGACGTGGGAAGGCAACCAGGTGTGGCTGATCACGGCCGGCGGCGCGATGTTCGCCGCCTGGCCACTTGTCTATGCCGCGTCGTTCTCCGGCTTCTACTTCGCGATGCTGCTCGTGCTGTTCGCGCTGTTCTTCCGGCCGGTCGGCTTCGACTATCGCAGCAAGCGGCCCGACCCGCGTTGGCGCGCCGGGTGGGACTGGGGCCTGTTCGTCGGCGGCTTCGTGCCGGCGCTCGTGTTCGGCGTCGCGTTCGGCAACCTGCTGCAGGGCGTGCCGTTCAAGTTCGACAGCGACCTGCGCGTGACCTACTACGGCGGCTTCTGGGCGTTGCTGAACCCGTTCGCGCTGCTCTGTGGGCTCGTCAGCCTCACGATGCTCGTCGCGCACGGCGCCGCGTTCATCAAGATGAAGACCGACGGCGTGATCGCACGCCGCGCGTCGATCGCGCTGCGCGTGTCGGCGCTCCTCGCGGTCGTGCTGTTCGTGCTGGCCGGCGTGCTGATCGCATCGACCATCGGCGGCTTCCACATCACGCACGCCGCGCCGACCGACACGGTCGCGAACCCGCTGCTCAAGGACGTCGCCGCCGGCTCGGGCCTGTGGCTCGCGAATTACGGCGAGTATCCGTGGATGATCGCGGCACCCGTCGTCGGGATCGCGGGCGGCCTGCTCGCGCTGCTGCTCGCCGGCTCGAAGCAGGAAAAGACGGCGTTCTTCTGCACCGGCCTGATGATCACCGGCGTGATCCTGACCGCAGGCTTCTCGATGTTCCCGTTCATCATGCCGTCGTCGCTCGACCCGCGCAGCAGCCTGACCGTGTGGGATTCGACGTCGAGCCACATGACGCTGCAGGTGATGCTGTTCGCGGTGATCGTGTTCCTGCCGATCATCCTGCTCTACACGAGCTGGGTGTACCGCGTGATGCGCGGCAAGGTCACGCATCAGTCGCTCGAAGAGAACAAGCACTCGATGTATTGAACCTGGCCGGGGCGCCCACGCGCCCTCGCCCACCGTTTCGCAAGGAGTCGGATCATGTGGTATTTCAGCTGGATTCTCGGTATCGGCGTCGCGCTGTCGTTCGGCATCGTCAACGCGATGTGGCTCGAAGCGCGGCAGAAGCCGCAGGAAGCGCCGGTGCGCGCACGCCGCGGCTGATCGCACGCGGGAAGGCGGCTCGCACCGCCCCTCCCGCCCGGAACGAACCTCGCGTCACGCGAGGTTTTTTTTCGTCCGTACCATCGGCGGCCCCGCGATTCCTCGATGCCAATTTAGCGCCAGATTGATACCACTTGAATACCAATCAAAGGTTTCATAAGATCTTTGGACACGGCCGCCGACAGGCCGAATCCATCTGGTGGGGGAGACATGCGAATCCCGTGTCTGGCGCGCGCCCGCGCGCCGAGTTGCCATGCGTATGCGGCAGCGGCCGCCGTTGCGATCGTGCGCGGCCGGTCGAACCCACTCCGCCGCGGTCGCATCGTTGCCGCGGCGATTGCCGTGCGCCGCCAATGAGCACGCATCCGCCACCCCGCGGATCCGATCGGCACGGGTGCCCGCCTCCCGTTCCGTAACGCACGCCCCCGCGTGCCGAATGCGCGCGGTGCGGCCGCATCGCCCCGTGCGCGGGTATCTCCCGCAGCTCCATTGAAAGACCCGATCGCGGCGACGTCGCCCCCCAACGACGCCGCCACGCCCACTTTTTTCTCAGGAGTTCGAATGAAGCACACCTTGCCATCCTTCGTTGCCGCGCTGTTGATCGCGGCGCTGCCGCCTGTCGCCATCGGCGCGCAGCCGACGCCGACCGCCGCCGTCGCGGCTACCGGCATCGCACAACCGGCCGCGCAAGCGGCCAGTCTCGCGACGCTTCTGTCGAACGGCCTCGCGCTGCGCGTCGCCGTCGACAACAACCACGCGGCCGCGGCCGGCGTGCCGTGCGCCGATCTCGGCGCCGACGGCGCGGCCTGCGCGACCGGCCGCCTGATCCTGCAGAACCGCGGCCACCAGACGATCGCCGACGGCGGCTGGAAGCTGTACCTGCACAGCATCCGGCGGCTGCTGCGGATCGATCGTCCGGGCTTCGCGCTGCGGCGGCTCACCGGCGACCTGTACGAGCTGACGCCGCAGCCGGGCTCGATGCGGCTCGCGCCCGGCGAACGCATCGAACTGCCGTTCGTCGCCGAATACTGGCTGCTGCGCTACAGCGACGTGATTCCGCGCCCGTATGTCGTCGTCGACGGCGCACCGCCCGCCGTGCTCCGCTACAACGACACCGACGACGAGCTCCGCTATGTCGAATCGCTGCCGGCCGACGCGCAAAACAATTCGACCGGCAACGCGCCGCCCGTGGCGGCACGGCCTGACGCGAGCCGCGCACTGCCGAGCGTGAAACGCGAACAGCCGCTGCCCGGCACGCTCGACCTGCGCGGCGTCGAGTTCGCGCTGCCGGACCTGCCGGATGGGCAAATCGCGGCGCTGCGCGAACGTGCGACGACACTCGGGCTCGACGGAGCGCGCGTCCCGGTCCACGGTGCCGTCGCACCGCGCCGGCTGCCGGCCGACATTGCGGTGCCGGGCGGCTACCGGCTCGCGATCGGGCCGCGCGGCGTGCTGATCGAAGGCTACGATCGCGCGGGCCTCTACTACGGCGTGCAGACGCTCTACTCGCTCGCGCCCGCCGGCGGCGGCCCGATCCCGGCGATGCTCGTCGAGGATGCACCGCGCTTCACGCATCGCGGGATGCACGTCGACCTCGCGCGCAACTTCAAGCACCCGGCAACGCTGCGCCGCCTGATCGACCAGATGAGCGCATACAAGCTCAACCGCCTGCACCTGCATCTGTCCGACGACGAAGGCTGGCGCATCGAGATTCCTGGCCTGCCGGAGCTGACCGACATCGGCTCGCGCCGCTGTCACGACCCGAGCGAGACGCGCTGCCTGCTGCCGCAACTCGGCTCGGGCCCCGACAACCGCTCGGGCGGCGGCTACCTGACGCGCGACGACTACGTGGCGCTCGTGCGCTACGCGGCTGCCCGCTTCGTCAGGATCATCCCCGAGATCGACATGCCCGCGCATGCGCGCGCGGCCGTCGTAACGATGGAGGCGCGCTACCGGCGGCTGCACGCGACCGGCCGCGAGCAGGAAGCGAACGCGTACCGGTTGCTCGATCCGCAGGACACGACGAACCTGACGACGGTGCAGTTCTACGATCGGCGCAGCGACCTGAATCCGTGCGTGCCGGGCGCGCTCAATTTCGCGTCGAAGGTGATCCGCGAGATCGCGGCGATGCATGCGGACGCGCAAGCGCCGCTGCACACCTGGCACTACGGCGGCGACGAGGCGAAGAACATCTTCCTCGGCGGGGGCTTCCAGCCGCTGAACGGCACCGATCCGAACAAGGGGCGCATCGATGTCGCCGCGCAGGACAAGCCGTGGGCGCGTTCGCCCGCGTGCACGGCGCTGCTCCAGCGCGGCGAGATCAAGTCGATCGACGAGCTGCCGACGCGATTCGCGAAACAGGTGAGCGCGGCGGTCGACGCGAACGGGATCGACACGATGGCCGCGTGGCAGGACGGCATCAAGCATGCGAACGGGCCGCAGGACTTCAGCACGCGCCACGTGATGGTGTCGCTGTGGGACACGATCTTCTGGGGCGCGTCGGACAGCGCACGCGACCTGAGCGGCAAGGGTTACCTGACGGTGCTCGCGCTGCCCGACTACCTGTACTTCGACTTCCCGTATACGCTCAACCCGCGCGAGCGCGGCTATTACTGGGGCTCGCACGCGACGGACGAGTACAAGGTGTTCTCGTTCGCGCCCGAGAACCTGCCGCAGAACGCCGAAGTGATGGGCGATCGTGACGGCAACGCGTTCGAGGTGACGGGCACCGGCCCCGCGCCGCGCATCGAAGGCATGCAGGGGCAGGCGTGGGGCGAGGTGATGCGCAACGACACGTTCCTCGAATACATGGCCTATCCGCGGCTGCTCGCGCTCGCCGAACGCGCGTGGCACCGGGCCGACTGGGAGCTGCCGTATGCGGCCGGCGTGCGCTTCAAGCGCGGCGACACGCATCACGTCGACCTGGCCGCGCTACAGCGCGACTGGGCTGGCTTCGCGACGCTGCTCACGCAGCGCGAATTGCCGAAGCTCGACCGGGCCGGCATCGGCTACCGGAAGCCGACCTTCACGCTGACGAACCCGTGAACGATTGAGCGGTTGAACAACTGAGCGGTTGAACGGTTGCGCGATTGATCCGCGCAAGCGGTGCGCGATGCGGACGATTGCATCGCGCCCACGCCCCGCCAAAGCAAAACGGCTTGCGACGTATCGCAAGCCGTTTTCGTTTTACCGACCGGCGGCCCGAACCCGCCACGCGGATCGGGCCCACCTCATCGCATCGTGCCGGATCAGGCCGGTTGCGGTGCCGCGCCGCCGCCCGTCGACGTCAAGCGCGCGCCGAGCTGTTCCGCGTAGCGTGCCGCCGCGTTGCCGCAGACGATGTGGAACGTGTCCGGCGACACCCATGCCACGTCGAGCGCGCCGAGTCGATCGCGATCGACCGCGGACGCGTCACGCACGACGACGCGCAGGCGCGTGGTCGCGATCGCGTCGAGCGAAGCGACGTTGGTCGCCCCGCCGAACACCGCGAGCCAGCGCAGCGGATCGGGATCGAGCGGACCGGCGGCCGCGCCCGTCACCGGCTGAGCCGCAGCGGCCGTGGCCGTCTCAGCGGCGCCGGTCGCACCGCTGCCGATCGCCGAGCGCATCTCGTCGGCAATGATGTCGGCCTCAGGCCCAATGATCACCTGCACGCTGTTGCCGCCGCGCTTGAGCACGCCGCGCGCGCCGATCGACTTCAGTTCCGGCTCCGACACCTTCTCCGGATCGACGACGGTCAGGCGCAGGCGCGTCGTGCATGCGTCGACGACCGTCAGGTTGCCTGCACCGCCGAGCGCGGCGATGTAGCGCTGCGCACGCGGTGCTGCCGCGGCGGCGCCGGCTGCCGGCGCGACGAAGCCGCCCGATGCGTACGACTCGGCCGCCGCATCGGCCGAGGCCGGCTCGCGGCCCGGCGTCGCCATGTTGAACTTGCGGATGAAGAAGCGGAACAGTCCGTAATACGCGACGCCGTATGCGATACCGAGCGGCACCGCGATCCAGCCCTTCGTCGACAGCCCGTAGTTCAGCACGTAGTCGATCGCGCCGGCCGAGAACGTGAAGCCGAGCTTCACGCCGAGGATCTGGCAGACCGCGAGCGACAGCCCCGTGAGCACCGCGTGGATCACGTACAGCACCGGTGCAAGGAACATGAAGCTGAACTCGATCGGCTCGGTCACCCCGGTCAGGAACGACGTAAGCGCCATCGAGAACAGCAGGCCGCCGACCATCGCGCGGCGCTCCTTCGGCGCTTCATGCAGCATCGCGAGACACGCGGCCGGCAGGCCGAACATCATGATCGGGAAGAAGCCGGCCATGAAGGTGCCCGCGGTCGGATCGCCCGCGAAGAAGCGGTGCAGGTCGCCGTGCACGAGCTCGCCGCCGGCCGGCGGCGTGAAGTTGCCGAACACGAACCACGCGAGCGAGTTGATGATGTGGTGCAGGCCCGTGACGAGCAACAGGCGGTTCAGGAAGCCGAACACGAACGCACCGATCGCGCCCGCCGTCGTCAGCCACTGGCCTGCCGCGTCGATCGCATGCTGGATCGGCTGCCACACGTACCCGAACGCGATGCCGAGCACCACGCACACCAGCCCCGTGATGATCGGCACGAACCGCTTGCCGCCGAAGAACGCGAGGTAGTCCGGCAGCTTGATGTCCTTGTAGCGGTTGTACAGCAAGCCCGCGACCACGCCCGCGATGATCCCGGACAGCACGCCCATGTTCAGCTTGGGATCGATATCCTTCATGATCGCGGTTTCGATCAGGTAACCGATCGCGCCCGCGAGCGCCGCCACGCCGTTGTTGTCCTTCGCGAAACCGACCGCCACGCCGATCGCGAACAGCAGCGGCAGGTTGTCGAAGATCGCGCCGCCGGCGTCGGCGATCATCTTGATGTTGAACACGTCCGGCTGTCCGAGCCGCAGCAGGATGCCGGCGACCGGCAACACCGCGATCGGCAGCATCAGCGCTCGACCCAGGCCCTGTATCTTCAGAAACGGATTCCCGTCCATTCAGTCCTCCAATCCATGTCTCGTCATTAATCGTCGTTGACCTAATTGCTTGCGTGGTGAAACGCTCGCGCGCCCGCCGTCGACGTTCAGTCGAGCGGCCAGACCTCGCGGCTTGCTGCCCTTACCGCCTGTGCCGAGTCGAGTGCGAGCAGATCCTGCGCACGCTGGCGACACAGCTGGTAATCGAGACGGCGCACGCGCGCCTTGATGCCCGGCACCGACACCGGGTCGACCGACAGTTCGGTCACGCCGAGGCCGACGAGGATCGGCACCGCGAGCGGATCGCCGCCGAGCGCGCCGCACACGCCGACCCACTTGCCGTGCTTCGCCGCGCCGCGCACCGCGATGTCGATCAGGCGCAGCACGGCCGGATGCAGGCCGTCGGACTGCGCGGCCAGATCGGCCTGGCAGCGGTCCATCGCGAGCGTGTACTGCGTCAGGTCGTTGGTGCCGATCGACAGGAAATCCGCGTGCTGCGCGAGCTGGTCGGCGAGCAGTGCCGCCGACGGCACCTCGATCATCACGCCGACCTCGATCGGCTCGGTACGGCCCTGCGCACGCGCGAATTCGTCGATACGCTTGCGCAGCCGCACGAGCTCGCCCGCATCCGTCACCATCGGCAGCAGGATCCGCACCGCGCCGAACGGCTTCACCGCGAGCAGGCCCTGCAGCTGATCGTCGAGCAGATCGGGGCGCACCTGCGCGAGGCGAATGCCGCGCAGGCCGAGCGCCGGGTTCGGTTCGGGCGGCAGCGTCAGGTAGTCGACTTCCTTGTCGGCGCCGACGTCGAGCGTGCGGATGATCGCGGTGCGGCCCTGCAGCGCGTCGACGATCGACTGGTAGCTCTGCTGGTGCTCGACGACGCTCGGCGCGGCCTGGCGATGGATGAACATCAGCTCGGTGCGCAACAGACCGACCGCGTCCGCGCCGTTGTCGACCGCGGTGTTCGCGTCGTCGAGCGTCGCGATGTTCGCGGCGACCTCGATGGCGCGGCCGTCGATGGTCGCGGCGGCAGCGCCGGCCTGTTGCCTGTTCGCTTCGCGCACGCCGTCCAGGCGCTGGCGTTCGTGGCGTGCGCGTTCGACGTCGAGCGCGGTCGGTGCGTGTTCGAGACGGCCCGCGCTCGCATCGACGACGACCTGCGTGCCGTCCGGAATCGCGTACAGCGCGTCGCCGACCGCGACGAGCGCCGGAATGCCGAGCTGGCGCGCGATGATCGCCGCATGCGACGTCGCGCCGCCGCGCGCCATCACGAGCGCGGTCACGCGCTGGCGATCGAGCGACGACAGGTCCGACGGCGTGAATTCCTCGGCGGCGAGCACGGCCTCGTCGGGCAGCGTGCGCGTCGCGCCGCTCGTGTGGCCGAGCGCGCGCAGCACGCGCTTCTCGATGTCGCGGAGGTCCGCCGCGCGCTCGGCGAGCAGCGCGTCGTCGAGCTTCGACAGCGTGTCGATCTGCGCGCGGATCGTTGCGCGCCACGCGAAGCCCGCGCTCTTGCCGAGGCTGATCTGGTCGCGCGCCGCGTCGACCAGCGTCGGGTCCTCGAGCAGCACGCGATGCACCGCGAAGATTCCCGCCTCGCCGACCGCGCCGCGCGCCGATGCGTTGCGCACCGTTTCGTCGAGTTCGGCGTCGACCGCCGTCAGCGCCTGATCGAGCCGGCGGCTTTCCGACGCGGGCGTGCCGGTCGCCTGTTCGGGCGGCACGATGTCCGCATCGTCGAGACGCACCAGCGTGCCGACCGCGATGCCGGGCGCCGCGCACACGCCCGCGAGCGTGTTCGGATCGAGTGTTGCGCCGGTGTTGCGCACGATCGGCTGCGGTGCGGGCGACTTGAGCCGCGCCGGCCGTTCCTCGACCTCGCCGTGCGCTTCGCGCAGCAACTCACGCTCGACCGCTTCGACGGCTTCCCGCGCGTGCGCACCGCGGCCGACCAGTTCGATCGTCGCGCCTTCGCCGGCGCCGAGGCCGAGCAGGCCGACCACGCTTGCGATCGGCGCCTTGCGGCCGTCGAAAAGCACGTCGACGTGTGCGTCGAGCCCGCGCGCGGCTTCGCGCGCCCGCGCGGCCGGGCGCGCATGCAGGCCGCCGGGCTGCGTCAGCACGACCGCGCGGCGCACTTCGTTCATCGCCGCCGCGCCGGCCTGCGCCGCCTGCGCGGCGGCTTCGCCCTTGCCGCGCAATGTCAGCAGCGGCGTCTCGCCGGCCGTCGCGAAACCGCTCGCGCGCTCGACCACGTCGAACGCGTCGGAGTTCGCGATCGCGATCACCGAGACCAGCGAATGCGCGCTGCGCGCGACCGCGTCCTGGTCGAACTCGATCAGCAGATCGCCCGCCGCCACACGCGCGCCGGCTTCGACGCGCGCGGTGAAGCCCTGCCCGTTCAGCTCGACGGTGTCGATGCCGATGTGCAGCAGCACTTCCGCGCCCTGCGGCGTCGTGATCGTCACCGCATGGCCGGTGCGCGCGAGATGCGACACGATGCCGGCGCACGGCGCGACGAGCCGGCCCGCGAGCGGATCGATGCCGATGCCGTCGCCGAACATCCCGCCGGAGAACACCGGATCGGGCACGTCGGCCAGCGCGACGATCGGCCCGGTCAGCGGGGCAAGCAGGACGATCTGATCATGGGTGGAACTCTTCAACTGGGACTCCTCGGCGCGTCTCATCGGCTGTCTCGGCTATCAGTGCGTTTCGGTGACTTTGTTCAGGTGGCGCGGCGTGTCGGGATTGCGGCCGCGCGCGACGGCGAGATCCGCCGCCATCACGTAGAACGAAAGAATGGCGGCGATCGGGTCGAGCGCCGAATGGGCGGACTGCGCGAGCGGCAAGGTCGCGCCGGGCGTGCCGGCGGGCGCCGCGAGCAGCACGGCCGCGCCGCGCGCGCGCATGTCCTGCGCGAGCTGCAGCAGCCCGGCCTGCTCCGGGCCCGGCGGCGCGAACACGAGCAGCGGATAGTCGCGGTCGATCAGCTCCATCGGGCCGTGACGGACTTCGGCGCTCGAGAACGCCTCGGCCTGGATGCCGGAGGTTTCCTTCAGTTTCAGCGCGGCTTCCTGCGCGATCGCAAGACCGAGGCCGCGGCCGATCACGATCATCCGCTCGATGCCCGCGAGCGCGGCGACGGCCGGCGACCAGTCGAGCCGGCCCGCCTGCGCGAGCACGTCGGGCAGGCCGCGCAGTGCCGTGATCAGCGCGGCGTCGCGCTGCCAGTACGCGACGATCTGCGCGGACAGCGACAGCATCGCGATGTAGCTCTTGGTCGCGGCGACCGACAGTTCGGGGCCGGCCAGCAGCGGCAGCTGATGCTCGCACGCGTCGGCGAGCGGCGACGGCAGCACGTTGACGGCGGCGACGGTGCGCGCGCCGGCTTCGCGCAGCGCGGCCATCGTGTTGACGAGGTCGGGGCTCTTGCCCGACTGGGAGAATGCGAGCGCGAGCTGGTCCTGCACCTTCAGCGGCGCCTGCTGCAGCGTCGCGACCGACATCGGCAGCGACGCGACGGGCACGCCGAGGCGGCTCATCGTCAGGCTCGCGAAATAGCTGGCGGCGTGATCGGAGCTGCCGCGCGCGACCGTCAGCGCGACGGCCGGCGGGTGATCGAGGAGTTGGCCGGCGAGCGCTTCGACGCGCGTGGTGTCGGCGAGTTGCGCGGCGACGACCTGGGCGGACTCGCGCGCTTCCTTAAGCATATTCGACAATCGATTCTCCTTCGACGTAGGTCGCGGTGAGGTTCAGGTCGCGATCGAACACGACGAGGTCGGCCCATGCGCCGCGCTCGAGGCGGCCGCGATCGGCGACGCCGAGGTAGTCGGCCGCATAGCGCGACATCCGGTTCGACACGTCGGCGATCGGCAGGCCGAGCGACACGAGGTTGCGCAGCGCCTGGTCCATCGTCAGCGTGCTGCCGGCGAGCGTGCCGTCGGCGAGCCGCACGCCGCCGAGGCACTTGGTCACGTGCTGGCTGCCGAGCCGGTATTCGCCGTCGGGCATGCCGGTGGCGGACGTGCTGTCGGTCACGACGTACAGGCGCGGGATCGCGCGCAGGGCCGCACGAATCGCGCCCGGATGCACGTGCAGCAGGTCGGGGATGATTTCCGCGTATTCGGCATGCGCGAGTGCGGCGCCGACGAGGCCCGGGTTGCGGTGATGCAGCGGCGACATCGCGTTGAACAGGTGCGTGAAGCCGCATGCGCCGTGCTTGAGCGCGGCGACGGCGTCGTCGTAGGTCGCGAGCGAGTGGCCGAGCTGCACGCGCACGCCGCGCGCGGCCATCTCGCCGATGATCTCGATGTGACCGGCGATTTCCGGCGCGAGCGTGACGACCCGGATCGGCGCGATCGACAGGTACTTCAGCACTTCGTCGAGCACGGCCGACACGGCCGCGTCCGGCTGCGCGCCGAGCTTGCCGGGGTTGATGTACGGCCCTTCGAGATGCACGCCGAGCACGCGCGCGCCGCCGGGCGTGCGGGTGCGCGCGACGGTGCCGAGATTCGCGACGACCTGCATCAGTTCGTCGCGCGGCGCGGTCATCGTCGTCGCGAGCAGGCTCGTTGTGCCGAACTGCGCATGCGTGCGCGCGATCGTCTCGATCGCGTCGCCGCCTTCCATCACGTCGGCGCCGCCGCCGCCGTGCACGTGCAGGTCGATGAAGCCGGGCAGGATGTACGGCGCGTCGTTCTTCGCGGGATCGGCGGGCGTGCCGTCGAGCGTGGTGATGCGGCCGTTCTCGCTGTCGAGCGAGCCGAGAATCCAGCCGTCGGGGGTGAGGATGTTTCCAGTCAGCATGACGTTTCTCTTGATGATCTGGTGACGCGGACATCCGCGTCGCGATTTGCAAATCCGTTGTGCTTCGTTGCGCTCCGCCGCGCGTGGCGCACGGGCAGTCTCGCGCGTCAGCGTTTCAGTTCGGCGACGAAGTCGTAATAGTCGTCGCGGCAATACGTTTCGGACACTTCGATCGCGCGCTGGTCGACACCGTAGCCGATGCGCGTGATCACGAGCAGGGCCGAGCCCGGCTTCACCGACATCCACTTCGCGATCTCGTGCGTCGCGTTCGCCGCGCGAAAGTGCTGCAGCGCGCGCACGACGGTCATCCCGCGTGCGTCGAGGTATTCGTACAGCGACGCGCCGAGCGCCTGCGGATCGGGCACCACCGCGGCCGGCAACGTCGAATGCTCGACGGCCATCACGATGCCGTCCGCGCGGCGCAGCCGCTCGAGCCGCGCGACCGTCGCGCCGGGCGCGAGGCCGAGACGCGTGATCTCGTCGCGCCTCGCGGTGCGCAGCGTGCGCGACAGCCACACCGAATCGGGCACGAAACCGCGCTGCCGCATCTTCGCGGTGAAGCCGACGAGACGCGACAGCGGATCGGCAACGCGCGGCGTGATGAAGCTGCCCGCCCCGCGCGCCCGCTTGATCAGCCCCTGCTCGACCAGCAGCGCGAGCGCACGACGGGCCGTGATCCGCGACACACCGACCGACCCCGACAGCAGCCGCTCCGACGGCAGCGCCTCGCCGGCCCGCCACGCGCCGGCGTGAATCGCGCTCGCCAGGTTGCGGGCGAGCTGCAGATACAGCGGCGTGTCGTCGAGGGGATCGGGCGCCAGTTCGGACCAGCCGGTTTCCATGTGCCTCCGGGTGTCGGACGACGATCTCTGACCGTCGAAAGTGAACGCATTATATAACCACCATAATACCAGTCAACGAACTGGTATTAGCGACGCGAAAATCGCCGGGAGCCTTGCCCGGCAAGCGTTTTAGTTGCCGGAAAGCCTTTGTTTACAATGCGATGCGAGATAAGGATTTACCCGGATTGGTATGCAAGGGGACAGTTCCCGGGCCGGATTTGCCAGGCTTGGGAAGCCGAAAACGATACCGGAATAGAACCAGTTCGACCGACTGGTATGCATCCGGCGGCGGCGCGCGGGCGGCATGCCGGCGCACAGCGTCAGTGGAACTCGCGGCTCGACGTGCGCAGGCCGCCGAGCAGCGGCGTCAGATCCTCGAAATGCTGCGCGACGAGGTGCCTCACGTCGCTGACGACCTGCCACACGCCCGACGCCGCGAGCAGTCGCGAATCGAGCGTTTCGCGGCGCTGCCGCGCGAGCAGCTCGGGCCGCACGATCACGTTCACGCAGCCCGTCTCGTCCTCGAGCGTCATGAACATCACGCCCTTCGCGGTGCCCGGCATCTGCCGCGCGATCACGAGCCCGCACGCACGCGCGAGCCGGCCGTCGGGACGGTCGCGCAACTCGGCCGCGGACGACAGCCGCTGCGCGCGCAACGCGGGCCGCAGCAGCGCGACCGGGTGGCGGTTCAGCGTGAGGCCGGTGGTGTGATAGTCGGCGAGGATGTCGTCGGCTTCCGACGGCGCGCCGAGCACCGGCTGCTCCGTTTCGTCGATCGGCGCGGCGGCGAGCAGGTCGCGCTCCGGTGCCGCGGCGACGGCCTGCCACAGTGCATCGCGCCGATGGCCGGCGAGCGTCGCGAGCGCGTTCGCGGCGGCGAGCGCTTCGAGATCGCGCCGTTCGAGCTGCGCGCGGCGCGCGAGCGCGTCGACGTTCTCGAACGGGCCGGCCGCGCGCGCGGCCTCGATGCGCCGCGCGGCAGCCTCGCCGAGGCCGCGCACGAGCGACAGGCCGAGCCGCACCGCGGGCTGGCCGTGCGGCGGCGGCTGGCCGGGCAGCGCTTCGAGCGACGCTTCCCAGCCGCTTCGCGTGACGTCGGCCGGAAAGACCTTCACGCCGTGGCGCTTCGCATCCTGCACGAGCTGCGCGGGTGCGTAGAAGCCCATCGGCTGGCTGTTCAGCAGCGACGCGACGAAGATCGCGGGCTCGTGGCATTTGAGCCAGCTGCTCGCGTACGCGAGTTTCGCGAAGCTGGCCGCGTGGCTCTCGGGAAAGCCGTATTCGCCGAAGCCCTTGATCTGCTCGAAGATCTGCTCGGCGAATTCGCGCGTGTAGCCGCGTTCGAGCATGCCGTCGATGATCTTGTCGTGATACTTCTCGAGGTTGCCCTTGCGCTTCCACGCGGCCATCGCGCGACGCAGTTCGTCGGCCTCGCCGGGCGTGAAGCCCGCCGCGACGATCGCGATCTGCATCACCTGCTCCTGGAAGATCGGCACGCCGAGCGTGCGAACGAGCACTTCCTTGAGCGCCTCGCTCGGATACGTGACCTCGCCCTCCTCCTCGCCGGCCACGATCCTGCGCCGCTTCAGATACGGATGCACGGCGCCGCCCTGGATCGGCCCGGGCCGCACGATCGACACCTGGACGACGAGATCGTAATAGTTGCGCGGCCTCAGCCTCGGCAGCATCGACATCTGCGCACGCGATTCGATCTGGAATACGCCGACCGTATCCGCCCGGCAGATCATGTCGTAAGTTGCTTCGTCATCCTGCGGAATGTGCTTCAGCGTGAACGGCTGGCCGTCCTCCCGCGGCCCGCGCCACGCGGTGCGCATGTCGAAGGCGCGATGCAGCGCCGACAGCATGCCGAGCGCGAGCACGTCGACCTTCATCAGCCCGAGCGCCTCGAGATCGTCCTTGTCCCACTGGATCACGCGCCGCCCGTCCATCGCCGCGTTCTCGACCGGCACGAGCCGCGTGAGCTTGCCGCGGCTGATCACGAAGCCGCCCGAATGCTGCGACAGGTGGCGCGGAAAGTTGAGCAAGCGCCCCGCGAGTTCGGCCCATGCGCGAATGATCGGCGTGGCCGGATCGAGCCCGGTCGTCGCGAATTGCTGCAGCAGGTCGCGGCTGCCGTCGAACCAGCGATGCCCCTTCGCGACGCGGTCGACCAGCATCGGATCGACGCCGAGCGCCTTGCCGGTTTCGCGCAGCACGCCGCGCGGACGATACGTCGAGACCGCCGCCGCGAGTGCCGCGCGATCCTTGCCGTATTTTTCGTAGATATGCTGAATGACCTCTTCCCGGCGCTGATGCTCGAAGTCGACGTCGATGTCCGGCGGCTCGCCGCGCTCCTCGCTGATGAAGCGCTCGAACAGCATCGTGCTCTGGTCGGGATCGACCTCGGTGATGCCGAGGCAGTAGCAGACGACCGAGTTCGCGGCCGAGCCGCGGCCCTGGCACAGGATGTTCTGGCTGCGCGCGTATTTGACGATGTCGTAGACGGTCAGAAAGAACGGTTCGTAGCTCAGCCTCGCGATCAGGTCGAGTTCATGGCGGATCTGCTTCTCGACCTTCTCCGGAATGCCTCGCGGATAACGCCCCGCCGCCCCCGCGAAGGTTTCCTGTTCCAGATAGCGCGTCGGCGTCAGCCCCTGCGGCACGATCTCGTCGGGATACTCGTAGCGCAGCGAGCCGAGGTCGAAATCGCACGCGTCGAGAATCGCGCAGGTCTCCGCGATCTCGTCCGGCGCGTACAACTGTCCGATCCGCTGCCGCAAACGCAGGTGCTGCTCCGCATTCGGCGCCAGCGCATACCCGCATTCGGCAACCGGCATCCCGACCCGGATCGCCGTCATCACGTCCTGCAATGCCTTGCACGAGCGCCGGTGCATCGTCACGTCGCCGAGTGCGACGATACGCACGCCGCGCCGCTCGCCGGCCGCGCGAATCTCTTCGCGCTGCGCGCCATCGAGCGCGCGCTGCAGCTGCACGAGTCCGAGCCGCGCGCGTTCGCCGAAGGTCGCGCGAAACCATGCGACCTGCGCATCGAGCACGTCCGCGCGCACCGGATACGCGGGCACGAGGATCGCGAAGCAGTCGGGCATGCCGCGCAGGTGCGCAAACGCCGCGGGCGGGGCCGACAGCATCCGCGACGTCAACGTATAGGTGCCCTTCGGCGCGGCCATCCGCCGCCACGAGATCAGCTCGGCAAGATTGCCGTAACCCTCGCGGTTCTGCGCGAGCAGCACGAGGCCGAACGCGCCGGGGCCCGGATCGTGACCCGGTGCGACTTCATCCGGCGTGACTTCGAAATACGAACCGATGACGAGCGGGAGCCCTTGCGCCTGCGCCGCGACATGCATGCGCGGCGCGCCGGCCAGCGAGCATTCGTCGGTGATCGCGATCCCGCGATAGCCGAGTTCGGCCGCGCGCTCGACCAGTTCGTCCGCATGCGACGCGCCATGCAGGAACGAAAAGTTCGATCGGCAGAACAACTCCGCGTAATCGGGCAGCCAGCTGAATTCCGCACTCATTTCGACTCACCCGAACAAGCCGTGCAGGAACCAGCGCGGCTCGGCCTGGCTTCCCGAGCGCTCCAGGAACACCCAGTAGCACGCACCGACCTCGTCTTGCGCGACGTAGTAATCGCGTGCGGCCAGTTGCCCGTCGAACCACCCGGCTTCGATCCGCTCGGCCGACGACATCATCCTGAGCGGCGTATGGAACACCGGCCGGTTCTCGCGCATCAGGAGCGGCTGCGGCTCGGCCAGCAGCCACGCGGGACGCGGCGGCACGGCGGGCGGCCCGCCGGCCGGCTTGCCCGCTTGCGCATCGAGCGGCAGCCAGCGGTTCGCGGCCTCCGGACGGTGATCGGCGACGGGTGCCGCGCGCAGCACGTTCTCCGCGCCGAGCCGCGCGACCAGCAGTTCGAACAGCCGCGCACGCGTCTCGCGCGTGCCGCCCGGCTCGGGAAAAAGATCGTCGGCCGGCGGCGCGACCGATTCGACGCGCGTGGCCTTCAGCCGCACCGCGATCACCGCGGCCGGCAATTCGACGCGCGCGAGCCGCTCGCCGAGCAGCCGCATGAAGTGCGTCTCGTCGCGCACGGGCGCGGCGAACGCGAGTTCGAGCGGTGTCGGCGGCACGGCCTGACGGCCGCGCTCGTGCTCGAGATCGAACGTCATCGCGGCCAGCGACAGCTGCCGCGCGGCCAGCCACCCGCAGAGCTGCACGACGAGCCGCCGCGCGGCGAACAGCACGGCTTCCGCGTATTCGACGCGCTCCGGCAATTCGAGCCGCACGTCGAACACGGGCGGCACCGCCATCCACGCAAGCGGCTCGACCGCATCGCCGTACGCGCGATCGAGCGCGGCGAGCAGCGCCGGACCGCAGCGGCGCTGCAGCCCCGCGCGCGGCAGGCCGCGCAGATCGGCGAGCGTGCGGCAGCCGAGGCCGTCGAACCAGCCCGCATACGCGCGCGCGTCGGGCAGCAGCGCGCACGGCAGACGATCGAGCGTACGGACGAGCGAAGCCGGCCCGGCCACGCGGCGCCGGATGCGCGCACGCGCCGACATGCGCGCGAGCAGCCACGCGCCGCGCCCGGTCGGCGCGGCGGACAGGCGCGCCGCATAGCCGAGCGCCGCGAGCGTCGCGCGCACCTGGCGGCACAGCGACGGCAGGCCGCCGAACAGGCGCAGGCTCGGGCCGACGTCGACGATCAGCGTCGCTTCGTCGTCGAGTGCGACGCACGGCGAGAAGCGCAGCAATGCGAGCGCGACCGCGCGCAGCGCATCGGCCTCGCGGGCGGGATCGCGCTCGACGAGCCGTGTGTCGGGCGCGAGCGTCAGCACGCCGCCGCGCTTCATGCCCGCGCGCACGCCCTGCCGGCGCGCGGGCGCATCGGCAATCAGCACGACACCTTGCTCGAGCACCGCACAGCCTGCGTCGTCTGCGTCGTCCGCCGCGCCGTCAGACGGCGGCGGGACGCACACGTCGAGCGGCAGGCGCGGCAGATGGATGCCGAGCAAGACGCGCATAGCGGCTCTCCACGATGGGCGACGGCAAATCGAGCGCAAGCGGCTCGCTGCGCGCGGGCCCGCGGCGCTTGACGATGTCGAGCGACACGCCGCCCGGCACCGGATGCAGCGCGACGCGCAGCACGGCCGGCGACGGCTGCCGCGCGGCCGACAGCGGGCGCAGCATCACGAACAGCGTGTCGCCGGTGCGCGCGGCCGCGAGATGCAGGCGCCGCAGCGCATCGGGCCGCGCGTCCTGCCAGAGCAGCAGCGCACCGCAGCAGCCCGTCCTGAGCGCCTGCTCGGCGGCCCACAAGGCATCCGTGCGGCTGCCGGCGCGCAGCCACAGCAGTGCGTCGGCCGGCACGCCGAGACCGGCGAGCGCCGTCGCATGCGGCGACTGAGGCGGCGCGACGAGCGCGAGCGGACGCCGCGCACTGACGGTGCGCGCGAGCGCGGGCGCGAGCAGCCGCATCTCGCCGCAGCCCGGCTGCGCGGCCAGCAACTCGACGAGGCCGCCGACCGGCCAGCCGCCGCCCGGCAGCTCGGCCGACAGCGGCGCGAAACCCGTATCGATCGTGCGCGCACCGCCGCGCGCGAGCTGCGAGCCGCGCCAAAGGGATGGATGAAGGGATTCGGGAGAAATGGAGGATGCGAGCATGACGCCACCCACAACTGTATGGATATACAGTATATGGCAATGCGCGTGCGTCGCACAGTACTGAGGCGAAACCGGTTTTTCGTCAGAGGAAAAACGACGGGAAATCCAGCGCGATCGTTCATGTTACGCCGCACCGGAGCGGGCGGGCCGGATCGTGTCGTCCGAATCGCCGGGCCGACACGCCAACCGCCGGGCGAACCGGCACGATGCGGCACCCCGCACCGCGCCGGCCCGCCCGCCGCGCGTCAGCCGAGCAGCAACGCGTCGTCGTCGAGCTGCTCGTGCCGCACCTTCTCGAACATCTGCAGCAGGTCCGGCACGTCGAGCCCGCGGCGCTGGTCGCCCGACACGTCGAGCACGACCTGCCCCTGGTGCAGCATCACCGTGCGGTCGCCGTAGTCGAGCGCCTGGCGCATGCTGTGCGTGACCATCATCGTCGTCAGCTTGCTCTCGGCGACGATGCGCGCGGTCAGCTCCAGCACGAACGCGGCCGTCTTCGGGTCGAGCGCGGCCGTGTGCTCGTCGAGCAGCAGGATCCGCGACGGCCGCAGCGACGCCATCAACAGGCTCACCGCCTGCCGCTGACCGCCTGACAGCAACCCGATCCGATCGGTCAGCCGGTTTTCCAGCCCGAGGTTCAGCAGACGCAGCTTGTCGCGGAACAGCTCGCGCGACGGCCGGTCAAGCGCCGCGCGAAAGCCACGCCGGGCGCCGCGCGCCATCGCGAGCGCCATGTTTTCCTCGATCGTCAGCGCCTCGCAGGTGCCGGCCATCGGATCCTGGAACACGCGCGCGACGAGGTGCGCGCGGTCCCACGCCGGCTGGCGCGTCACGTCCGTGCCGTCGATCGCGATGCGTCCCGCATCGACGCGCTGGTCGCCGCTGATCGCGTTGAGGAAAGTCGACTTGCCAGCGCCGTTCGAGCCGATCACCGCGACGAACTGGCCGTCGGGAATCTCGAGCGACAGCCCGCGCAACGCGCGCGTCTCGATCGGCGTGCCGGGGTTGAACGTGAGTTTCAGGTCGTGTGCGGACAGCATGTCAGGCCCCTCCGTTCTTGCGCGCGAACAGCTTCTTGCGCGTCGCCGGCAGCACCAGCGCGATCGTGACGAGCGCGGCCGTCACGAGGTTCAGGTCCTGCGCCTTCAGGCCGATGAATTCGCTGTTCAGAGCAAGCGCGATGAAGAAGCGGTAGACGATCGCGCCGAGCACGACGGCGAGCGTCGTCAGCACGAGCCGGCGCGCGGGCAGCAGCGTTTCGCCGATGATCACCGCGGCCAGCCCGATCACGATCGTGCCGATCCCCATCGAGATGTCGGCGCCGCCCTGCGTCTGCGCGAACAGCGCACCGGCGAGCGCGACGAGCGCGTTCGACAGCGCCATCCCGGCGAGCGTCGCGCGGCCCGTCGCGATGCCCTGCGCGCGCGCCATCCGCGGGTTCGCGCCGGTCGCGCGCATCGCGAGGCCGAGCTGCGACGAGAAGAACCAGTCGAGGCCGAGCTTCGCGACCACGACGACGATCGCGAGCAGCGCCGGGCGCAGCACGTAGTCGGGCATCCAGTCGGGCTGCAGCACGGTAAAGATCGTCGGCTCGGTGATGAGCGGCACGTTCGGCCGGCCCATGATCCGCAGGTTCACCGAGTAGAGCGCGATCATCATCAGGATGCTGGCGAGCAGGTCCATGATCTTCAGGCGCACGTTGAGCCAGCCGGTGACGAAGCCGGCCAGCGCGCCCGCGACGATCGCGATCACCGTCGACGTGAACGGGTCGTGGCCAGCGGAAATCAGCGTCGCGGCGACGGCGCCGCCGAGCGGAAAGCTGCCGTCGACGGTCAGGTCGGGGAAGTTGAGGATGCGGAATGAAATCAGCACCCCGAGGGCGACGAGACTGAAGATCAGGCCGATCTCCAGCGCGCCCAGAAACGAGAACAGAGACATGATGGGGAAATCCTGTTGCTTCCCGGCCGGACGTGTACGGCCGGGCGAAGCGGACGGGCGGCCCCGGGTGGGAGCCGCCCGCCCGGCGGTTTCGTTCAGGCCCGGATCGGGCCTGCAAGCGCGGCGGTCGGGCCGCGGCTTACTTGATGACCGTCTTCGCGTCCTTGAGCAGATCCGGCGACAGCGTCACGCCCTGCTTCGCGGCCGCGCCCGTGTTCGCGAACAATTCGAGGTTGCTGCTCGTCTCCGACGCGATCGCGCCCGGCTTCTCGCCCTTCAGGATGCGCGCGACGACCTTGCCGGTCTGCCGGCCGAGGTCGCCGTAGTTGATGCCGAGCGCCGCGATGCCGCCGCGCTTCACGCTGTCGGTGTCGCCGGCGACGAGCGGGATCTTCGCTTCGTTCGCGACCTTCACGAGCGCTTCGTACGCGGACACGACGTTGTTGTCGGTGTTCGTGTAGATCACGTCGACCTTGCCGATCAGGCTCTTCGCGGCCGGGCCGATGTCGACGGTGCGCGGCGCGGCCGCTTCCTTCAGCGTCATCCCCTGCTTCGCGAGAAGCTCCTTGAGCTCCTTCACGACCACGACCGAGTTCGCCTCGCCCGGGTTGTAGACCATGCCGACCGTCTTCGCCTTCGGCACGACGCGCTTGATCAGCGCGACCTGACGGTCGAGCGGCAGCTTGTCGGAGACGCCAGTCACGTTGGTGCCCGACGCGCCCCAGCCCTTCACGAGCTGCGCCGCGACCGGATCGGTCACGCCCGAATAGACGACCGGCACGCTCTTCGTCGATGCAACCACCGCCTGCGCGGCCGGCGTCGCGATCGCGACGATCACGTCGGGCTGGTCGCCGACGAACTTGCGCGCGATCTGCGCGGCCGTGCCCGTGTTGCCCTGCGCGCTCTGGTATTCCCACTTGAGCTTGTCGTCGCCGTAGCCTTCCGCCTTCAGTTCGGCGCGCACGCCGTCGCGGATCGCATCGAGCGCCGGATGGTCGACGATCGACAGCACCTTGACCGTCTGGGCGTGCGCGGCGCCTGCCAGCGCGAATGCGGCGACACCGGCCGTGATCGAACGGATCGCGAAAGTCTTGAAACGCTTCATGGGTGAGTCTCCCCCGTATTTGTGTCGGTTCTGGATGATGGATTCCCGCCGCCGTCATGCAGGTGCCGATGCGCGCGCAACCGGATGACGGCGCGGGCGGCAGCGGCCCCGCGCGGGCCCCGGGAAAGCGCGCGGCGGCGAACGCACGAGGATACCATTTCCGCAGACCACCGCCTGACTCCTCGCTTTCGGCCGACTGGGCGGCACACGCGGCCGCCGCACCGCCGCGAAACGCTCGGGAAGCCCGGCCGGCGGCGCTCCGCGCCGGTCCCGGCGCAACGCGTCAGCCGCGTTCACAGCTTTACGTTATGCTGTCCGCCGACCCAATCCACACCATCGGAGGGTGCATGAAACGGGGACTCCACGCGATCGCGTGCGCGGCCGTCGCGCTGGTGCTGCCAGGCGCGGCATTCGCGCTGACCGACGGCAGCGCGCAATACGACGACTGCATGCTGGGCGCGCTGCGCGAGAGCCGCAACGGCGCGGCCGCGCAACTGATCCAGCGCTCGTGCGACGCGCTGTACCGCAACAACGCGATGCTGCTGCCGCGCGAGCGGCGCTTTCACGAGTGCGTCGTGCAGTCGTTGCCGGGCGTGCGCGACAACTACGCAATCCAGCAGATCATGGCGATCTGCTCGCGGCGCGGCGAGATGTGAGCCGGCACTGAACGCCGGGCGCCGCGCCATGGTCTGCCGGCGGCGCCAACGAAAAAGGGCCTGCGCGATGCAGGCCCTTTCGTTTCAGCGGTCCGACCGGTGTGCGACGTTCAGAACGACGCGACCATCGAGCCCTTGAACTGCTTCTTGATGAATTCCCGTACTTCCGCCGACTGGTACGCCTTCACCAGCTTCTTCACCCACGGCTGATCCTTGTCCTTCGCGCGCACGGCGATCAGGTTCGCATACGGGCTCGTCAGCGATTCGAGCGCGATCGCGTCCTTGGTCGGCTGCAGGTTCGCGGCGAGCGCGTAGTTCGTGTTGATCACGGCGGCGTCGACATCCGACAGCACGCGCGGCAGTTGCGCGGCGTCGAGCTCGGAGATCTTCAGCTTCTTCGGGTTCTCGGCGATGTCGAGCACCGTCGCGTTGTTGCCGCCCGTGCCGGCGCCGGCCTTCAGCTTGATCACGCCTTGCGTCTGCAGCAGCAGCAGCGCGCGGTTCTCGTTCGACGGATCGTTCGGTACCGCGAGCTTCGCGCCTTGCGGCAGGTCCTTCAGCGCCTTGAACTTCTTCGAGTACACGCCGATCGGCGAGATATAGGTCAGGCCCGCGCTGACGATCTTGTAGCCGCGCTGCTTCACCTGGCTGTCGAGGTACGGCTGGTGCTGGAAGCTGTTCGCGTCGAGGTCGCCCGCATCGAGCGCCGCGTTCGGCTGCACGTAGTCGTTGAACTCGATGACCTTCACGTTCAGGCCTTCCTTCTCCTTCGCGACCTTCTGCACGAGCTGCCACACTTCCGCATCCGGGCCGGCGACCGTGCCGACCTTGATGACCTTGTCCTCGGCGTGCGCGCCCGCCGACAGCGTCAGCGCGGCACCGGTGGCCAGCACGGAAAATACCTTCAGGAGACTGCGACGCTTCATCTGTTTCTCGCTTGCTTGCTAACTAAAAATGGGGCGCGATACGGGTATCCCCGAACTCGCAGGAAGGGGCAAATGGTGTCACAGGATCGGCCGGAAGTGAAATACATCCCGCTCATATGGGTATGCACCGCGGCAGTGCCGGCAGACGATGCGCGGCTCGGCCGTTAGTTGCGTTCAGTGTACGCGGGCACCGGCGTCGGCGACCCGGAACGCGCCGATCGCGTCGCGCAGCCGCCCGGCCTGCTCCTGCAGCGACGCCGCGGCCGCGGTGGCCTCCTCGACGAGCGCCGCGTTCTGCTGCGTGACCTGATCCATCTGCGTGACCGCGCGCCCGACCTGCGTGATGCCGCTCGCCTGCTCTTCGGACGCCGCCGCGATCTCGCCCATGATGTCGGTCACGCGCGCGACCGCCTGCAGGATCTCGCCCATCGTCGTGCCGGCCTGGCCGACCAGCGTCGAACCGTTGCGCACGCGCTCGACCGAATCGACGATCAGCTCGCGGATCTCCTTCGCCGCCGTCGCGCTGCGCTGCGCGAGCGATCGCACCTCGCCCGCGACCACCGCGAAGCCGCGCCCCTGCTCGCCGGCCCGCGCGGCCTCGACCGCCGCGTTCAGCGCGAGGATGTTGGTCTGGAACGCGATGCCCTCGATCACGCCGATGATGTCGGCGATCTTGCGCGAGCTGTCGTCGATCTCGCCCATCGTGCCGATCACGCGACTGACGACGTCGTTGCCCGCCCGCGCGATCTCCGATGCGTTGTTCGCGAGCCCGCTCGCCTGCCGCGCGTTGTCGGCGTTCTGCTTCACCGTCGCGGTCAGCTGCTCCATGCTCGCGGCCGTTTCCTCGAGCGATGCGGCCTGCTCCTCGGTGCGCTGCGACAAGTCGTCGTTGCCGGACGCGATC
Source organism: Burkholderia sp. BCC1638 (assembly GCF_902833195.1). Lineage (NCBI taxonomy): Bacteria > Pseudomonadati > Pseudomonadota > Betaproteobacteria > Burkholderiales > Burkholderiaceae > Burkholderia > Burkholderia sp. BCC1638. Next base: position 67,099 of record NZ_CADFEC010000002.1, read on the forward strand.
TCGCGGCTCGCCGACGCAATCGACTCGGCCGACTGGCGGATTCCGCCGATCGTCGCCTGCAGGCGCGCCTGCATGTCGCGCATCGCCGCCATCATGCTCGTGTCGTCGCCCGCACGCACCGGCACCGGCCGCGTGAGGTCGCCCTGCGCGATGCGCGTTGCCAGCGCGGCCGCTTCGTCCGGCTCGCCGCCGAGGCTGCCGCGAACGTTGCGAATGATCACGAGCATCGCCGCGCTGATCACGAAACCGATCACGAACACGACCGCGAGGTGGCCGAACAGCGTCCGGTAATAGACGGTATCGATGTCCTTGAGGAACACGCCGCTCGAGATGTTCCAGTCCCACGGCGCGAAGCGCGTGACGTAGCTGATCTTCGGCACCGCGGTCTCGCTGTGCGGCAACCGCCCGCGATACTCGGCGAAGCCGCTGCCGGTCGCCTTCGCCGCGTTCAGGATCGTGACGAACAGCGGCTTGCCGTCCGGGTCGAGATAGTCGCCGACCTGCGTGCCGACCAGCTTCGGCAGCGTCGGGTGCATCAGCACGACGGGTTTCGAATCCATCACGAACACATAGCCCGACTCGCCGTAGCGCATCGCGGCCAGGCTCGCGAGCGCGTCGCGCTTCGCGTCGGCCTCGGGCAGCGTGCCGCTCTGCGCGAGCGCGTGATATGCGTTGACGATGCCGGCCGCCGAGTCGACCAGATTGGCGATACCGGCCTTGCGTTCGGCGAGCATCGTCGCGCGCGTCTCGTATGCGCTCCATGCGCCGACGCCGAGCAAGCCGATCCATACCAGCGCAAGCGCGAGCCACAGCTTGCGATTCAAACTCATTCTGCTCATCTGCGTGCCTCGTTGTCGAAGTCGATTCCCGCATACGCGCGAACGGCCGGTCGCGCGCAAACGGTTGCCCCCGTATTTACGGCAGCGAGACTTACAACTTGAATACACGCGCGACGGCCGGCACGACACGCGACGGCCGCTGTGCTAAAAAGACCGGCTGACCGGCACACGACGCGCCGGCGACATTCCAGGGCCATCCATGTACGTCATCGACATCCACTACAACGCGTCGCTCGAGCGCATCGACGATGCGCTCGAACGCCACCGTGCGTATCTGCAGCCGCTGTTCGAGCGCGGCATCTTCATCGCGGCGGGGCCGAAGGTGCCGCGCGAAGGCGGCGTGATCCTCGCGGCCCGCATCGACCGCGACGAACTGGACGCGATCCTCGAGACCGATCCGTTCGTGACCGAAGGGCTCGCGACGTACCGCGTGACGGAATTCCGGATCACGCGTGCCGCGCAGGGCTTCAACGTGCCGGCACTGCCGTAACGCGCGCCGGCGCGCGAATACGCGCACGCACGCCGCCTCGCGAGGCGGCGAATGCAGATCGAGGGGAAACGGGAAGAATGCGTGACGGCGCGTCGCGGCCGTCACGCGTTTCGCCGGGCGAACGCCCGGGCGAACATGCGGCGCGCGCCGCTCAGTCGACCAGCAGCTTCAGGTCGTGGACCCACGGGCCGGGGCCCTGGCCGTCACGCACGAACAGGCGCAGCTTGCCGTCGCGGTCGAACACGTAGCTCGCGGCGGTGTGATCCATCGTGTAGCTGCCGGGCGTCTTGCCGGGCACCTTCGCGTAGTACACGCGGAAATCCTTCGTGACCTTCTTGAGCGCCGCTTCGTCGGCCGGCCGCAGGCCGATGAACGACGGATCGAACGCGGGCACGTACTGGCCGAGCAGCGCGGGCGTGTCGCGCTCCGGATCGACGGTGACGAACAGCACCTGCACGCGTTTCGCGGCATCGGGCCCGAGCTGCTTCAGTGCCTCGGACAGTTCGGCCATCGTCGTCGGGCAAACATCCGGACAGTGCGTATAGCCGAAGAACATCACGACCGCACGGCCCTTGAAGTCGGCGAGCGTGCGCACCTTGCCCGTCGTGTCGGGCAGCGAGAAATCGCTGCCGAACTGCGTGTTGCCGGTGATGTCGAGATTCTGGAATTTCGGCGCGTTGTCGCAGCCGGCGAGCAGCGTGGCTGCCGCGAATGCGCACGCGAGCATCCAGCCTTGGCGCGCGCGGCGCCCGAACCATGAATGGAGCATTGCGTTCAAACCGTGCGGTTACACGCCAAGCAGCGGGCGTGCATAGTGATCGACGAGCAGCGCGGCGAACAGCAGCGACAGGTAGACGATCGAGTAACGGAAAGCCTTGCGGGCGAGTTCGTCCGAATAGTCGCGGTGGATCTTCCATGCATACGCGAGGAACACCGCGCCGAGCAGCACCGCGCTCGTCAGGTAGACGGCCCCGCTCATCCCGGAGATGAACGGCATCAGCGTGACCGCGAACAGGATCACCGTATACAGCAGGATGTGCAGCCGCGTGAATTTCTCGCCGTGCGTGACGGGCAGCATCGGCAGGCCCGCGTTTTCGTAATCCTTGCGGCGATACAGCGCGAGCACCCAGAAATGCGGCGGCGTCCACACGAAGATGATCAGCACGAGGATCCATGCATCGCCGGGCACCGCGCCGGTGACCGCGGCCCAGCCGAGCGCCGGCGGCATCGCGCCCGATGCGCCGCCGATCACGATGTTCTGCGGCGTCATCGGCTTGAGCAGCAGCGTGTAGATCACCGCGTAGCCGACGAACGTCGCGATCGTCAGCCACATCGTCAGCGGATTCGTGAACGTATAGAGCGTCCATGCGCCGACGCTGCCGAGCACGGCCGAGAACAGCAGGATCTGCGGAGTCGTGATCTCGCCGCGCGCGGACGGACGCCATGCGGTGCGCCGCATCATCGCGTCGATCTTCTGTTCGACGAGGCAGTTGATCGCGAACGCCGCGCCGGCCAGCAGCCAGATGCCGACGGTGCCGCCGATCAGCACATGCCACGGCACCATGCCCGGCGTCGCGAGAAACATGCCGATCACCGCACAGAACACCGCGAGCTGCGTGACACGCGGCTTCGTCAGCGCCATGTACTGCGAGAACCGGCTACCGGGCGATTGGGAAAGGGTGCTTTGCATGGGGACGGTCACGCCGGGGCGGCGTCGCGCGCGGGCTGCACGACACGGCCGGGGCGGCTTGAAAGGATGCGAAAGTTTAACATGACGACGAGCAGCAGCAGGATCGCGGCGCCGCCGTTGTGCGCGACGGCAACCGGCAGCGGCCACTGCAGCACGATGTTGGTCAGGCCCGTCAGGAACTGCAGCAGGACCACCAGCAGCACGCCGTTCGCGGGCCGGCGCAACGACTCGAAGCGGCGCATCTTCAGCGCGAACGCGACCAGGTACGCGACGACGACGAACGCGAACGTGCGGTGGGTCCAGTGGATCGCGACCAGCGCGTCCTGCGTGATCGCGTCGCCGTCCTTCGTCATGCCGAGCGCGCGCCACAGATGGAAGCCCTGCTCGAAGTTCATCGGCGGAATCCACTGGCCATTGCACGTGGGGAAGTCGGTACAAGCAAGCACCGCGTAGTTGGTGCTCACCCAGCCGCCGAGCGCGATCTGCACGACCAGCAGTACCAGCGCCGCGAGCGCGGCCGCGCGGTAGCGGCCGGCCTCCGGGTCATGCGACGGCAGCGGCGTCTGCCGCGCCGCGAGCCAGCCGAGCGTGCCGAGCAGCGTGAGGCCGAGCAGCAAGTGGGTCGTAACGATCACCGGCTGCAGCTTCATCGTGACCGTCCACGCGCCGAACACGCCCTGCACGACGATCAGCAGCAAGAGGCTCGTCGGCCACCACGGCGACACGTGCAGCGGGCGGCGGCGCAGCCGCGCGGACCACGCAATCACGACCTGCGCGATGATCAGCACGCCGATCGCCATCGCGAAGTAGCGGTGGATCATCTCGATCCACGCCTTCGTCATGCTGACGGGGCCGGTCGGCATTGCCTGGTGCGCGGCCGTGATCGCAGCATGTGCGATGAACGGCGACGACGTGCCGTAGCAGCCGGGCCAGTCCGGGCAGCCGAGGCCCGAATCGGTCAGCCGCGTGAAGCCGCCGAACATCACCAGGTCGAGGGTCAGGAACGTGGTGATCCACACCAGCTTGCGGAACTTGTCGTCGTCGGCCTTCACCCACACGTACGACAGCGGCAGCAGCGCGATGCAGAGGCCGATCAGGCCGAGTTGCAGTAGATACGACATCGAATGGTTGCCTCGCCGTCTCGCCTTAGCCGATGCTCGACCACTTCAGCAGCTTCGTGACGTCCGTCTTGATCTTGCTGGGGTTCGGGTTCTTCGGGAAACGCATCATCAGGTTGCCGTTCGGATCGACCATGTAGATGTGATCGCTGTCTTTGGTGCCGGCTTCTGCCGGCAGCCACGCGGCGACCGCGGCAGGATCGGCGACCAGCCGGCGCGTGTCCGGGTAGGCCTCCAGCACCTTCTGCGGTACCGCGCCCGCATCGCTGCGCAGCCACACCATCGTGATCCGGTGCCGCTCGCCCGCCTGCGTGACGCGGATCTGGCGCATGAAGTAGAGTTTTTGCGCGCAGGCGTCGTCGCACGCGCTGCGGTCGGTCATCACGAACAGCCACACGCCGCGCAGCGACGACAGCGGCACCGTCTTGCCGGTTTCGTCGGTCACCTGCAGGTCGGCCGGAAGCGGCCGCTGCGGCTCGATCAGCGTGCCGTAGTTGGTCGAACCGCCTTTCGGCTTGATCACGTAATAGGTGAAGTACGACGCGATGATCGGCGCCGCGCACACGAGACCCAGCAGCACGAGCATCCAGCGGCCGCGCTTGCGGGCCGCGGGCGAGATCGGCGCTGCGGCCGGACCCTGACGGGAAGATTGCATGGACAAATCAGACCTCTCGAAACGAACCCGCGGCGCTTGCGCCGCGTCCTGGCATGGCGCTCACGCGCCGGCCGACTTCTTCGCCGCACGCCGCGCGGCGTACAGGCCGAAACCGAGCGCGGCCGCCGCCATGGCCCACCACTGAAACATGTAACCGTAATTGCGCTCGACGCCGGTCGTCGCCGCCGGCCAGTCGCGCACGAGCTTGTCGCCGTCGTCGCTCGTCTGCTGGATCACGAACGGCTGCAGCGGCAGCCCCGTTTCCTTCGCATACGCGGCGACGTCCAGGTTTTGCCGGATCTTCTGGTGCGCGGCCGAGCCGCCTTCGCCAAGCTCGAACGCGCGCGACGCATCGGCGCGCGCGATGCCTTCGATCTCGATGTCGCCGTCCGGCGTCGAAAACGGCTCGATCGCCGTGCGATCGGCGATGTTGCGCGGCAGCCAGCCGCGGTTCACCAGCACGACACCGCCGCCCGAGAGTTTAAACGGCATCACGACGTAAAAACCCGGCTGGTCGTTATACGGCCGATTGTCGAGAAACACCGCCAGCTCCGGCAGGAAGCGGCCCCGTGCCCGCACGCGGTGGAACTCGATCGACGCGAGCGGAATCGGCTGCGCGCCGACGTCGACGGGCGCCGCGTGCTCGTAGCGCACGATGCTCGCCTGCAGCGCTTCCTTCTGGTGCGCGCGGTCGCGCTGCCAGAACCCGAGGCGAATCGTGACCGCGACGACGACGAGAATCAGCAGTGCAGGCAGCCAGCGGATCTTCATCGGGCCACCCGCGAGACGCATTCGCGAAAGCGAAGTGCGATAATTATCCTCTTCCTTTCGAATTGCCGTCGTTCGGTTCGCGTCATGCACATCCTCGTTCCCATCGCCTTCGTCCTCATCGTCGCCAGCATGGGCTCGGCGCTCTACTTCATGATGCAAGACCGCGGCCATACGAAACGCATGGTGTGGTCGCTTGCCACCCGCGTCGGGCTGTCGATCTCGCTGTTCCTGTTCATCCTGTTCGCGAACTGGATGGGCTGGATCCATTCGACCGGCCTGCCGATCGGGCGTTGATGCATTCGTTCGTGCCGGCGGTCGCCGTGACCGCCGCGACCGCTGTGACATTTCGCCGCACAACGGCACCACCAAGCAAAAGCGCCGCCTGACGGAGTCGCGGCGGCGCCGGGTTGGCGTTGAGCGCAGGCAACCAGCCGCTGCCCCGTCCCCGCCAATGAAAACGGCCCGCGCATCGCTGCGCGGGCCGTTCCTGCATTTACAGCCAGTAGACGACGACGTACAGGCCGAGCCAGACGACGTCGACGAAGTGCCAGTACCACGCGGCGCCTTCGAATGCGAAGTGGTGATCCGGCTTGAAGTGGCCGCGGATCATCCGCACCAGCACCACCGCGAGCATCGTGCCGCCAAGGAACACGTGGAAGCCGTGGAAGCCCGTCAGCAGGAAGAACGTCGAGCCGTACACGCCCGAGTTCAGCGTCAGGTTCAGTTCGTTGTACGCGTGGTAGTACTCGAAGCCCTGCATGAACAGGAAGCAGACACCGAGCACGAGCGTCGCGGCCAGCCAGGCGATCGCCTTGTTGCGGTGATCGTCGCGCAGCGCGTGGTGCGACACCGTCAGCGTCGCGCCCGACGCCAGCAGGAATGCGGTGTTCAGCGTCGGGATCGGCCACGGGCCCATCGTCTTGAAGTGACCGGCGAGAGCAGCGGGGCCTTCGTTCGGCCACACGGCGGAGAAGTCCGGCCAGATCAGCTTGTAGTCGAGGCTGCCGAGCTGGTGCAGCGCGATTTCACGCGCATAGAACAGCGCGCCGAAGAATGCGCCGAAGAACATGACTTCGGAGAAGATGAACCAGCTCATGCTCCAGCGGTACGACTTGTCGACGTTCTTGCCGTAATGACCGCCTTCCGACTCGGCGATCGCGTCGCCGAACCAGTGATACAGCGTGAAGAGCAACCACAGCAGGCCAAGCAGCGCCGTGTACGGAGCCCAGTCGTGACCGTTGATCCACAGCGCCACCGACGCGAGCATGACCAGCAGGCCGATGGCCGCGCTGATCGGATGCTGCGACGGATGCGGCACGAAATAGTACGGGGTCTGGTTTTGACCGCTCATGCTTGATTCTCCACTTCAGTCCAATTTGTGTACCGGAAACCGCTCCGGCTTTATTTCTTGCACGGCGCGTGCCGCCGCCGCTCTTTCCCGCACGCGGCGCCCGGGCGCCACGCGCTGCATTCTTTCGTGGCCGCGGGCCTCAGCCCACGACCGCGCGCACGATCAGGATCAGCACGCCGATGAACACACCGGCCGCGATCAACGCGACGATCAGCACGTGCAGCGGATTGAGCTGCGTCGCATCGGCCTCCAGGTCGCGCCGCTTGCGCACCCCGAAGAACGACCACAACACCGCTCGCAACGCCTGGCCGAACGCCCCGCTCCGCTTGGTCTCTGTCACCGCCCCGTCTCCATCGTCATGCGTCCGGCTTCGCCGCGCCCTGCGCCGCCGTCTTGCGCGGTGCCGGCGCCGGCGCGGCCGGCGTGTTCAGCTCGAAGAACGTATACGACAGCGTGATCGTCTTCACGTCCTTCGGCAGCTTCGGATCGATCACGAACACCACCGGCATCTTGCGCGACTCGTTCGCGGCCAGCGTCTGTTGCGTGAAGCAAAAACACTCGATCTTCTTGAAGAATTCCGTTGCCTGCTTCGGCGCGTAGCTCGGAATCGCCTGCGCCACCATCGGCCGGCCCTGCCCGTTGGTCACGTCGTACACGATCGTCGTCAGTTCGCCCGGATGCACGTCGAGGCTGTTGTGCTCCGGCTTGAACCCGAGCGGGCCGCGCGCATTCGCATCGAACTCGACCGACACCGTGCGGCTGTAGTCGACCTGCGTGTTCTTCGCCTCGCGTTCGCTGACATCGCGCTGCACCAGGTTGTTGATGCCGGTGATCTGGCAAATCGCGCGATACATCGGAATCAGCGCGAAGCCGAAGCCGAACATCAGCCCGGCCACGACGAAGAGCTTCATCAGCATCGAACGATTGAACGCGCGATCGACGGCGCCCTCTTCCGGCTTCGACATACGACTACTTCCTCGCTACTGCGTCAGTTGCTGCATCAGTGAGTGGACAGCCACCACTGCTTGATCACGACACCCACAAAAAAAACGGCGGCGATGACGAGCAGGGTGAGGCCGAGCCGCTTGTTGCCCGCGCGAATCTGCTCGGGCGTTCGTCTTTCTTGTGGATTCCGGTTCATCTGAAACTTCGGTTCCGCGCCCGCCGCGCCTGCCTGCGCGGCAGGCAACGGCGGAACGCTGGGTGAAACTTATTCGACGTGCGGCGGTTGCTCGAACGTGTGGAAGGGAGCCGGGCTCGGCACCGTCCACTCGAGGCCCGTCGCGCCATCCCACGGCTTGTCCGACGCCTTTTCCAGCTCGCCGCCGCCACGGTAGGCCGGCAGCGCGACCGCGAACAGGAAGTACACCTGCGCGAGGCCGAAGCCGAATGCACCGATCGTCGCCACCTGGTTGAAGTCCGTGAACTGCGCCGGGTAGTCCGCATAGCGGCGCGGCATGCCCGCGAGACCGACGAAGTGCATCGGGAAGAACGTCAGGTTGAAGAAGATCATCGACGACCAGAAGTGGATCTTGCCGCGCGTCTCGTTGTACATCCAGCCCGTCCACTTCGGCGCCCAGTAGTACCAGCCCGAGAACAGCGCGAACAGCGACCCGGCCACGAGCACGTAGTGGAAGTGCGCCACCACGAAGTAGGTGCCGTGGTACTGGATGTCGAGCGGCGCCATCGCCAGCATCAGGCCCGTCAGACCGCCGAACGTGAACACGAACAGGAAGCCGATCGCGAACAGCATCGGGGTTTCGAACGTCATCGAGCCGCGCCACATCGTCGCGAGCCAGTTGAACACCTTCACGCCCGTCGGCACCGCGATCAGCATCGTCGCGTACATGAAGAACAGCTGACCGGTGACCGGCATGCCCGTTGCGAACATGTGGTGCGCCCAGACCATGAACGACAGGATCGCGATCGAAGCCGTCGCGTACACCATCGAGCTATAGCCGAACAGCGTCTTGCGTGCGAACGCCGGGATCACCTGCGACACGATCCCGAACGCCGGCAGAATCATGATGTACACCTCGGGGTGGCCGAAGAACCAGAAGATGTGCTGATACATCACCGGGTCGCCGCCGCCTGCCGCGTTGAAGAACGACGTGCCGAAGTGGCGGTCGAACAGCACCATCGTGATCGCGCCTGCCAGAACCGGCATCACAGCGATCAGCAGGTACGCGGTGATCAGCCAGGTCCATGCGAACATCGGCATCTTCATCAGCGTCATGCCCGGTGCGCGCATGTTCAGGATCGTCACGACGATGTTGATCCCGCCCATGATCGACGAAGCGCCCATGATGTGGACCGCGAAGATCGCGAAGTCCATGCCCGGGCCCATCTGCGTCGACAGCGGTGCGTACAGCGTCCAGCCGGCGGCCGTCGCGCCGCCCGGCGCGAAGAACGAACCGACCAGCAGCACGGCCGCGACCGGCAGCAGCCAGAAGCTGAAGTTGTTCATCCGCGCGAACGCCATGTCGGACGCGCCGATCTGCAACGGAATCATCCAGTTCGCGAAGCCGACGAACGCCGGCATGATCGCGCCGAACACCATGATCAGGCCGTGCATCGTCGTGAGTTCGTTGAAGAACTCCGGACGCATGATCTGCAGGCCCGGCTCGAACAGCTCGGCACGGATGCCGAGTGCCATCACGCCGCCCGACAGGAACATGATGAACGAGAACAGCAGGTACAGCGTACCGATGTCCTTGTGGTTGGTGGCGAACAGCCAGCGACGCCAGCCGTGCGGGGCTTCGTGCGCGTGGTCGTCGTGCGCGTGGTCCGCGGCTACGTCGTGCCCGATGCTAGACATGAGAATCTCCTAATGCGAATACGTCGACTAACTCAGCGACACGTCAAGCCGCCGGCCCGATCTCGACCCGCCGGGCTTCCTTGGCGTCAGCCCCGCCCGTGATCGTTTCCGGCTTTTTGAGAATAATGTGGTCTTCCGCCACGCCTGCTGCCTTCAGCGCGTCGCGCACGGCCTGTGCACGATGCTTGGCGAGTTCAGCGTTCGCGTCGGCCGAGCCCGACTTGTCGGTGAAACCCGACAGCGCGAGCTTCGCGTCCGGATGTGCCTTCGCATAGTCGGCCGCTGCGGCGATCGCCGCTTTCGCGTCGGCCGGCAGCACGCTCTTGCCGGTCTCGAAGTAGATCGTCGACAGCGCAGCCGATGCTGCCGCCGGTTCCGCGCCCGACGCGGCTTGCGCCGGTGCCGAGGCCGCTTCGGCCGGAGCCGCCGCGCCTGCCGCGTCTTCCGGCATCTTGCCGTTGCGCGCGTCAGCCACTTGCTTCGGCTGCAGCAGGTCGTTCTTGTGGTTGCCCCACGAATTGCGCTCGTACGTGATGACCGACGCGATGTCGAGGTCCGACAGCGATGCCCACGACGGCATTGCGCCCTTGCCGTGCAGCACGCGCTCGACGTGACCGGCGATCGGGCCATTCACGATCTGGCTGCCGTCCATCGCCGGGAAGGCGCCGAGGCCCTTGCCGTTCACCTGGTGGCAGGCCGCGCAGTTCGCCTTGTAGACTTCCTCGCCGTGCGCGACGAGTTCGGCCATCGTGTAAACCTTGTTCGGATCGACCGAAGCGCTGGCCAGCTTGGCCTTCTGCGCGGTCACCCACTTCGCGTAGTCGTCGTCCGACAGCACAACGACCACGACCGGCATGAACGCGTGTTCCTTGCCGCACAGTTCGGTACAGAAGCCGCGGAACGTGCCGACCTTGTCGGCCTTGAACCACGTATCGCGCACGAAGCCGGGGATCGCATCCTGCTTCACGCCGAACGCGGGCACGTACCACGAGTGAACGACGTCGTTCGCGGTCGTGATGATGCGGATCTTCTTGTTGACCGGCACGACGAGCGGATTGTCGACTTCCTGCAGGTACGTCTCGGTGATCGGCTTCTTGCCCATCACTTCGTCACGCGGGGTGCTGAGCGTCGACAGGAAGCTGATGCCCTCGCCCGGGCCCTTCACGTAGTCGTAGCCCCACTTCCACTGGTAGCCGGTGACCTTGATCGTGAGATCGGCGTTGGTCGTGTCCTTCATCGCGACGACGGCCTTCGTGGCCGGCAGCGCCATCAGCACGACGATGATGAACGGCACGATCGTCCAGATGATTTCGACGGTCGTGCTTTCATGGAAATTGGCGGCCTTATGGCCCTTGGATTTGCGGTGCGCGAAGATCGAATAGAACATCACGCCGAACACGCCGACGAAGATCACCGTACACAGGATCAGCATCATCGTGTGGAGATCGTAGAGCTCCTCGGCGATCTTCGTGACCGGCGGCTGAAAGTTGATCTCGTTGACGCGGGGGCCGCCCGGGCTATCACCGACCGCCAGAGCAGCGCCGGCAAAGAGCAATCCGCTGCATGCCAGCACGCCCGTGAGGGCTCGCTTGATTGTTTTCATAGCATCCTTACCCAAAATTTCCATTCAAACCCTCCCCCGTCGCAAGCCGTCGGCCCGTTCCGGCCGATGCCCGCGCCTCGTCAGCCGCAGCGCCTGAGCGACACGCGCAGTTCGTCGGCGAACTGCGCACGCTTGTGCTGCGCGAGATGCTGCCCAATTACGACGGTCTGCCCGCGCGATACCAGTCGAATCGGATCGCGTGGCGTCGCACCCGGCTCGACCCGCACCCAGCGCGGGTTGAATTCGATCTGCGTGAACCGCTCCGCATCCATCCGCTCGATCACGAGCCGGTGCGGAAACAGCCTGATGCGCTCGTAATCGACCGCATGACGGGCGTAGACCGCAAACGCGACGCCTACCGCCAGCAATTCAATTCCTGTGAAGGGCATGACGAGCCAGGCCCCCCGCCACATCAGCAATGCCGCGATCACCAGCGAGAAGCCCGCGAGCGACGCGTAAAACAGCACGAACTGGCGCGGCGACACCGAACAGTTGCGTTTCATGAGCCAGTCTTCGAGGACCGGCTCACCGTTCGTCGTCTCCGCCAAAACCCTCGCTGCTTCCATCGCCGCCTCACGCGAATGGCATGCGATGCATGCCTGCATCGGGCTCGCCGGCCCGTATTGCGGGGACCCCGGGACGACAAGCTGACGCATTATAGGCGGGTTCAATGGCATCCACAAGCAAGCGGCTATCGGCCCGCGAGCCAAGCGCCACAAGCTTCCCGGCCGTTTTTCGCGTCAATTCGACCCCGCTTTGCGCCGCTAATTTCGGACATAACAAAACCCCTCTTTACCGCTTCAACGATTCTTCGGACGCCCCTTTCCGATATCTTCGATGCGCACGATCCCATGCCCCTCGGCGGTCGTGCGCGGCACAGCCTTCCACGCGTGGCCGTAGATCACTTCGAACGTCAGCGGAATCGTACCGTCCGCACGCCGGCGCGCTTCCAGCGCGTCGCCGAGCGCCGCGCGAAAGCGCCGCGCCGCATGCTGCGGCACCGCGCGGTCGAACGGATAGGCGCCCCAGCGACGCACGTCGGCCAGCAGGGAATCGGCGGTCTTGTACGTGACGGTCAGCACTTCCTGGTCCATCACCGGAATCTCGAAGCCGCTCTCGACGAGCATGTCGCCGAGGTCGTGCATGTCGACGAAATCGACGACGCGCGCGGCGGGCGGCGCGATGCCGAGCGCCGCTTCGGCGTCCGCGCAGGCCGCGCGCAGTTCGCGCAGCGTGTCGGGGCCGAGCGTGCTGAACATCAGCAGGCCGTTCACGCGCAGCACGCGCTGCCATTCGGGGAACACCGTATCGGGACGCGAATGCCAGTGCAGCGCGAGATTCGACCAGATCAGGTCGAACGCGCCGGCCGCGAACGGCAGCATCGAGAAGTCGGCCTGCGCGACGCGCGGGCCGCGCTGGCCCAGCGCCCGGCCGAGCGACGCGGGCAGCCAGCGGCGCCAGCTCGTCTGCTCGACCTCGCGCTGGCCCGCCCGCGCGAGCATCGCGCCGGACAGGTCGACACCGAACACCGGGGCTTCGGGAAAGCGCGCGCGCAGCGCCGGCAGGTCGTCGCCCGGACCGCAGCCCGCGTCGAGCACGGCCGCGGGGCTCACCTTGATGTATTCGAGGCGCTCGTTCATCCGCTGCGCGATCTCGCGCGGCAGGAACGCGACCGCGTCGAACGCGGCGGCGCGGCGATCGAAGATCCGCCGCAAACGCCGGGCGTCATTGGCCGGACGGCCGGTTGAAGTCGAAGCTGGGGACATGTCAGGCACACTGGCGAAGAGCCCGAAGTATACTCGCTCGCCTCGCTGCCTTCAGCGAGACGGGGCCGCCAGGAGTGTTCGCGATGGATCGCCGTTTCGCCCCGCGCCCAATGCGCGTCGTTTTGTCGCAGGTTCGTACGCTAGCCGTGCGCGTCGTCGCACTCGCGTTGCCGAATCGGTGTGCACTGTGCGGCAATTTGTCACATACGGTGATGTGCAGCGCCTGCGACGCCGCGTACTGGAACGAAGCGCGGCTGCGCTGCGACGTCTGCGCGGTGCCGCTGGGTGCTGGGCAGCCGCGGCCGCGCCGAGCGCGCGGCCGGCATGATGGCGCCGGTTCCGCGTCCGCGTACCGGTGCGACGCATGCCGCGCGACTCCGCCGCCGTTCGATGCGACGCTCGCGCTCGCCGATTACCGCGCCCCGCTCGACGGGCTCGCGCGCGGCCTGAAGTTTCATGCGCGGCTCGCGCTGGGTGCGGAATTCGCGGCCCGGCTCGCGCAGCGGGTCGACGACACGGACGCGATGCGCGCCGCCGGCCGCTTCGACGTGATCGCACCGGTGCCGCTGTCGCGCGGACGGCTCGTCGCGCGCGGCTACAACCAGGCGTGGGCGATCGCGCAGCCGCTCGCGCGCCGGCTCGGCGTGCGCGCCGACGCGGCGCTGCTTGCACGCGTGACCGAAACCGCGCCGCAGTCGCGGCTCGACCGGCGTGCGCGGCGCGACAACGTGCAGGCAGCGTTCGCGGCGGCGGGCGACCTCACCGGCCGCCACGTGGCGCTCGTCGACGACGTGATGACGTCCGGTGCGACGCTCGCGGCAGCCGCGAATGCATTGAAGGCGGCGGGTGCCGCGCGCGTGACGAATCTGGTTGCGCTGCGCACCGCCAGGGGTTAATTAGTTAGAGAGGCCGGCCGCCCGCACGCGGCGACGGCCGTCACGAACCGGCCGACCGGGACGGAATGCACGCTGCTCCGCCCCGGCCGGCCCAGCCAGACCCAACCATGTTCAACGTCGTCCTCGTCGCCCCAGAAATTCCGCCGAACACCGGCAACGTGATCCGCCTGTGCGCCAATACCGGCGCGCGCCTGCATCTGATCGAGCCGCTCGGCTTTCCGCTCGACGACGCGAAGATGCGCCGCGCGGGCCTCGACTATCACGAGTACGCGGAAATGCGCGTGCACCGCGACTGGGACGCGTTCGTCGCTACCGAAGCACCCGATCCCGCGCGGATGTTCGCATTCACGACCCGCGGCTCGGGCCGCTTTCACGACCATGCGTTCGTGCCCGGCGACTGGTTCGTGTTCGGCTCCGAGACGCGCGGCCTGCCGGCCGAATTGCTCGAACGCTTCCCGAACGAACAGCGCGTGCGCCTGCCGATGCGGCCAGGCAACCGCAGCCTGAATCTGTCGAATACGGTGGCCGTGGTCGTGTTCGAGGCGTGGCGCCAGGCCGGTTTCGAAGGCGGCGCCTGACGCGCGCCCGGCCCGAACCGCATCGCGCAACGTTAGCTGCGCGCGAGCCGCGCGCGATACAGGTCGTAGATATCGGATGAAAAACACGCGAATACCACGCGTGCGAGGTTCGGCGCCTGCGGCAGCATTTCGGCGACCGTGCCGACGGCGATGTCGGCGGCCTCCTCGGCCGGATAGCGGTACACGCCGCAGCTGATCGCCGGGAATGCGATCGAGGTCGCCGCCACTTCCTCGGCCAGCTCGATCGCGCGCCGGTAGCATGCGGCGAGAAGTTCGGACTCGCCGCGCCCCCCGCCATGCCACACCGGGCCGACCGCATGAATCACGTACCTCGCCGGCAACGCGTGGCCGCGCGTGAGCTTCGCATCGCCGGTCTCGCAGCCGCCGAGCGTGCGGCACTCGGCCAGGAGGCCCGGGCCGGCCGCGCGATGAATCGCGCCGTCGACCCCGCCACCGCCGAGCAGCGAACCGTTCGCGGCGTTGACGATCGCGTCGACGTCGAGCGTCGTGATGTCGACGCGTTGCGCGTCGAACGTGGTGGAACCGATCTGCAGCATGACACCCTCCCGAAACGCCGGAGACTGTTCAAGCGTAGTGCGCTTTGGCGCCGCCCGCTTTGCGCGGGCGCGCCCGACCGCAAAAATCGGTGTGATTCGTCAGTGTTATTCGGCGCGCGCGTCGCGCCGCAGCAGGCCGCTGACCGCATCGCGCGGTGCGACGCCGTCGAACAGCACGCCGCACACGGCTTCGGTGATCGGCATTTCGATCGCTTGCGCGCGCGCGAGCGCGAGCACGGCCTGCGCGCAGCGCACGCCTTCGGCCACATGGCCGAGCGCGCCGAGGATGTCGTTCAGCGAGCGGCCGGCCGCCAGTTGCAGGCCGACCGTGCGATTGCGCGACAGGTCGCCCGTCGCGGTGAGGATCAGGTCGCCGAGGCCCGTGAGGCCCGTGAAGGTTTCCGCACGGCCGCCGAGCGCGACGCCGAGCCTCGACATTTCGGCGAGGCCGCGCGTGACCAGCGCGGCGCGCGCGTTCAGCCCGAGCCCGAGGCCGTCGGAGATGCCGGTCGCGATCGCCAGCACGTTCTTCACCGCACCGCCGACCTCGACGCCGACCACGTCGTCACCCGTATAGATCCGCATCGCGCCGTGATGGAACGCGGCGAGCGTGCGCTCGCGGCACTCGGCGGAGGTGCTTGCGACCGTCAGCGCGACGGGCAGCGCGAGCCCGACCTCGCGAGCGAAGCTCGGCCCCGACAGCACGCCGTTGCTGTGCTGCTCCGGCAACTCGGCCGCGATCACCTGGTGCGGCAGCAGGTGCGTGTCGGCCTCGAAACCCTTGCAGACCCACACGATGTGCGCAGGCACGCAGCCTGCGTCGCGCATCGCGCCGAACAGCGTGCGCAGCCCGGCCACGGGCGCGGCGATCACGCACAGCGCGTCGTCCGCGGCGCCGTGCGCGAGCGCGGCGCCGAGATCGGCGTCGTAGCGCAGCGCATCGGGCAGCGCGATGCCGTCCAGATAGCGGGAATTTTCGTGCCGGGCCTGCAGCCCGGCGATCAGCGCGGCGTCGCGCGCCCAGAGAAGCGTATCGTGCCGCGCGGCCAGATGGCCCGCGAGCGCGGTGCCCCAGGCACCGGCGCCGAGAACGGCTACTTTCATACCCAGCACCGGTCCGGAGTGAAACGTCAGTTCAGCGTCGTGCCGTTCGGCGCGCCTGCCGCACCGGCCTGCTGCTGAAGCTGCGCGAGACGCTGCTCGTACAGCGCCTGGAAGTTGATTTCCGCCAGGTGGATCGGCGGGAAGCCCGCACGCGTGATCGCGTCGGCGATGTTCGAGCGCAGGTACGGGAACAGGATCGTCGGGCAGGCGATGCCGACGAGCGGGTCGAGCTGTTCGTCGGGAATGTTGCGAATGTCGAAAATGCCGGCCTGCTTCGCTTCGATCAGGAACGCGACCTTGTCCTTCACCTTCGCGGTGACGGTACCCGACACGACAACCTCGAACACGCTTTCCGCGAGGCGGTCGGCCTTGACGTCGACTTCGACTTCAACCGACGGCATGTCCTGCTCGAGGAAGATCGCCGGCGAATTCGGCTGCTCGAGCGACATATCCTTCAGGTAGACGCGCTGGATGTTGAAGAACGGTTGGTTTTCGACGTCGGACATGGTGTTTCCCTAAAAGTGGTGACGGGGCGGCCCGGCTTCACGCCGGCCGCCTCGGTTGAATCCTGCGCGCTCGAGCCGCGGCGCGACCGGCGGCCATTCTGCCCTAATCAGGCCGCTTGCAGAAGCGGCAAGAGGCCGCCTTCGCGGTCGAGCTTCGACAGATCGTCGTAACCGCCGACGTGCGTCTCGCCGATGTAGATCTGCGGCACCGTGCGACGGCCCGTGCGCGTCATCATTTCGTCACGGCGGGCCGGATCGCGGTCGATCAGCACCTTTTCGATCTGCTCGACGCCGCGCAGCTTCAGCAGGCGCTCGGCCTGGATGCAATACGGACACACCTGTGTGCTGTACATCAAAACCTTGCTCACTTCGCCACTCCTTGTTTGACGACCGGCATCCCGGCCTGCTGCCAGGCGGCAACGCCGCCCTCGAGCACGTGCACCTCGGCATAGCCCGCCGCCTCGACCTCGCGCGCCGCCTTCTGCGACTGCTGGCCATTCTGGCAGACGAGCAGCACGGGGGTGCTCTTGTTTTTCGCGACCTGCGCGATCTTCGCGCCGATCTCGCCGGCGGCGACCTGACGCGCCGACGGCAGATGGCCGGCGGCGAAGTCGGACGCGGTACGCAGGTCGATCACGACCGCGTTGCGGCGATTGATGAGCTGCGTCGCCTCCGCGGCCGACAGGCCGCCACGGCCGCGGCGCAGGGCCGGCCATGCGAGCAGGCCGCCGGAAACCAGCAGGATCGCGATAAGGGCCAGGTTCGTGTAATTGGTAAAGAACGTCACGGAATGCCGCCGGAAAAAGAGAAATCGGAAAAGGACAATCCTGCCATTATAAAATAACCGTCTTGCGCGATGGCGGGCCCGGACCGGGTACCGCACGACGCGCCCCGCTTCCCTATCACTACCGACCGCAAGATCCATGTACAAACTCGTTCTCATCCGCCACGGCGAATCGACGTGGAACAAGGAAAACCGCTTCACCGGCTGGGTCGACGTCGACCTGACCGAACAGGGTCGCAACGAGGCCTACCAGGCCGGCGAATTGCTCAAGGAGGCAGGCTACACGTTCGACATCGCGTACACGTCGGTACTCAAGCGCGCGATCCGCACGTTGTGGCACGTGCAGGACAAGATGGACCTGATGTATCTGCCGGTCGTCCACTCGTGGCGCCTGAACGAACGCCACTACGGTGCGCTGTCGGGCCTGAACAAGGCGGAAACGGCCGCCAAGTTCGGCGACGACCAGGTGCTCGTGTGGCGCCGCAGCTACGACACGCCGCCGCCGGCGCTCGAACCGACCGACGAACGCGCGCCGTTCGCCGACCCGCGCTACGCGAAGGTGCCGCGCGAACAGCTGCCGCTCACCGAATGCCTGAAGGACACGGTCGCGCGCGTGCTGCCGCTGTGGAACGAATCGATCGCGCCGGCCGTCCGTGCGGGCAAGCAGGTGCTGATCGCCGCGCACGGCAACTCGCTGCGCGCGCTGATCAAGTACCTCGACGGCATCTCGGACAGCGACATCGTCGGCCTGAACATCCCGAACGGCGTGCCGCTCGTGTATGAACTCGACGAGAACCTGAAGCCGATCCAGCACTACTACCTGGGCGACCAGGACGCGATCGCGAAAGCACAGGCTGCCGTCGCGAAACAGGGCAAGGCGGGCTGATACCCGCGATGCCGGGCACGCCGCCGCGCGCGCGGCCTGCCCGGCCCAACCCGGCGTGCGGCGCGAACCTTCGCGGCCCCGGTGCGGTCGAATCCGCTTTCGAATCCGCTGCGCGTCCGGCGGCACCCCGCCGGGAACCAGGGCTCCGGGGCCAATTCGCACCGTTCCACTGGGCAATCGGACGAACAGTTATACTTGTCCGCTACATCCCCGCTACCGCCACGCGCTTCCCGACCGCACCAGACTCTCTATGCGAATGAAATTGAAGAACATCGGCCTGATTGCCGCGGGCCTCGCCACGGGCGTATTCGCCACGCTGCAGGTTTCGGCGTCGGCCGAGCAGACCGCCACGGCGCCGCTTCCCCTCGACCAGCTCCGCCTGTTCGCGGAAGTGTTCGGCCAGATCAAGCGCGAGTACGTCGAACCGGTCGACGACAAGAAGCTGCTGACGGCAGCGATCAAGGGCATGGTGTCGAGCCTCGACCCGCATTCGTCGTTCCTCGACAAGACCGACTATGACGAACTGCAGGAGCAGACCAAGGGTCGCTTCGCCGGTCTCGGCATCGAGATCTCGCAGGAAGACGGTCTCGTCAAGGTGATCTCCCCGATCGAAGATACCCCCGCGTTCCGCGCCGGCATCCGTCCGGGCGACCTGATCACCCGCATCAACGACAAGCCCGTGCGCGGCATGACGCTCGACAAGGCCGTCAAGCAGATGCGCGGCGAGCCGGGCACCAAGGTCACGCTGACGATCTTCCGCAAGAGCGACGATCGCACGTTCCCGATCACGGTCACGCGCGCGATCATCAGGGTCCAGAGCGTGAAGATGAAGCTGCTCGACCCGGGCTACGCATACATCCGGATCACGAGCTTCCAGGAACGCACGACGCCCGATCTCGCCGCGAAGCTGCAGGACATCGCTCGCCAGCAGCCGAATCTGAAGGGCCTGATCCTCGACCTGCGCAACAACGGCGGCGGCCTGCTGCAAAGCGCGGTCGGCGTCGCCGGCGCGTTCCTGCCGCCCGACTCCGTCGTCGTGTCGACCAACGGCCAGATCCCGGATTCGAAGCAGGTCTACCGCGACACCTACGACAACTACCGCCTGCCGTCCTTCGACGGCGATCCGCTGAAGAGCCTGCCGCCGGTCTTCAAGACCGTGCCGATGGTCGTTCTGACGAACGCGTATTCGGCGTCCGCGTCGGAAATCGTCGCCGGCGCGCTGCAGGATTCGAAGCGCGCGCAGATCATGGGCAAGACGACGTTCGGCAAGGGCTCGGTGCAGACGGTCCGTCCGATGACGGCCGACACCGCGCTGCGCCTGACGACGGCCTACTACTACACGCCGAGTGGCCGTTCGATCCAGAACAAGGGCATCACGCCCGACGTGCCGGTCGATCAGTACGCGGACGGCGATCCGGACGACGTGCTCGTGACGCGCGAGGTCGACTACACGAACCACCTCGCGAACACGCAGGATCCGAACGAGAAGAAGGAACAGGAAGAACGCGAGCAGCGCCGGATGGACCAGCTGCGCGTCCTCGAGGAGCAGAACGACAAGAAGACGCCGGAGCAGCGCCAGAAGGACCGCGATCGCAAGCCGATCGAGTTCGGCAGCACCGACGACTTCATGATGCAGCAGGCGCTCAACAAGCTCGAGGGCAAGCCGGTGCAGGAATCGAAGTCGCTGCTCGCCGAGAGCACGACGAAGAGCCCTGCAGCCAAGGCCGCGTCCACCACGAAGGCGTCGGGCGCGAAGGCGGCCGCACCGAAGCCCGCGTCGGCACCGCAGTAAGCGCCGGCCGGCATCCGACGGGCCATCGCGGGAAGACCGCGATGGCCCGTTTTTCATGTGCGCCTAGAATGAATCGATACGCCGGCGCTTCCGCCCCGCTCACGACTTCCCCATGAACGACGATCAACTCCTCCGCTACTCCCGCCACATCCTCGTCGACGAAATCGGCATCGAAGCGCAGCAGCGCTTTCTCGACGCGCATGCGATCGTCGTCGGCGCCGGCGGTCTCGGCTCGCCGGCCGCGATGTATCTCGCGGCGTCCGGAGTCGGCACGATCACGCTCGTCGACGCCGACACGGTCGACCTCACGAACCTGCAGCGGCAGATCCTCCACGCGACCGCATCGGTCGGCCGCAGCAAGGTCGAATCGGGGCGCGACGCGCTCGCGCGGCTGAACCCGGAAGTGACCGTGCATGCGGTCGCGGCGCGCGTCGACGATGCGTGGCTCGATGAACATGTGCCGCGGGCCACCGTCGTGCTCGACTGCACCGACAACTTCGCGACGCGCCATGCGATCAACCGCGCGTGCGTCGCACACGGCGTGCCGCTCGTGTCGGGCGCCGCGCTGCGCTTCGACGGCCAGATCAGCACGTTCGATTTCCGCGACCCGGCCGCGCCCTGCTACGCGTGCGTGTTTCCGGAAGACCAGCCGTTCGAGGAAGTCGCGTGCGCGACGATGGGCGTGTTCGCGCCGACGGTCGGCATCATCGGTGCGATGCAGGCCGCCGAAGCGCTACGCGTGATCGGTGCGATCGGCACGACGCTCAACGGCCGGCTGATGATGCTCGATTCGCTGCGGATGGAATGGACGACGATGAAGATCGCGCGCCAGGCCGACTGCCCCGTGTGCCAGGGCCGGCGCTGACGCGCGCAGGATGCATGCGCCGAATGGCGCATGCATGACGTTTCGCAACCTTCGTGACGGTTCCGCGACGCGGCCCACGCCGCCTAGGCGGCCGCGTCGGCGCGCGGCTCCGCGACCGACAGGCGCTTGAGCGCCGCCTGCACTTCCTCCGGCTCGAATGCGGCCAGCACGTCGGCCGTGGGCTTCTCGAGCGCCTTCAGATGCGCACGCAGAATCTCCTGCTTCACGACCAGCAACTGGCTCGGATGCATCGAGAATTCGGTGAGCCCCATCCCGAGCAACAGGCGCGTGAGCGCCGGATCGCCCGCCATCTCCCCGCACACCGACACCGACACACCGGCCCGCTTCGCTTCGCGCAGCGTATAGGCGATCAGGTGCAGCACCGCCGGATGCAGCGGGTCGTACAGGTGCGCGACCGCATTGTCCGCGCGGTCGATCGCGAGCGTGTACTGGATCAGGTCGTTCGTGCCGATCGACAGGAAATCGAAGCGCTTCAGGAACAGCGGCAGCGCGATCGCCGCGGCCGGAATCTCGATCATCGCGCCGATGCGCACGTTCGGATCGTACGCGAGCCCCGCGTCGTCGAGCTGGCGCTTCGCCTCGCGGATCAGATCGAGCGTCTGGTCGATCTCCTGCGCGTGCGCGAGCATCGGGATCAGGATCTTCACCTGTCCGAACGCGGACGCGCGCAGGATCGCGCGCAGCTGCGTGAGAAACATCTGCGGCTCGGACAGGCTCCAGCGGATCGCACGCAGGCCGAGCGCCGGGTTCGGCGCCGTCTCGTAGCCTTCGTCGAGCGCCTCGAGCGGCTTGTCCGCGCCGACGTCGATCGTGCGGATCGTCACCGGCATGCCCTTCATCCACTCGACCGCGCGCTTGTACGCGGCGAACTGCTCCTCCTCCTCGGGCATCTCCTTCTGATGCATGAACAGGAACTCGGAGCGGAACAGCCCGACGCCGACCGCGCCGGCCTCGACCGCCGCCTTCGCGTCGTCGGGCAGCTCGATGTTCGCGTACAGCTCGATCTTCGTGCCGCACAGGGTTTGCGTCGGCGAGAACTTCAGCCGCTGCAGCTTGCGTTGCTCGAGCAGCTTTTCGGACTGACGGTACGAATATTCCTCGAGGACGATCGGCGCGGGATCGACGATCACGATCCCCTGGTCGCCGTCGACGATGATCAGGTCGTCCTGCCGAATCAGCGCGCTCGCATGCTGGACGCCGACCGCGGCGGGAATGCCGAGGCTGCGCGCGACGATCGCCGTGTGCGACGTGCGGCCGCCGAGATCGGTGACGAACGCCTGGAACGACTGCGACTTGAACTGCATCATGTCGGCCGGCGCGATGTCGTGCGCGACGACGATCATCTCGCTCTGGCCTTGCGCGGCGGCGCCATCGAGCGCCTGCGACGCCGACGGCGCACCGGCGAGCGCTTTCAGCACGCGCTCGACCACCTGCTCGATGTCGGCCTTGCGCTCGCGCAAGTATTCATCCTCGATGTCGTCGAAGTGGCGCGTGAGCAGCTCGAGCTGCTCGGTCAGCGCCCATTCGACGTTGTAGCGTCGCGTGCGGATCAGGTCGATGGTTTCCTGCACGAGCATCGCGTCGCTCAGGATCATCGCGTGGACGTCGATGAACGCGGCCACTTCGGTCGGGGTGTCGTCGGTCAGGTCGGCGCGCAGCGCCTCGAGCTCGTGATGCACGACCTCGCGCGCCGTGCTGAAACGCGCGACCTCGGCGTCGATCTGGTTCGCCTCGACCAGGTAATGGGCGACGTCGAGCGCCGCCGGCGCGATCAGGTACGCTCGCCCGATCGCGATACCACGTGAGACGGGAATGCCATGCAGCGTGAAGGACACGCGCACCTCCTCTGTACATGTAAAGCCGCGGCACACTGCTGCGATGCGCTTATGACCCCGGTTAGCGATTATAAATTCCGTACCTCCATGCTGACAGCGTGCAGCGCAGCATTGCCATTTCCGCATCAATGCCGCGGACGAAAAAAATGCCGCGACAAACGCGGCATTCTGCTTCGAAACGACAACGATCCCGCGCGGGGATCACTGACCTTCGCCGAACTTGTCCGCGATCAGCTTGAGCAGCGCATCCATCGCCTCGCGCTCGTCGGGACCTTCGGTCTCGATCGTCACGGTGCTGCCGATGCCCGCCGCGAGCATCATCACGCCCATGATGCTTTTTGCGTTGATCTTGCGTCCGTTGCGCGTCATCCAGACTTCCGACTGGAAGTTGCCGGCCAGTTGCGTAAGCTTGGCCGATGCGCGTGCATGGAGCCCCAATTTGTTGACGATGGTGGTTTCTTGTTGAAGCATGGTTCTCGGTCGGGTCGGTCGCGGCCGCCGGCGACGTGCGTCGGCGGGTCGGTCTAAAACGGAAAACGGGGCAGTTAGTGCGATTCGGTGCGCGGTTGCGGCTCGGGCGGAATCGGCGCGCACTGGCCGCAGCCGACTTCGGTCGGCGGCGGCGGTGTGCCGGCCGCGACTTCGTGGACACCCTTCGCGCCGCCGGACAGCGCCTTGTCGACGAGCTTGTCGAGCGGCACGGTCCGGTAGCAGACGGCCCGCACCAGCATCGGCAGGTTCACGCCCGCCAGCACGCGCACGTTGTCGAGCTTCGCGAGTTGGCCCGCGATGTTCGCGGGCGTCGCGCCGTACATGTCGGTCAACACGACGACGCCATTTTCTTCCCTGAGCCGCGCGAGCTCCGCGTGCGCGAACGCCATCACCTGAGTGGGATCGCTGTCCGCCAGCACGTCGATGCAGCCGATGCGCGCGGGCACGCCGCCGTAGATGTGCGCGATGCAGTCCCGCAGCGCGGTGGCGAGCGGTGCGTGCGCGATGATCAGAATCCCGGCCATGTCAGACTGCCCCCGGCCGCCCCTGGCGGGCCGACGCCCCGCAGCGGGGCAACGAGCGTAGCGAGTGAGGGAATCGTTTCATGTTCAGCCTTGCAACGGTTTCGGCCCGACCGCCGGGCCTTCGGCGCGCTGGTCGCGGCACCGGGCAAGCGGGCATTGTAGCAGGCCGGTCGAACCGCTCCGGCGACGGGGGACCTGCGCGGCCGCCGCCGGGCTTGCGCGGAAAGCGGGCTACGCGGCCGCCCGCTCCAGCGCGTCGATGAACATCGCGGCGACGTCGAAACCCGTCTGCTCCATGATTTCGCGGAAGCACGTCGGGCTCGTCACGTTCACCTCGGTCAGCCAGTCGCCGATCGCGTCGAGCCCGACCAGCAGCAGCCCGCGCGCGGCGAGCACCGGCCCGAGCGTCTCGGCGATCTCGCGGTCGCGCGGCGTCAGCGGCTGCGCGACGCCGAGCCCGCCCGCGGCGAGATTGCCGCGCACTTCGCTGCCTTGCGGAATCCGCGCGAGCGAATACGGCACCGGCTCGCCCGCGATCAGCAGAATGCGTTTGTCGCCCGCCGTGATCTCGGGGATGAACTTCTGGATCATCAGCGAGCGCGTGCCGTCGTGGCCGAGCATCTCGATGATCGCGCCGAGATTCATCCCGTCGGCCTTCACGCGGAACACGCCCATCCCGCCCATGCCGTCGAGCGGCTTCACGATCACGTCGCCATGCTCGGCGTGGAACGCACGCAAGCGCGCGGCGTCGCGCGTGACGAGCGTCGGCGCGACGAACTGCGGAAACTCGCCGATCGCCAGCTTCTCCGAATGATCGCGGATCGACTGGGGCTTGTTGAACACGCGTGCGCCCGCGCGTTCGGCAAGCTCGAGCATCCAGGTGGCCGTCACATACTCCATGTCGAACGGCGGATCCTTGCGCATCAGCACCGCGCCGAACGACGTCAGCTGACGCGATTCGTGCGCGCCCGTCTCGTACCACGGATGGCGATGCAGGTCGGCCGTGTCGCCGACGATCGTCACGCGCTGCACGTCCGCCTCGACGCCCGAGCCCGTCCACGCGAGCTGGTGCGGTTGGCACGCGTAGACCGCATGCCCGCGCCGCGCGGCCTCCGCCATCATCGCGTAGGTCGAATCCTTGTAGATCTTGAAGCGCTCGAGCGGGTCGGCGATAAAGAGAATGTCCATGCGGGTCCTGTACGTAGCGAAGCCGTTACACCTGGATGGCTTCGGGATCGGTCTTTTCCAGTTCGATCGACGACGCGATCAGCGACAGGCGCGCGACGACGCCGTACATGTAGAAACGGTTCGGCGGCGCGGCGCCCGGCTTCGCGCCGGCATCCGGCAGCGCGGTGTGCTCGAAGCCGAGCGGCACGTAGTGCATGCCGGGCGCGTTCAGGTTCTGGTCGCGCTCGCGGCCGCCGTGCGTGCGGTAGAAACCGCCGACCACGTAGCGGTCGATCATGTACACGACCGGCTCCGCGACTTCGTCGCCGACGCGCTCGAACGTATAGACGCCTTCCTGCACGATCACGTCGCGCACCGCGAGGCCGGCCTTCGATTCGGCCATCTGCGCGCGCTCGGCCTTCGACATGCGGCCGATCTCGGCCGCGTCGTGCACGGTCATCACGCCGCGCCCGGCGGTGCCCGCGTCGGCCTTCACGACGACGTACGGCTTTTCGCTGATTCCGTATTCGCGATACTTGCGCGCGATCTTCTTCAGCACGCCGTCGATCGCGTCGGCGAGCGCCTGCTCGCCTTCATGGCCCTGCCAGTCGACGCCTTCGACGTGCGCGAAATACGGATTCACCATCCACGGATCGACGCCGACCATCTTCGCGAACTTCTTCGCGACGTCGTCGTAGCACGAGAAGTGCGTCGACTTGCGGCGCACGGCCCAGCCCGCGTGCAGCGGCGGCAGGAGGTACTGCTCGTGCAGGTTTTCCAGCACGGCGGGAATCCCGGCCGACAGGTCGTTGTTCAGCAGGATCGAGCACGGATCGAAATTCTTCAGACCGAGACGGCGCTGCGAACGCTCGAGCGGTTCGAGCACGATCTTCTGGCCGTCGGCCAGCGTGATCGGCGTCATGTCGGTGATGCTCGGGTCGAGCGAGCCGAAGCGCACGTTCAGGCCGGCCTGGCGCATGATCGTCGCGAGCCGCGCGACGTTTTCCAGGTAGAACGCGTTGCGGGTCGGCAGCTCGGGAATCACGAGCAGATTCTTCGCGTCCGGGCAGATCTTCTCGATCGCGGCCATCGCGGCCTGGACGGCGAGCGGCAGCACTTCGGACGGCAGATTATTGAACGCGCCGGGGAACAGGTTCGCGTCGACGGGCGCCAGCTTGAAACCGGCGTTGCGCAGGTCCACCGAACAATAGAACGGCGGGGTGTGTTCCTGCCATTCGAGCCTGAACCAGCGTTCGATCGCAGGCGTCGCGTCGAGGATCTTCTGCTCGAGCTCGAGCAGCGGACCGTTCAACGCGGTAACGAGGTGGGGAACCATGAATCACTCGCGAGCGGGAGAATGAAGATTGTAGAGCAATTGCTCCGCCCATTTGGGGATTGTTCCCGGCTTCGCAAGGGTTTGGAGGAAGTTTTCGGCTATTGACCCGATAGCGTGAAGGGTTATGCGCTACGGCAGCACGCGACAGGAGAAAAAAAGCCCGCCGGGCGGGCGGGCCGAAGTCGCTGCGCTCATTCGGGGCGGGCGCCGTCTGCGCGGCGGCCCGCCGTCATCCGTACGACTTATTCGACGTGCTCGCCGTGCAGCACCACGTCGAGGCCTTCGCGCTCTTCCTCTTCGGTCACGCGCAGGCCGATCGTCAGGTCGATCAGCTTCAGCAGCACGAAGCTCAGCACGCCGCTGTACACCAGCGTGATCAGCACGCCCTTGGCTTGCAGCAGCAGGCTGCCGTCGGCGCCGCCGATGTCCTTGACCGCGAACACACCCGTCAGCAGCGCACCGAGAATCCCGCCAATGCCGTGCACGCCGAACGCGTCGAGCGAATCGTCGTAGCCGAGCTTCGACTTGAGCCACGTCGCCGACCAGAAGCACACGACGCCTGCCGCGATACCGATCACGAGCGCACCCGTCACGCCGACGAAGCCGGCGGCCGGGGTGATCGCGACGAGGCCCGCGACCGCGCCCGACACGATGCCGAGCACCGACGGCTTGCCGTGCGAGATCCATTCGGCAAACATCCAGCCGAGCGCCGCGCACGCCGTCGCGACTTGCGTCGTCAGCATCGCGAAGCCGGCACGGCCGTCGGCCGCGACCGCGGAACCCGCGTTGAAACCGAACCAGCCCACCCACAACATCGAGCCGCCGATCATCGTCAGCACGAGGTTGTGCGGCGCCATCGACTCACGACCGAAGCCGACGCGCTTGCCGAGCATCAGGCACGACACGAGGCCCGCGATACCGGCGTTGATGTGCACGACGGTGCCGCCCGCGAAGTCGAGCACGCCGTCGGCCGACAGCCAGCCGGTCGGCTCCCACACCATGTGCGCGATCGGCACATAGACGATCAGCGACCAGAGCGTCATGAACACGAGCATCGCCGAGAACTTCATCCGGTCGGCGAACGCGCCGCAGATCAGGGCCGGCGTGATGATCGCGAACGTCATCTGGTAGACGAAGTAGACCGATTCCGGAATCGTCGTCGCCAGGTGGCTGACGGTCAGCGTGGTCGCCTTGTCGCCCTTCACGTAGGTCATGCCGTGCAGGAACGCGCGCGACAGCCCGCCGATGAAGCCGTTGCCCGGCGTGAACGCGAGGCTGTAGCCGACCACCGTCCACAGCACCGTGATCACCGCGGTGATCGCGAAGCTCTGCATCACGGTAGCGAGCACGTTCTTCTTGCGGACCATGCCCGCGTAGAACAGCGCGAGGCCGGGGATCGTCATGAACAGCACGAGCGCGGTGGACGTCAGCATCCACGCGGTGTCGCCGGCACTGATCTTCGACGAATCGACGGAGAACGGCTCGGTCGGCGCGGCGGGTGCGGCCGGCGCGGACGCGGCGGCAGCGGCCGATGCGTCGGAGGCGGCGCCCGAAGCGGGTGCGGCGGCAGCGGCAGGTGCCGATGCGTCCGTGGCGGCCGGCGCCGAAGCAGCCGGAGCGGCGGCGGCCGACGCATCGGACGCCGTTGCGGCGGGCGCGGACGCAGCCGCGGCGGAAGCCGCGTCGTCGGCGAGCGCGGGGCCGACACCGGCCGCGATCAGCGAACCGGCCATCAGCAGGGACATCAGAAGTTTGCGCATCTCGGGTTTCCTCTTGTCGCTTGTCTTTGTCTGTTACAGCGCGTCTGCGCCGGTCTCCCCGGTCCGGATCCGGATCACTTGCTCGATCGGCGTGACGAAGATCTTCCCGTCGCCGATCTTGCCGGTGCGGGCGGCCCGCTCGATCGCCTCGACCGCCTGGTCGACGAGATCGTCGGACACGGCCGCCTCGATCTTCATCTTCGGCAGGAAATCGACCACGTATTCGGCGCCCCGGTACAACTCGGTGTGCCCCTTCTGGCGCCCGAACCCTTTCACCTCAGTGACCGTGATGCCCGAGACGCCGAGCGCGGAGAGCGCTTCGCGCGTCTCATCGAGCTTGAACGGCTTGATGATTGCGGTAATCAGTTTCATGAAGTCCTCTCGCTGGGTGGTCCCGTCGAATTGGTTGGAATGGTGTAACGGTCTCTCCTCAGCAACTCGCATGCCATGTTCGTGCGAAGACCGCCTCGAACCGCTCTTAAACAGGGTCGCATCTAATGCTGAAAGGTGCGGAAGCCCGGCCGAATGGCCAACATGGCCCGGTTTGCTGGCGCGCCGAAAGGATCGTTGCTAGAGTGCACGCACGTCCCGGCTTACCGGGCCATTCACCCATGCGGGCGCCGTGCCCGGAAATCGCGCCGCGGGCGCACCATTTCCGGTCATGCGTGCATCATGGGCACGTATGCAACTGAATATGCACATTTTTTGTGCAAGGAAGGAAATCTCATGAAGCAACCCAGCGATGTTTTCAACGACCTGCAGTCGCGCGTCAGCGATCTGCTGAAAAACTCGCCGGCCAAGGATGTCGAGCGCAACGTGAAGGCCATGTTGTCGCAAGGCTTCTCGAAGCTCGATCTCGTCACGCGCGAGGAGTTCGACACGCAGGCACATGTGCTCGCCCGCACTCGCGTGCGCCTCGAGGAACTCGAGAAGCGCGTCGCGGAACTCGAGCAGAAGCTCGCAGCGTCCCAGGCCTGACGCCCCACCCGACCGACTGGTCCGGGCGCGGGCCGCCTCGTGCGGCCCGCGCCTGTCACCCGGAAATCAGCCAGTCGGCTAGCCGTTCCGTCGTTCTTCGCTGTTCCTCGCTCTTCGCAGTTCGTCGTTCCTCGTTCTTTCCCGCGCCACGCCGGCAGCGCGCACCGATTCCTCCGATTCCCGCGGCATGCGGCCCCGAACGGCCGTAGCCCGTCCGATTCATCTACAGGAGCCTCGCCATGTCGCTCGCCGTGGTGCGCAGTCGCGCGCCGGCGGCCGGCCGCGCGCCGGACGTCACCGTCGAAGTTCATCTTGCCAACGGGCTGCCGTCGTTCTCGATCGTCGGTCTGCCTGATCTCGAAGTCCGCGAAAGCCGCGAGCGCGTGCGCGCCGCGCTGCAGAACTGCGGATTCGACTTCCCCGTCAGGCGTATCACCGTCAATCTCGCGCCGGCCGACCTGCCGAAGGAATCAGGCCGCTTCGACCTGCCGATCGCGCTCGGCATCCTCGCCGCGAACGGCCAGCTCCCGGCTGATGCGCTGGCCGGCCGCGAATTCGCGGGCGAACTGTCGCTGACCGGCGCGCTGCGGCCGATGCGCGGTGCGTTCGCGATGGCGTGCGGCGCTGCGCGCGACTGGCGCGCGGGTCATGTCGCAGCGGACCTCGATTCCGGTCCCGGTTCCGGTTTCGATTCCAGCGGCCATTCCGGCGTCGATTGCATCGCGATATCCGGCGTGTCAGCCCGGTCGCGCCCGCCCGAGCTGTACCTGCCGCTCGACAGCGCGGCCGAGGCGGCGCTGGTGCCGGGCGTCACCGTGTTCGGCGCGCCCGACCTCCCCGCGCTGTGCGCGCATCTGGCCGGCACGCCGGATGCCCGGCTCACGCCGGTCGCGGCGCCCTGCCTCGACGGCGTGCCGGCGCCCGCCGCGCCCGATCTCGCGGACGTCGTCGGCCAGCGCGGCGCCCGGCGCGCGCTCGAAGTCGCTGCCGCGGGCGGGCACCACATGCTGATGATCGGGCCGCCCGGCGCCGGCAAGTCGATGCTCGCCGCGCGTCTGCCCGGCCTCCTGCCGCCGCTGACCGACGACGAGGCGCTGACGTCGGCAGCACTCCTTTCCGCGAGCCGCATCGGCTTCTCGCCCTCGCAATGGCGGCGGCGCCCGTTCCGCTCGCCGCACCATTCGTCGAGCGCCGCCGCGCTGGTCGGCGGCCGCAACCCGCCTCAGCCGGGCGAGATCACGCTCGCGCACCTCGGCGTGCTGTTTCTCGACGAACTGCCCGAATTCGACCGGCACGTGCTGGAAATGCTGCGCGAGCCGCTCGAAGCGGGCCGCATCACGATCTCGCGCGCGGCGCAGCAGGCCGACTTCCCCGCCGCGTGCCAGCTGATCGCCGCGATGAACCCGTGCCCGTGCGGCTGGCACGGCGATCCGTCCGGGCGTTGCCGCTGCACGCCCGATGCCGCCGCGCGCTACCTGCGCAAGCTGTCGGGCCCGCTGCTCGACCGGATCGACATCCAGATCGACCTGCCCGCGCTGTCGCCGGCCGAACTCGCGTCGCGCGCGACGGCACCGGGCGAGCCGAGCGCGGCGGTCGCCGCACGGGTCGCCCAGGCGCGTGCGCTGCAACGCGACCGGCAGGGCAAGACCAATCACATGCTGAGCGGCCGAGAAACCGACGACCTGTGCCGGCCGACCGACGACGGCGAGCGGCTGTTGCGCGAGGCCGGCGAGCGCTTCGGCTGGTCGGCGCGCGCGTATTTCCGGGTGCTGAAGGTCGCGCGCACGATCGCCGATCTGGCCGGCGACCCATTGCCGACGGCCGCGCAGATCGCCGAAGCGATCCGCTACCGGCGTGCGCTCACGGCGCTGTGAGCGCCTTCGGAGGACAAAATACGGCTGTCAAGACTTGACTTATGCACAATTTCACGAACCCGGCCCCGGATCACCCTGCATGGGCGCCCTTTCATCGCAAAATTCGTATCTCTTTGTTTTTATTGATTTTTCTCAAAGCGAGCGTGAGCTGTGAAATGCGCCGAAAGGCCGTCCGGCGCGGCTTTGCGGGAGATTCGCTCAACTTTTCAACAAAGTTATCCACATGCACTGTGGATAGTCGAAAAATCCCCGCAAAATCCGGCGATTAGCGTCGAAAGCTGCGAATGAACTTTCAATTGTCACGAAGCGTCCAAGCGCCCTCGCCGGCCGCTGTCAGTCGAGTTTGAACGAACCGAAAAACTGGTCGAGCTGCTCCTGCGCGAGCGGCCGGTCGGCGATCGCGACGGCCTGGTACGCGTGCCGGCCCCGCGCCACGAGCCGCGCGACGATCGTCTTGTGCGAATGGTCGCCGCCGCTGGCCGCGCCCGCGACGCGCAGTTCGAGCCCGTTCACCGCGCCGCCGGACGCGAGCGGCACCGGCACCGAGGCCGTCTGCGGCACGCCTTCGAGATTGCGCGACAACCCGGACCGCAGGAACTCGAGCGCCGCGCGGCGCGTATCGTCGCGGTCGTCGGGCAGCGTCAGCGTGCCGACCGCGAACACCGCGCCGTCGACGTGCGCGGCCTGCATCCGCATCGGCATCGGCGCGCCGCCGACCGCCACCGGCTGATCCTCGACGGTCGGCTTCGCCGGCAGGTCGATCGTGTAGCCGGCGTCGTTGTGCAGCGTGCGCCAGTCATACGATGGCGAGCACGCGGCCAGCGCCGCGCTCACGCATGCGAGCGCGGCGAAGTGTCGCAGCGGACGAAAAAGGGGGCGCAACGAATGGAGAACTTCCTTCGGCATGGCAGTGATGGGGACAGGCAAAAACGCCCATTATCCGCCGAAGCCGGCGCCCGGTATGCGTGGCGGCCGCCGGTGCACGCGCCGCATTCGCGCTAAAATGAGCGCCGAATTTCGACGTCCTTTGCATCGATCCGCGTCATCGACCGACTCCGAGAGCACCGCAGATGAACACCACGCCTCCCGCCCAGCGCCGCACCAGCCCCGTCCGCTATATCGTCGCGGCCGTCGTCGTCGCGGCCATCGCCGTTGCCGGATTCTTCGCGTTCAACGGCAAGTCCACCGTGCCGGACGCCACGTTCACGCTGCTGTCGGGCCAGAAGGTGTCGACGGCCGGCGACCTGAAGGGCAAGGTCTACCTCGTGAATTTCTGGGCGACGAGCTGCGCGACCTGCATGCAGGAAATGCCGCAGATGGTCGATACCTACAATCGCTTCAAGGGCCAGGGGCTGGAATTCGTCGCGGTCGCGATGAACTACGATCCGCCGATGTACGTCGCGAACTACGCGCAGACGCGTCAGCTGCCGTTCAAGGTCGCGCTCGACGACGGCAGCGTCGCGAAGCAGTTCGGCAACGTGCAGCTCACGCCGACGACCTTCGTCGTCGACAAGGACGGCAAGATCCTGAAGCGCTACGTCGGCGCCCCGCAGTTCGCGGAACTCGACGCGCTGCTCAAGAAGGCACTCGACGGCAACGCGGCCTGAGCGCCGCACGACAAGACTCGCAGGGCCGCCCATCGCGCCCTGCTCCGCACCACGGACCGCCCGACCGGCCAGCCCGGTTCCGCGGTCCGTCTCTTTTTCAGCGCTCGGTTTCGCCTTTCGCCGACAGCCCGTAGCGCTTCATCTTCTCGTACAGCGTCGCCTTGCCGACATGCAGCCGGTCGGCCGTCGCGGCGACCGCGCCGCCCGTCTGATTCAGCGCCTCGGCGATCACCGCGCGCTCGAATTGCTCGATGCGCTCCTTCAGCGTCTGGTCGCTCTCCGCATCGTCGCCGCCCGCGCCGGCTTCCTGCGGCATGTCGGCGACGCCGAGCACGAAGCGGTCGGCCGCGTTGCGCAGCTCGCGCACGTTGCCGGGCCAGTCGCGCTGCATCAGGCTCGCGCGTTGCCGGTCGGTCAGCACGGGAGCCGGCCGCCCGTAGCGCACGGCCGCGTCGAGCATGAAGTGCTCGAACAGCGGCACGATGTCCTCGCGGCGCTCGGCGAGCGGCGGCAGCGCGATCGTCACGACGTTGAGCCGATACAGCAGGTCGCGCCGGAACGTGCCGGCCGCGACGAGTTCGCTCATGTCGCCCTTCGCGGCCGCGACGACGCGGCAGTTCACGCGGATCGGCTGGTTCGAGCCGAGCCGTTCGAGCACGCCGTCCTGCAGCACGCGCAAGAGCTTCACCTGCAGCGCGAGCGGCATGCTTTCGATTTCGTCGAGGAACAGCGTGCCGCCGGATGCGTATTCGAGCTTGCCGACGCGGCGCTTCGCGGCACCGGTGAACGCGCCGGGCTCGTAGCCGAACATCTCGGACTCGAACATCGGCTCGGGCAGCGCGCCGCAGTTCACCGCGATGAACGGCTTGTCGCGACGCGGCGACAGCTCGTGCAGGCTGCGCGCGATCAGCTCCTTGCCGGCGCCCGTGTCGCCGTTGATCAGCACCGATGCGTCGGTGGGCGCGACGTTCGCAATCAGCTTGCGCACCTGTTCGATCGCCGGGCTGCGGCCGATGATGCGCGGCGCGACGATGTTCTGCCCGGCCAGCTCGCGCCGCAGCGCATGGTTCTCGAGCACCAGCTCGCGCCGCTCGAGCGCGCGGCGCACGGTCTCGATCAGCCGCTCGGCCGCGAACGGCTTCTCGATGAAGTCGTACGCGCCGTCGCGCATCGCCTGCACGGCCATCGAGATGTCGCCGTGGCCGGTGACGAGGATCACCGGCACGTCGGGCACGCGCTCGCGGCACTGCGCGAGCAGGTCGAGCCCGCTCGCGCCGGGCAGCCGGATGTCGCTGACGATCGCGCCGGCGGTTTCCGCGACGATCGCCTTGTCGGCCGCCTCGGCCGATTCGAACCCGACGACGTCGAACCCCGCGAGCTGGAGGCTCTGCACGCTCGCCCGGCGAACGAGCGCATCGTCTTCGATATAGATCACTTGCAGCCGGTTGGCCATCTTGGTCACTTGCTCCTGACAGGCCGCGCGGCGCTGGTGCGCGCGGCCCTCGTTGATGCCGGTCGGCACTAGTGCGAGCCCGCCGGTTCGGACACCGAGTCCGGATGATGCGTGCGCGCGCGCCGCAGCGTCAAGACGAACAGCGCGCCGCCGGACGGTGCATTGCGCGCGGTCAGCGCACCGCCCGCATCGCTCGCGATCGACGACGAGATCGCGAGGCCCAGTCCGAGCCCGCGCCCCATTTCCTTGGTCGTGAAGAACGGTTCGAACAGGCGCGGCAGCAAGTCGGGCGCGATGCCGGAGCCGTTGTCGCGCACCTCGATCGCGAGCGTCGCGACCGACACCGCGATCGTCACTTCGATCGCCGGTGCCGCGACGCCCGCGACCGCGTCGAGCGCGTTGCCGATCAGGTTGATCAGCACCTGTTCGAGGCGCAGGTCCTCGCAGCGGGCGACGAGTTCCGGATAGTCGCACGCGAGGTCGAGCGGGGCATCCTGCGCGGGCGACACGGTCGCATCCTGCAGCGTCAGCGTGAGTGCGACGCCGCGCAACCGGTCGCCGAGCAGCGACAGCACGCTGCGCAGCGCGCGCACGACGAGCGCCCGTTCGTTGCGCGGCTTCGCGCGGCCGACGAACAGCTTCAGCTGATTGGTGATCTTGCCCATCCGTTCGGTCAGCGCGGCGATCGCCTCGAGGTTCTCGCGCGCGGCCGCCTGCTCGCCGCGATCGAGCAGCACGCGCGTGTTGTCCGAGAAGCTGCGCAGCGCCGCAAGCGGCTGGTTCAGTTCATGCGTGATGCCGGCCGCCATCTGGCCGAGCGCGGCGAGCTTGCTCGCCTGGATCAGTTCGTCGTGCGCGGCGCGCAATTCCTGTTCCGCGCGGATCCGGTCGCCGACCTCCTTCTGCAATTGCTCGTTCGCCTCCGACAGGTCGGCCGTGCGCTCCTCGACGCGCCGGTTCAGCTCCGCATACGCCTGCTGCAGCAATGCGCGGCCGCGGATCATCTCGCGCACGCGTGCGCGGCGCATGCGCCAGTAGAACGCGAGCAGCGCGACCGACACGAAGCCGAAGCCGGTGACGATCGTCGCGTTGCGCGCGTCGGCGTCGATGGGCGCGATCGGCGCGAGCGTCACCAGCAGCCAGTCAGGTTCGCCGATCCGCCGCTTGCTCGCGAGGAAGCGCGGCGCGCGCAGGCCGGGACCGAGGCGCACGATCTCCGCGTCGGCGTCGAGCACCTGCTCGACGCGCAGCGGCAGCGGCGTGACGGGCTGCTGCGCGTACTGGCGCGTCTCGTAGATCGACGCGGCGACGGGCCCCGTCAACGGATGCAGCGTGTGATATTTCCACGCGGGCACGGACGACAGGAACACCACGCCGTGATCGTCCGCGACGACGAGCGGCTCGGACGCGTCGGCGCCCTGGAACCATTCGAGATTGAGCTTCACGACGACGACGCCCGCGATCCTGCCGTCGCGCCACACCGGCTGCGAGATGTAGTAGCCGGGATCGCGCGAGATCGTGCCGATCCCGAAGAAGCGGCCGACCTGGCCGCCCATCGCATCGATGAAATACGGACGAAACTGGTATCCGGTCCCGACGAAGCTGTCGGGCGCGCGCCAGTTGCTGGCGGCGACGCACAGGCCGTCCGCACCGATCACGTAGGTGACGGTCGCATGGGCGTGTTCGTTGAGGTCTTCGAGATAACGGTTCGCGCGCGCGGTGAAATCGGCGCGCTTCGGCTCGGCGAGCAGGTCCAGCACGTACGGGTGGCTGCCGAGCAGATAAGGCAGCGACTCGTAGCGGTCGAGCGTGCTCTTGAGCGCGTTGGTGGTGCGGTCGACGCGCACCGCGGCGTTGCGCTGCAGCTCGGCGACGCCGCGCCGCCACGTGACGGTCCACGTCAGCGCGCACGCCGCCGCGAGCGCGGCGGCAAGCACGACGAGGATGAGCAGGCGGCGCTTCACGGACGTGACTTCCTGGCGATGCGGATCGCCTATTGTGTCATAGGGCTCCGCATCGCCGCCCGGGCCGCCGCGCGGCGCGCCGCCCGCGGGCGGTGCCGCCGCCTGCTCCTTCATGACGTCAGACGCCGGCCGTCTCGGTCGTCGTGACCTCGCCGCCGCCCTTCAGCGCCTGGCGCAGCTTGTTGCGGTCGAGTTCCTTTTCCCAGGCCGACACGACGACGGTCGCGACGCCGTTGCCGATGATGTTGGTCAGCGCGCGACATTCGCTCATGAAGCGGTCGATGCCGAGGATCAGCACCATGCCCGACAGCGGGATCGTCGGCACGACGGCGAGCGTCGCGGCCAGCGTGATGAAGCCCGCGCCCGTGACGCCGCTCGCGCCCTTCGACGTCAGCATCGCGACCGCGAGCAGCGTGAGCTGCTGCATCCACGTCAGTTCGATGTTGGTCGCCTGCGCGATGAACAGCACGGCCATCGTCATGTAGATGTTGGTGCCGTCGAGGTTGAACGAGTAGCCGGTCGGCACGACGAGGCCAACCACCGAGCGCGAGCAGCCGGCCTTCTCCAGCTTTTCCATCAGCTGCGGCAGCGCCGCTTCCGACGAGCTCGTGCCGAGCACGATCAGCAGCTCTTCCTTGATGTACGACACGAAGCGGATGATCGAGAAGCCCGTGGCGCGTGCGATCGCGCCGAGCACGACCAGCACGAACACGACCGAGGTCAGGTAGAACGTGCCGATCAGCTTGAGCAGCGGCACCAGCGAGCCGACGCCGTACTTGCCGATCGTGAACGCCATCGCGCCGAACGCGCCGATCGGCGCCAGCTTCGTGACGATGTGCACGATGCCGAACAGCACGCGCGTGAGGCCGTCGATGAAGTCGGTCACGACCTTGCCGCGCTCGCCGAGGTGCGCGAGCACGCTGCCGAACAGCAGCGCGATCAGCAGGATCTGCAGGATTTCGCCCTGCGCGAACGCATCGACCATCGTGTTCGGGATGATGTGCATCAGGAAGTCGACCGTCGACTGCCCGTGCGCCTTCGCCGCGTACGATGCGACTTCCTTGCCGTTCAGCGTCGCCGGATCGATGTTGAAGCCGACGCCCGGACGCAGGATGTGCGTGGCCGCGAGGCCGAGCAGCAGCGCGAAGGTCGACACGATCTCGAAGTACAGCAACGCCTTGCCGCCGACGCGGCCGACCTTCTTCATGTCCTCCATGCCGGCGATGCCGGTGACGACCGTACAGAAGATGATCGGTCCGATCACCATCTTGATCAGCTTGATGAAGCCGTCGCCGAGCGGTTTCATGTCGGTGGCGAGCGCCGGGTAGAAGTGGCCGAGGATCACGCCGACGATGATGGCGAAGATCACCTGCACGTAGAGCACTTTGTAGAAGGGTTTCTTCTTCACGATGGTTCCTGCTGAAGTAGATGAGCCGGTGGAAACGGCGTCACGCGCGCGGACGAATGTCAGGGGAAGGGCCATTCGCCCGCGCGGCTGCCGTGCCGCAACAAGCGATGCCTCAGAACGTCCGGAGGGAGTGGAAGGCAGTGGTCATCGATTGTCTCCTTGGTTTAATAGTCAGGCCGGGGGGATGGCCGTGCTTTTCATATCGCAAGGTCGATGCCAGGTTTCCGGAACCCCTCAAGCCATTGTTTTCATTGTATTTCTCATAATGCGGCAGGCAAGGAAATCCGGGATTCCGGATTTCCTGAAAATATCCG
The DNA here is from genome assembly GCF_902833195.1 of Burkholderia sp. BCC1638. Classification (NCBI taxonomy): domain Bacteria; kingdom Pseudomonadati; phylum Pseudomonadota; class Betaproteobacteria; order Burkholderiales; family Burkholderiaceae; genus Burkholderia; species Burkholderia sp. BCC1638. Next base: position 104,901 of record NZ_CADFEC010000002.1, read on the forward strand.
TCCGGCGATCCGGACGGAGGGATCGTTTCATCCGACGAATCAATGCTGCACGGCCTCACCGGCCAGCACGCCCGTCTGCGCGTAGAACTCCTGCCGCGCGAAGGCTTCGCGCTCGCGCCGCGCGCGCTCGCCGCGGTCCGCGAGCGAGCCGACGACGATCCCGACGAACGCGAGCGGCACCGACACGAGCGCCGGGTTGTCGAGGAACACCGGCGCATGCGCGTGATGCAGCACGTCGACCCACACCGACTTCGACAGCACCGTGAGCGCCACCGCCGACGCGAGGCCCAGGCCGCCGCCGAGCACCGCGCCGCGCGTCGTCATCCCGCGCCAGAAGATCGACATCGCGAGCACCGGGAAATTCGCGCTGGCGGCCACCGCCGCGACGAGGCCGACCATGAACGCGACGTTCACGTGCTCGAACAGGATCGACAGCGCGATCGCGATCGCGGACAGCCCGATCGTCGCCGCGCGCGAGATGCGCATCTCCAGCCGCTCGTCGGGCTTGCCGCGCGCCCACATCTGCGCATACAGGTCGTGCGAGATCGTGGTCGCGCCGGCGAGCGTCAGCCCGGCGACCACCGCGAGGATCGTCGCGAACGTGACGGCCGCGATGAAGCCGTAGAACCAGTTGCCGCCGACCGCCTGCGCGAGCTTCACGGCGACCATATTCGAGCCGCCGAGCAGGTCGTGCGTCAGGTTGAAGGTGCCGTTCGCGCCGAGCCGGAAGAATTCCGGATGCTGCGCGAGCAGCACGATCGCCGAGAAGCCGATCACGAACGTGAGCAGGTAGAAGTAGCCGATGAAGCCGGTCGCGTAGAGCACCGACTTGCGCGCCTCCTTCGCGTTCGGCACCGTGAAGAAGCGCATCAGGATGTGCGGGAAGCCGGCCGTGCCGAACATCAGCGCGATGCCGAGCGACAGCGCGTTGGCCGGATCGCGGATCAGCTTTCCGGGCCCCATGATCGACAGCGCGCCCGGATGCACGGCCACCGCGCGGCGGAACATCTCGTCGACGCTGAAGCCGAATTCGCCGAGCGCGAGCAACGCGAGCAGCGTCGCGCCGCACAGCAGCAGCACGGCCTTGATCACCTGCACCCAGGTGGTCGCGGTCATCCCGCCGAAGAACACGTACACGACCATCAGCACGCCGACGATCAGCTCGGCCGTGCCGTACGACAGCCCGAACAGCAACTGGATCAGCTTGCCCGCGCCAACCATCTGCACGACCAGGTACAGCACGACGATCGTCAGCGCGTTCGCGGACGTCAGCAGCCGGATCGGCCGCTGCGCGAAGCGGTACGCGACGACGTCGACGAACGTGAACTTGCCGAGGTTGCGCAGCGGCTCGGCGATCAGGAACATCACGAACGGCCAGCCGACCAGGAAGCCGATCGAGTAGATCAACCCGTCGAAGCCGAACATGAACACCATCCCCGACAGCCCGAGGAACGACGCGGCCGACATGTAGTCGCCCGCGATCGCGAGCCCGTTCTGCAGCCCGGTGATGCCGCCGCCGGCCGTGTAGAAGTCGCGTGTCGAGCGCGTGCGGCGCGCGGCCCAGCGCGTGAGCGCGAGCGTCGCGAACACGAACGCGAAGAACATCGCGATCGCGACCGGGTTCAGTTCGACCTTGTCGGGCATCGGCCCCGCGACGGCGCTCGCGCGCGCGGCGGGGGTGGAGAAAACGAGAACGGCCAGCGCGCCGAGCGCGCGCGAGATGCGTCGCATGTCGGCCTCCGTCACGAACGTTGCAGGATCGCGTCGACGCGGCGGTCGAACGCACGGTTCGCGCGCAGCACGTAGCACGCGGTCAGGCCGATCGCGACCAGGATGATCGCGACGCCCGCGACGATCCCGACCGTGGTCGTCGCGCCGCGGTACAGCGGCGTGGCCAGCACGCGCGGCGCGAGCGCGACCAGCAGGATGAAGCCGTAGTAGGTGGCGATCATCAGCGCCGTCAGCGTGAAGCTGAAGCGGCGTCGCGCACGCACGAGCTGCTGGTAGTCACGGCGCGCCGTGACCGATTCGATGACGGAATGCTCCATGGTGTCTCCGATGTCCCCTCGTCGTTCGCGAGGCGTGTCTTATGGATGGTCGGCGCGCGTCGACTGCTCCGCCCGCGCCGCGGCGGCAATACATGAAACGCGCTACACGACGCGATCCGCACGCAGCCGCGCCAGATCGTCCGGCGACAGCCCGAGCCAGCGACCGAGCACGTCGTCCGTATCGGCGCCGAGCACCGGCGGCGCACCGCGCACCGGCAGGCGCGCGCCGTCGAAGCGATACGGCGGCGCGAGCACGTCGACGCCGCCCGCGACCGGATGCGGCTGCCGCGTGACGAGCCCCGCGCGGGTCGCGCGCTCCGACGTCAGCGCGTCGTGCAGCCCGAGCACTTCACCGCACGGAATGCCCGCATCGGCGAGTGCCGCGAGCAGCATCGCGCGCGGCCGCCGCGCGAGTTCGCCGCGAATCTCCGGCAGCAGCGCGGCGCGGTTTTCGGAGCGGCCGAGGTTGGTCCTGTAGCGGTCGTCCGCGGCGAGATCGGGCCGCTCGATCGCATCGCAGAAACGTGCGAACTGCGTGTTGTTACCGACCGTGATCACGAGCGGACCGTCGGCCGCATCGAACACGCCGTACGGCACGATCGACGGATGCGCGTTGCCGTAGCGCGGCGGATCCTCGCCCATCAGCAGCGCGTCGAGCCCGTAGTACGCGGTGATCATCAGCCCGCAGTCGAACAGCGCCATCTCGATGCGCCGTCCGCGCCCCGTCGCGTGGCGCTCGTACAGCGCGGCGAGGATCGCCTGCGCCGAATACATGCCGGTGAACAGGTCGACCGCCGCGACGCCGAACTTCAGCGGCGGCTGGCCGGCCTCGCCGTTCAGCGCCATCAGCCCGGCCTCGCCCTGCACGACGAGGTCGTAGCCGGGCCGCGCGGCCTCCGGGCCCGAGCGGTCATAGCCGGAAATCGCGCAATGCACGAGCCGCGGATTCAGTTCGGCCAGCGCGTCGTAGCCGAGGCCGAGTTTCTCCGCACCGCCGAACTTGAAGTTGTGGATCAGCACGTCGGCCTGCGCGGCCAGCTCGCGCGCGATGCGCTGCCCGTCCTCCGTCTGCAGGTCGACGCAGATCGACCGCTTGCTGCGGTTCACGCTGTTGAAATACGTGGTCTCGGTCTCGCCGATCCGCAGTCCCCAGTCGCGCGTGTCGTCGCCGCGCACCGGATGCTCGACCTTGATCACGTCCGCGCCGAAATCGGCGAGCACCATCGCGCTCCACGGGCCCGCGAGCACGCGCGAGAAATCGAGCACCTTTACGCCGGCCAGCGGCAATGCGCGCGGATCGTTCGTCATCCTTGTCTCCTCCATTCGCGTCGCATGCCTTTACTGTTTCGACAGCGCGATGTAGCGCGCGAGATGATGATCCTCGTCGCCGAGCTGGTGATCGATCATCACGAGCCGCTTCGCGTAATGCGACAGCGGCAGCTCCCACGTCATCCCGATCCCGCCGTGCAGCTGGATGCTTTCCTCGGCGACGAGCGTGCCGATCCGGCCGATGCTGTATTTCGCCGCCGCGAGCGCGCGCTCGCGCACCGCGCGCGGCGCATCGAGCTGCGCGGCCGCGTTGATCACCGCCGAGCGCGCCTGCTCGACTTCGAGCAGCAGGTCGGCCATCCGGTGCTGCAGCGCCTGGAAGCTGCCGATCGGCAGCCCGAACTGCTTGCGCGTGCGCAGGTATTCGAGCGTCGCGTCCTTCGCGACGTCCATCGCGCCGAGCGCCTCCGCCGACAGCGCCAGCAGCCCGTAGCCGAGCACGCGTTCGAGCAGCGCGGCGCCGGCATCTCCGTCCAGAGCATCCGGCGCGCCGAGCGCGGCATCGGCCGGCAACACGACGCGCTCGAAACGCACTTCGGCCGCGCGGCCGCCGTCGATCTTCCTGTAGTCGCGCAGCGACACGCCCGGCGCGTCGGCCGGCACGACGAACAGGCCGATGCCGGCCGCGTCGTCGTCATGACCGGACACGCGCGCGCTGACGACGAAGAATGCCGCCTGCGCGGCCTGGTCGACGACGCCCTTCGCGCCCGTCAGCACCCAGCCGTCGCCGTCGCGCTCGGCGCGCGTGCGCACGGTCGTCAGTTCGTAGTGCGAGCCCGGCTCGTCGTGCGCGAACGCGGCGCTCGCGCTGCCGTCGATCAGCGCGGCAAGCCGTTCGCGATGCGCGTCGCCGCCGGCGAGCGACAGCGCGCGGCCCGCGAGCAGCGCGCCGAGGAACGGCTCGACGACGAGCCCGCGCCCGAGGCATTCGAACACCACGGCGATATCGAAACCCGCGCCGCCGAAGCCGCCGTCGGCTTCGGGAAACAGCGCGCCGACCGCTCCGAGTTCGGCGAAGCGCCGCCACATCGCGCGATCGAATCCGTCGGTCGACTGCGCGATGCGGTCGCGCACCGGGAACGCATACTGTTCGGCGATGAAGCGGTTCAACGTGTCCGCCAGCATCCGGCGGTCTTCTGTGTGCTGGAAATCCATCGTCGCGTCCCTCGTTACAGCCCGAGCATCATCTTCGCGATGATGTTCTTCTGGATCTCGTTCGAGCCGCCGAAGATCGACAGCTTGCGGTTGTTGAAGTATTGCTGCGCGGCGCTCGCGGCCCCGTCTGGGCCGACCGGCTCGCCGTCGTGATCGGCGTCGAGCGCCTCCTCGACGAACGGCTGCGCGTACGGCCCCATCGCGCGGCGCATCAGCGCGGTGATTTCCTGGCGGATCTGCGTGCCGCGGATCTTCAGCATCGAGCTTTCCGCGCCCGGCACGCCGCCGCCCGCGACCGCAGCCAGCACGCGCAGGTTGGTCGTGCGCATGTTCTCGAGCTCGATCTCGACGCGCGCGATGCGCGCCGCGAAGAACGGATCGTCCGCGAGCGGCCGGCCATTCTTCGTCACCTTCGCGGCGACCGCGCGCAGCCGGTCGAGCGCGGCCGTCGAGAAGCCGATTCCGGCGATGTTGGTGCGCTCGTACGTGAGCAGGTATTTCGCGTAGGTCCAGCCGCGGTTCTCTTCGCCGACCAGGTTCTCCACGGGCACGCGCACGTCGGTGAAGAACACTTCGTTCACCTCGTGCTCGCCGTCGAGCGTGATGATCGGGCGCACTTCGACACCCGGCGTGGCCATGTCGATCAGCAGGAAGCTGATGCCCTCCTGCTTGCGCACGTCGGTCGCGGTGCGCACGAGGCAGAAGATCATGTTCGCGTAGTGGCCGAGCGTGGTCCACGTCTTCTGGCCGTTCACGACGTAGTGATTGCCGTCGCGCACCGCGCTCGTCTTCACCGCCGCGAGATCGGAACCGGCGCCCGGCTCCGAATAGCCCTGGCACCACCAGTCGGTGCCGTCGAGAATGCGCGGCAGCCAGTGGCGCTTCTGCGCTTCGTCGCCGTACCTGATCAGCACGGGCCCGAGCATGTTGACGCCGAACGGGACGATGCGCGGCGCGCCGGCGAGCGCGCATTCGTTGTCGAACAGGAATTTCTGCGCGACGCTCCAGCCGGGGCCGCCATACTCGCGCGGCCAGTGGCTCGCGAGCCAGCCGCGGGCATTCAGGATTGCGTGCCATTCGCGCATGTCGTCGCGCGTCAAATGCAGGCCGCTCTTCACCTTGCGCGCGGTGCGCGCGGGCAGTTCGGCGGCGAGAAAGCGCTGCACTTCGGTGCGGAACGCTTCCTCTTCGGGCGTGAAATTGAGGTCCATCGTGAGTCCGTTGCGAATGCGGTGGGCGTTCAGTCGATATGGTTCAGGCTCGCGAAATCCGCGCCGCGCTCGACCAGCTCGACGATCAGCGGCGAAGGCTTCCAGAACAGCGGATCCTCCTTCGCGAACGCGCGGATGTCGGCAAGCACGTTCGCGAGGCCGACCGTGTCCGCGTAGTGCATCGGGCCGCCGCGATAGCGCGGGAAGCCGTAGCCGTACAGGAACACCGCGTCGACGTCGAGCGGGCGCAGCGCGATCCTCTCGTGCACGACGTTCGCGCCTTCGTTGATCATCGCGGCGAGGTAGCGGCGCATGATCTCGTCGTCGGTGAACGTGCGCGGCGCGATGCCCTTCTTCGCGCGCTCGTCGGCGACGATCGCCTCGACTTCCGGGTCCGGCGTGCCGACGCGCGCGCCGTCCGGATACAGGTAATAGCCGCGCGCGGTCTTCTGCCCGAACCAGCCGCGCTCGCACAGCCGGTCGGAAATTTCCACGTAGCGGGCGCGCGGGTCGCGCGTCGCCGCGCGGCGCTTGCGGGTCGCCCAGCCGATGTCGCCGCCCGCAAGGTCGACGACCTGGAACGGCCCCATCGGAAAACCGAATTCGCGCACCGCGCGGTCGATCTGGTAAGGCGATGCGCCGTCTTCCATCAGGTAGTCGGCGGCGGTGCGATAGACCGCGAGGATCCGGTTGCCGATGAAGCCGTCGCACACGCCGGCGCGCACCGGCGTCTTCTTCATCTGTTTCGCCAGCGCGAACGCGGTCGCGACGACGTCCGCGCTCACGCGCGCCGGCACGACGATCTCGAGCAGCTTCATCACGTTGGCCGGCGAGAAGAAATGCAGGCCGATCACGTCGGCCGAACGGTCGATGCTGGCAGCCAGCTCGTCGATGTCGAGATACGACGTGTTGGTCGCGAGCACCGCGCCCGGCTTGCACACGCGCGCGAGTTCGGCGAACACCGCCTTCTTCACGCCCATGTCCTCGAACACGGCCTCGATCACCACGTCGGCCTGCGCGAGCGCGTCGTACGACGTGCTGCCCTTGAAGCGCGCGAGCCGCGCCGCGTGCGCGGCCGGCGTCATCCGCCCCTTCGCGACGAGGCCGTCGTACACCTTCTCGACATGCGCGCGGCCGCGCGCGAGCGACGCTTCGTCGCGTTCGATCATCGTCACGGGCAGTCCGGCGTCGAGCGCCGCGACCGCGATGCCCGCGCCCATCGTGCCGCCGCCGACCACGCCGATCCGCTCGACCGGACGCGCGCTCGCGCGCCGCGCCTCGGGTGCCTTCGCGGCCTCGCGTTCCGCGAAGAACGCGTGCACAAGGCCCGCGCGCTGCGGGCTGTCGATGCATTGCAGGAACAGGCTGCGTTCGAGCTTCATCCCCGCGTCGAACGACTGCGTGAGCGCGGCCTCGACCGCATCGACGATCTTCGCCGGCGAGAACAGGCCGCGCGACTGCTTCGGCAGCTCGGCGCGCGCCGCGTCGATCGCGGCCTGCGCGGCCGCGCGATCGGCGAGCCCCTGCGCATCGCGCGTGCGCCGCGCCGGCGCGCCGAGCGACACGAGTTCCTGCGCATAGGCGAGACCTTCGGCGAGCGTGTCGTCGCTGTGCGCGACGCGATCGACGAGGCCGAGCGCGAGCGCTTCGTCGGCGCTGGCGTGACGCCCCGTCAGCATCAGGTCGAGCGCGGCCTTCGCGCCGATCAGGCGCGGCGTGCGCTGCGTGCCGCCCGCGCCGGGCAGCAGGCCGAGCGTGACTTCGGGCAGGCCGAGCTTCGCGCCGGGCACGGCGAGCCGGTAATGCGCGGCGAGCGCGACCTCGAGGCCGCCGCCGAGCGTCGCGCCGTGCAGCGCGACCACGACCGGCTTCGCGCTCGATTCGATCCGCTCGCATACGTCCGGCAGCGACGGCGGCACCGGCGGCTTGCCGAACTCGCGGATGTCGGCGCCCGCGATGAAGTTGCGGCCGGCGCCGACGATCAGCACCGCGCGAATCGCGTCGTCGGCCTGCGCGGCGTCGAGCGCGTCGGCGAGACCGCGCCGCACGTCGGCGGACAGCGCGTTGACGGGCGGATGGTCGATCGTGACGACGAGCACCTTGTCGCGCCGTTCGCGCGTGACGGTGACGGTGCCGGCGCCGGAAGGTTCGGGGGAAGCGGGTGAATTCATCGTGTCTCCAGTGCGGTGCGCCGCGCGGGCGGAACCGGTCGTCGGGCCGGCGAGCGGTGCCGGCTCCCGAGCCTGGTGCCGCGCGGCGGGAAACGATCCGGCGTGGTTGCCGGGCATGACTCGATTCTCGATTGATCGAGATTCATTGACAATTCCCGCGCGCCTTTACAAGCTGTCAAGTCTGACTTGACATTGAATGCTTTCGGACCGTTTCCGGCCCTTAAGCGGGCCGGATCGGGAGACACAAGACATGGACCTGAACGCGCTGACGCTGCTCGTCGAGATCCTCGATGCGGGCAACCTGAGCAAGGCCGCGCAGCGGCTCAAGATGAGCCGCGCGAACGTCAGCTACCGGCTGAACCAGCTCGAACGCTCGATCGGCCAGCAACTCGTGCGCCGCACGACGCGCCGCATCGAGCCGACCGAGATCGGGCTGAAGCTGTACGAGCACGGCCGGCGCATCCGCAACGAACTGCTCGCCGCGCAGGAATCGGTGACGACGCTCGGCCAGGACCTGCAGGGCCGCGTACGGCTGTCGGTGCCGAGCGGCTACGGGCAGATGGTGATGTCCGAGTGGCTGCTCGCGTTCAAGCGGCTACATCCGGGCATCGTGCTCGACGTGGTGTTCGAGAATCGCGTGGAGGACCTGATGCGCGACGAAGTCGACATCGCGATCCGCGTGATGTCCGAGCCGCCGCAGAACCTCGTCGCGCGCGACATGGGCGCGGTGCGCTACGTCGCGTGCGCGTCGCCCGCGTTCGCGGCCGCGCACGGGATGCCCGCGAGCCTCGGCGCGCTGGCCGCCGCGCCGGTCGTCACCGCGACGGTGCTGGGGCGGCAGTTGCGGATCGCCGCGTATCTCGGCGACGAACGCCACGAGGTGCTGCTCGAACCCACGCTGATTTCGGAGAACTTCCTGTTCCTGCGCCAGGCGATCCTCGCCGGGATCGGCGTCGGCATCGTGCCCGACTACGTGATGCAGGACGACATGCGGCGCGGCACGGTCGTCACCTCGCTCGACGCGTACCGGCTCAGCATCTTCGGCACGCACATGTACATGCTCTACATGCCGAACCGGCACCACACGCGCGCGACCGCGACGTTCATAGAGTTCATCCTCGAACAGGCCGGGAAGACCGGCCGGGGCGGGCCCGACGGGATGCGTCAGGGTTTCCTGTCGGGTGACAACCCGCCGGCCGCGCGGCGACAATAGCGCGCCGCCCGTGCGGAGCGCGTGCCGCGCATACGCCGCCGCCTTCGAATTCACCGTTGCCGAGGGTTCAATGTTCGACCGGATTCGTCCGTATTCGCGTCCCTGGACGCCCGTCGCCGCGCTCGCGCTCGTCGCGCTCGCCGCGTTCAGCGCCGGCTGCACGTCCCCGTCCGCGCCGTCGGGCGCCGTCGTCCCGGTCACCGCCGCGTCGGGCACCGCGGTGCCGCTGCCCGGCGTCCACGCGCCCGAACGCTCGTCCGGCTGGACCGACAAGCCGGGCTGGACCTCGCAGCACTTCATGATCGCGGCCGCGAACCCGCTCGCGACGCAGGCCGGCTACGACATGCTGAAGGCCGGCGGCACCGCGATCGACGCGGCGATCGCGACGCAGATGGTGCTCGCGCTCGTCGAGCCGCAATCGTCGGGGCTCGGCGGCGGTGCGTTCATGCTGTACGCCGACGGCAAGACGACGCAGGCATACGACGGCCGCGAGACCGCGCCGGCCGCCGCGACCGACCGCCTGTTCTACGGCCCGACCGGCCAGCCGATGGGCTTCTACGAAGGTGTCGTCGGCGGGCGTTCGGTCGGCACGCCGGGCGTGCTGCGCATGCTCGACGCCGCGCACCGCGCGCACGGCAAGCTGCCGTGGCGCCGGCTGTTCCAGCCCGCGATCCGGCTCGCCGAGCACGGCTTCACGATCAGCCCGCGCCTGGCGATGCTGATCGCGAACGACAAGTACCTGATGAACGACCCGGCCGCGCGCGCGTACTTCTACAACAAGGACGGCACGCCGAAGGCGGCCGGCACGGTGCTGAAGAACCCCGCGCTCGCGACCGTGCTGCGCCAGGTCGCCGACCGCGGCGCGAATGCGTTCTACACCGGTGCGATCGCGCGCGACATCGTCGCGAAGGTGCGCAAGCACCCGACCAACCCGGGCCTGCTGTCGCTGCAGGATCTCGCGCGCTACAAGGCGAAGGTGCGTGCGCCGCTGTGCACCGACTACCGGCGCTCGGTGGTGTGCGGGATGCCGCCGCCGTCGTCGGGCGGCCTCGCGGTCGCGCAGATGCTCGGCATCCTCGAGGCGATGCCCGACTGGCAGCAGATCGGCGCGCAGAAGCCGGTGCGGACCGAGCTCGGCTACGAGCCGACGCCGTTCGCCGCGCACCTGTTCAGCGAAGCCGGGCGCCTCGCATATGCGGACCGCGCGCGCTACGTCGCCGATCCCGATTTCGCGCCGCTGCCGGGCGGCAGCTGGGCGAGCCTCGCCGACAGGACCTATCTCGCGCAGCGCGCGCGCCTGATCGGCGACACGAGCATGGGCGTCGCGCAAGCCGGCACGCCGCAGGGCGCGACGCTCGCGCTGGCCGACGACCGCAGCCCCGAATTGCCGTCGACGTCCGACATCGCGATCGTCGACCGCTACGGCCAGGCGCTGTCGATGACGACCAGCGTCGAGGACGCGTTCGGTTCGCGGCTGATGGTCCGCGGCTTCATGCTGAACAACCAGCTCACCGATTTCTCGTTCGTGGCGAGCGAGAACGGCCGGCCCGTCGCGAACCGCGTGCAGCCGGGCAAGCGGCCGAGCTCGTCGATGGCGCCGGAACTCGTGTTCGACAAGAAGACGAAGCAGGTGACGATGATCGTCGGCTCGGCCGGCGGCCCCGCGATCATCAACCACGTCGCGAAGACGCTGATCGGCGTGATGGACTGGGGGATGACGATGCAGCAGGCGATCGCGCTACCGAACATCGGGTCGATGAACGGGCCGACGCAGCTCGAGCGCGGCCGCGTGTCGGACGCGCTCGTCGACGGGCTGAAGGGACGCGGGCACGACGTGCAGGTCGTCGAGATGAATTCCGGACTGCAGGGGATCCAGCGGCTGAACGTGCAGGGGCAGACGGTGTGGTTCGGCGGGGCCGACCCGCGGCGGGAAGGGATCGCGATGGGGGATTGAAGGCGGCCGGCAGAGGCGGCGTGAATGCGCCGCCTGCTGCGTGTCATCCGCGCCCTTTCCACGGCACGATCCGCCGCTCGACCCAGCGCATCGCGAGATCGAACAGCCACGCGATCGCGCCGATGATCAGGATGCCCATCACGACGATATCGGTGCGCAGGAAGCTCGACGCATTGAGCACCATCTGCCCGAGCCCGGCCGTCGCGGCGACCATCTCGGCCGCGACGAGCGTCGTCCAGCCGAACCCGATCGCGATCCGCAGGCCGGTGAGGATTTCCGGCAGCGCGGCCGGCAGCACGACGTGGCGCACGATCTGCGCGAAGCTGCCGCCGAGCGAATAGGCGGCGTTGATCTGCTCGACCGTCGCCGCGCGCACGCCCGCGCGGGCGGCCATTGCGATCGGCGCGAAGCACGCGAGGAAGATCACAACCAGCTTCGCCGTCTCGTCGATGCCGAACCAGATCACGACGAGCGGCAGGTACGCCAGCGGCGGCAGCGGCCGGTAGAACTCCAGCAGCGGATCCAGCACGCCGCGCGCGACTCGGCTCACGCCCATCAGGACGCCGGCCGGCACGCCGATCGCGGTGGCGAGCAGGAATGCGCCGAACACGCGCGCGGCACTCCACAGCAGATGCTCGGACAGCGGCAGGCCGCCCTGGATGCGGCCGTGCCACGCATCGACGAATGCCGCCCACACCGCTTCCGGCGCGGGCAGGAACAGCGGCGGCAACCACTGCCAATGCGTTGCGCTCCACCACAGCACGGCCAGCGCCGCGACCGTCGCCGCGCTGAGCCCCGCGGTTTTGCCCTGGCCCGGCAAGCGGTAGCGGCGCGACGGCCGCGCCGCCTTGCGCCGCGTCGTGCGCTCGTCCTGCTCGCCCCTCCCGGCCACTCGGTCGGCCGCCCAGGAATCCTGCGTGCTCATGTCGTCCTGCCTGTGCAAAGTACTGATCCGGCCGCGCCCGACGGACGCGCCCTGCCGCGCGAATTCGTGCATCACGTGACCTCCGCGACCGCCTCGTCGCGATGCAGATACGCGATCAGCCGCTCGCGCCATGCGATGAATTCCGGCGACGACTTCACCGCGCGCGCATCGCGCGATTCGACGTAGCGCCGCGCGAACGGCAGCTCGAAGGTTTCCGCGATGCGGCCGGGGCCGGGCGTCATCACGACGAGACGCGTCGCGAGGAACAGCGCCTCCTCGACGTCGTGCGTGATGAAGAACACCGTCTTGCCCGTGCGCGCCCACACGTCGAGGACGAGCGCCTGCATCGTGCCGCGCGTCATCGCGTCGAGCGCGCCCATCGGCTCGTCCATCAGCAGCACGCGCGGATCGCTCGCGAGCGCACGCGCGATGCCGACGCGCTGCTGCATCCCGCCAGACAGTTCGTACACGCGCGCATGCGCATGGCGCTCGAGGCCGACGAGCGCGAGCATCTCCGTCGCGCGCGCTTCGCGCTCCGCCTTCGACACGCGCGCGAAGCGCAGCCCGAGCGCGACGTTCTCGAGCACGTCGAGCCAAGGCAGCAACGCATATTTCTGGAACACGACGCCGCGATCGGCGCCGGGGCCCGCGACCGGCACGCCGTCGACGCGCACGTCGCCCGTCGTCGGCGCGACGAAGCCGGCCATGCAGTTCAGCAGCGTCGTCTTCCCGCACCCGGACGCGCCGAGCGCGACGACGAATTCACCGGAATCGATGCGCAGGTCGACGCGCGCGAGCGCCTGCGTCGTCGGCCGACCGCGTTCGCCCGGATAGGCGACCGATACCTGACGGACTTCCAGCATGCTCATGATCAAGGGCTCCGCGATGAGTGGCCTGAGTCGCCTGATGCGCCGCGCTCAGCGCGCGGCCTTCTGCACGAACTGCGGATCGACGCCGACCGAGTAGTCGGCGAGCACCGTCTGGATCGTGCCCTGCGATTTCAGGAACGCGGCGGTGGCCGCGAGCGACTTCGCGGCACCCGACTGCGCACCGCCGCCGAGCCACGTCGGCGACGCCTGCTCGGCCGGCGTCGGGAACGCGTAGAGCGCGAGGCTCGCGGGCACGTCCTGCACGTTCGCGCCCGACACCTTCGCGACCGCCGCGACCTGCGGCGAACCGGCCTTCCACGCGGCCGCATGCGCGCGGTAGTCGGCATCGGCGGACGCAAGCACCTTCACGAAGCGCGCGACGAACTCGGGGTTCTCGCGCGCGAACTTGCGGCTCACGACGAAGCCGTCGAAGGTCGCCTTGCCGCTTTGCTTCGCGACCTGGCCCGACGTCGTCAGCACGGTGCCCGACTGCTTGACCTTCGCGAGCACCGGATCCCAGATGTAGGTCGCGTCGATGTCGCCGCGCGTCCACGCGGCCGCGACCTCGGGCGGACGCAGGTTGACGATCTTCACGTCGTTCGGATTCACGCCGGCGGCCTGCAGCGCGACGAGCGTATGGAAATGCGACGTCGACACGAACGGCACGCCGATCTTCCTGCCCTTCAGCGCGGCGACGCTGGTCACGCCGGAGCCGTTGCGCGCGACGAGCGCCTCGGCGTCGTTGATGTTGTCGAGCACCCAGAACAGCGAGATGTCGAGCCCCTGCGACAGGCCGGCCGCGATCGGGCTCGACCCGGCCTCGCCGAGCTGCACGGAGCCCGACGCGAGCGCGCGGATCACGTCGGCGCCGCTGTCGAGCTTGCGGAACGTGACCTTGTAGCCGGTCGCCTTTTCGACTTCACCGCTCGCCTGCGCGTAGCGCCACGGCACGACCATGTCCTGATACGCGATCACGACTTCGCGCGATTCGGCGTGCGCCGCGCCCAGCGCGGCAAAGGCGGTCAGCGCGACGGCGGCGCGGCGGACGAAGCTGAAACGGGACATGCGGCTCTCCTTCGAATGCGGGCATTGCTGCGGGAGAGCCGACTTTACGAGCTTTGCGCGCGGCGGGAGCGAACTTATCCTGCGAAGCTATCGATGCCGTTTCAGCTTTGCTTTCCACGTTCGACCGGATCGCGCGTCCGGTCGGATGGCGATTGTCGTGCGAACGCGCAGGCGGCGGCCGCACCAACGAAAAAGCCCGCATCGCTGCGGGCTTCTTCAACTGCATGAGATGTGAGGCTGATGCGCGAACGCGGCGCTCAGACCACCCCGGCCCCGTGCGCCTGCAGATCGGCGTGATAGCTCGAACGCACCATCGCGCCGACGGCCGCGTGCGTGAAGCCCATCTTGTACGCCTCTTCCTCGTACATCTTGAACGTGTCCGGATGCACGTACGCACGCACCGGCAGGTGGTGCTCGGACGGCTGCAGGTACTGGCCGATCGTCAGCATGTCGACGTCGTGCGCGCGCAGGTCGCGCATCACCTGCAGGATTTCCTCTTCGGTCTCGCCGAGGCCGACCATCAGGCCCGACTTCGTCGCGACGTCCGGATGCTGCGCCTTGAAGTCCTTCAGCAGCTTCAGCGAGTGCGCGTAGTCCGAACCCGGGCGCGCTTCCTTGTACAGGCGCGGCACCGTTTCGAGGTTGTGGTTCATCACGTCGGGCGGTGCCGCGTTCAGGATCGAGATCGCGCGGTCGAGACGGCCGCGGAAGTCCGGCGTCAGGATCTCGATGCGCGTTTCCGGCGACTGCTCGCGCACTTCGCGGATGCACTCGACGAAGTGAGCGGCGCCGCCGTCGCGCAGGTCGTCGCGGTCGACGCTCGTGATCACCACGTACTTGAGCTTCAGCGCGGCGATCGTGCGGGCCAGGTTCTTCGGTTCGTCCGCGTCGAGCGGATCGGGACGGCCGTGGCCGACGTCGCAGAACGGGCAGCGGCGCGTGCACTTGTCGCCCATGATCATGAACGTCGCGGTGCCCTTGCCGAAGCATTCGCCGATGTTCGGGCAGCTCGCTTCCTCGCACACGGTATGCAGGTTGTGCTCGCGCAGGATCGTCTTGATCTCGTTGAAGCGCGAACTGCCGGTGGCCGCCTTCACGCGGATCCATTCCGGCTTCTTCAGCTTCTCGATCGGAATGACCTTGATCGGGATGCGCGCCGTCTTCGCCTGCGCCTTCTGCTTGGCGGTCGGATCGTAGGCAGGGGTCGCGGCCGAATCGGCCGGTGCGGGGGAAGCGGTAACGTCAGTCATTCGAATGTTCCAGTGCCTGCGGCTTGTCGGCGGCCGCGGATTCGCCGTCGAGGTTGGCGATCAGACGCCCCACCAGCGTGTGGGCGACGTCGTTCCAGTCGGCGGCAACCTCGAGGCTCGCCATGTCGACGGTTTCCAGTCCGGCATAGCCGCACGGGTTGATCGCGAGAAACGGGCGCAGATCCATCTTCACGTTCAGGCTCAGCCCGTGATAGCTGCAGCCGTTGCGGATCTTCAGGCCGAGGGCCGCGATCTTCGCGCCTTCGTGCACGCCGGATGCCACGTAGATTCCCGGCGCGCCCGCCTTGCGGACCGAAGCGAGATTATACGCCGCGAGGGTTTCGATCACGGCTTCCTCGATCTTCGTCACGAGCGTGCGCACCATCAGCTTGCGCCGGCGCAGGTCCAGCAGCAGGTAGACGACGATCTGGCCGGGGCCGTGGTAGGTGATTTGTCCGCCGCGGTCGACCTTCACGAGCGGCACGCCGCTGTCGGCCACCAGCAGGTGGGCCGGGTCGCCGGCCTGGCCGAGCGTGTAGACGGGCGGATGCTCGACGACCCAGATTTCGTCGCCGGTGTCGGCCGTGCGCGTGTCGGTGAACGCGCGCATCGCGTCGAAGCTCGTCTCGTAGGCCTCGCTGCCGCGCCAGCGCACGGTGACCGGCGCGACGGGCTGAACCGGAGACCCGGCGGGCGATTCGGAAACAGCGACAGGCGTGGACACGATGGCAACCGGCGAGACGGACATGGGCGGTAGTTTACCGAAAACCCATGCGTCTCGCCGGCTCCGGAAGGGGACGGATCGTGCGTATCCGTCGGAGGAAAGGCCCGTCAGACGGTGCGCCAGCCGTCGTGGAGCAGCGCATTCACGCGATCGCGCAGCCGTGCGAGCGCGCCGCGCGCGATCTCCCCGGCCGGCCGCGACACCGAGAACGCCACATGCGCGCCCTGCCGGCCTTCCGCGCTGAGCCACAGCCGCTCGCCGCGGCGCAGCCGGAGCGTCTCGCCGTCGACCAGGAAGTAGTCTTCGACGTCGTTGCTGCGCGTCGCCCACACCGGCCCGCACTGCACCGTCAGACGGGTGCTGCGCTGCACCTTCATCGGCACGGTTTCGCCCGCGGGAATTTCGAACGTGATGCTTGAAGAAATTTCTTGCATGATCGTCTCCGCCAATAAATGCTTCGATGGCTACAATCGTAGTCACTTCAAGGCGTCCGACAAAACGACCAATTTTCACGTCGATGTGAGGAAAATTAGCAAATGGACCTCCGCCAGCTGCCTGCGCTGAACGCGATTCGCGCGTTCGAAGCCGCCGCCCGCCACGAGAATTTCTCCCGCGCCGCCGACGAGCTGTACGTCACGCACGGCGCGGTCAGCCACCAGGTTCGCGCGCTCGAGGAGGAGCTCGGCGTGCAGCTGTTCACGCGCAACGGCAAGCGGCTGTGCCTGACCGACGCCGGCATGCGCTACGCGCAGCAGGTCCGCACCGCGCTGATGGTGATCGCCGACGCGACGCGCGAGGTGCGCGCAAGCGACCGCGGGCGACGGCTGGTGGTGTCGATGCTGTCGTCGTTCGCGGCGCGCTTCATCACGCCGCGCATCGGCACGTTCATCGAGCGGCATCCGGAAATCGACGTCGAGCTGCAGTCGACCAACTCGCTCACCGATTTCGCGCGCGACGACGTCGACCTCGCGATCCGCTTCGGCTCCGGCACCTATCCGGGGCTGCACGTCGAGCCGCTGTTCGAGGAGGTGTTCTTTCCGGCGTGCTCGCCGACGCTGAACGGCGGCAACCTGCCGCGGACGCCCGCCGATCTCGTGCACTACAACCTGCTGCGCTCGGACGACGAGCTGTGGCGGCCGTGGTTCGACGCGGCCGGGCTCGATACGCTGACCGAGCCGAAACGGGGGATTCTGTACCAGGATTCGTCGAACCTGCTGCTGGCCGCGATCGACGGCCAGGGCATTGCGCTGGTGCGCCGCTCGCTCGCAGTGCACGACCTGCTGGACGGGCGCCTCGTGCGCCTGTTCGACATCGACGGGCAGAGCCCGTGGCACTATTTTTTCGTGTGTCCGCCGCCGCTCCTGAACACGCCGCGCGTGCAGGCGTTCAGGGCGTGGCTGCTTCAGGAAGTCGCCGAATACAAGCTGCTGTGCGACGAGCTGGACGCGCGGCGCGCGGCGGGGAAGACCCCCGCCGAGTGCGCGCAGGAAGGAGGATGGAAAGCGGCGCTTAGAGCACGACCTTGACCATCGGATGGCCGGTCAGTGCACGATAGATGGTGTCGAGCTGTTCCTGGCTCGTCGCGCGCACGGTGATCGTGAGGCCGGTGTAGTTGCCGCCGCTCGAGGCACGCTCCTCGATCTTCTCGACGTCGATCTCGTTGTCGTGGACGGCCACGACCTTGAAGATCGTGTCCTTGAATTCCGGGTGCGCCTTGCCCATGATCTTGATCGGGAAATCGCACGGAAACTCCAGCAGCGACTCCTTCCGGGTATCGATCGCGCCGGTGACCTCGATGGTTTTGGTCGGTTCGCTCATCATTTTCTCCGGGTTAGGTCAAACTGTTCAAACTCGCGTGCCTTCGCACGCTGGTACGCGTCGTACAACGCCGCGAACACGGGGCCCGGCTTGCCGCCCTGCACGGGCAGATCGTCGAGCGACGTGACGGGCAAAATCTCTTTCGTGGCCGACGTGATCATGATCTCGTCCGCCGAGCGCAGCTCGACCTCGCTGATTTCGCGCGCGACGAACCGAATGCCGCATTCCTCGGCCAGCTGCTCGACCAGCGCGTAGCGGATCCCTTCGAGGATCCTGTTGCTGCGCGGCGGCGCCATCAGCTCGCCGTTCTTCACGATCCATACGTTCGACGACGAACCTTCGGTCACGTTGTCGTCGCGCAGCTGAATCGTCTCGAACGCATCGCGTTCGGCCGCATGCTGCGCCATCAGCACGTTGCCAAGCAGCGAAATCGACTTGATGTCGCAATGCAGCCAGCGACGATCCTCGGCCGTCACGCAGCGCACGCCCCGCGCGCGCTCCTCGTCCGACGGCAGGCGCAGCGGGCTCGTCATCGCGAACACCGTCGGCACCGCGTTCGCCGGGAACGCATGGCCGCGCTTCGCGACGCCGCGCGTCACCTGCAGGTAGACGAGCGCATTGCCGTCGCCGAGGCCTTCCGCGTTCGCGGCGACCACGCGCTCGATCAGCGCGCGCCAGCCGGCCGCGTCATGCGGATCGTCGATGCCGATCTTCTTCAGGCTGCGCGCGAGCCGCTCCAGATGCTGTTCGATCCGGAACGGCACGTGCGCGCCGTCGTGCGCATAAACGGGGACGACTTCATACACGCCATCGCCGAAGATGAACCCGCGGTCGAGCACCGGGACCCGGGCTTGCGACAGCGGCACCAGCTCCTCCTGCGACGACACGCTGAGGTAGACGATCGGTTCGAATTCGGCTTGGCTCATGGCTATACCAGATGGGGATGAAGTCGTGAAAACAAAGGCCCGTCGTGCTTACTTCTTCTTGCTGAACATCAGCAGGATCGAGTCCCAGATACGACCGAAGATACCCGCTTCCGGCACCGCCTGCAGCGCGACGACCGGGAACTCCGACAGCGTCTTGCCGTCGGCGACGATCTTCACGGTACCGACCTGCTGGCCTTCCGCGAGCGGCGCGATCAGCGGCGCGTTGACCTCGACTTCCGGCTTGACCTTGTCGCCCAGGCCGCGCGGCACGGTCACCCACTGGTCGCCCTTCACGCCGACCTGCACGGTGTTTTCCTTGCCCTTGTAGATGCGCGGCGTCGACATCGCCTGACCACCCTTGAACAGGCGCACCGCGTCGAACGCGCTATAGCCGTAGTTCAGCATCTTCATGCTGTCCTGCGTGCGCTCGCTTTCCTTCTGCTCGCCCATCATCACCGACACGAGACGGCGCTGGCTGTCGACACCCGGGATCGCGCGCTTGGCCGACGCGATCAGGCAATAGCCGGCCGCTTGCGTATGGCCCGTCTTCAGGCCGTCGACCGTCGGATCCAGCCACAGCAGGCGGTTGCGGTTGCCCTGGCGGATGTTGTTGTACTTGAATTCCTTCTCCGAGAAGATGCTGTAGTACTGCGGAAAATCGCGGATCAGGTGCGCGGACAGCTTCGCGAGGTCGCCGGCCGTCGTGTAGTGGTTCGGGTCGGGCATGCCGTTCACGTCGGCGAAGTGCGTGCCCTTCATGCCGAGGCGCGCCGCCTCGTCGTTCATCAGCGTGACGAACTGCCCTTCGCTGCCGCCGACCAGTTCGGCCAGCGCGATCGCGGCGTCGTTGCCCGACTGGATGATCATCCCGTACACGAGGTCGTGCACCGACACCGGCTTGTTCGCCTCGATGAACATGCGCGACTCGTCAGTGCCGACACGGCGCACCGCTACGCTCGGCGTGACGATCTGCTCCATCGAGATCTTCTTCTTGTCGAGCGCTTCGAACACCAGGTAGGCCGTCATCAGCTTCGTCAGCGACGCGGGCTCGACGCGTTCGTCCGCGTTGCCCGATGCGAGCACGGTGTTGCTGGTCGCATCGACGAGCACCCACGAGCGCGCGTTCACGCCCGGCGGCGGCACCGCGCCCGGCATGAAGGTCGCGGGCGCGCCGGTGAACTGCTCGGTGGCGGCGGCCGGCGCGGCATGCGCGGCCTTGGCCTTGGCGGCCGGCTTCGCCTCGGCGACGACGATCGTCGACGCGAGTGCGACGGGCAGCATCACGCCCAGCGCGACGTTGCGCGCGGCGGTGCCGAAGGCGATGGAAGAAGCGAGGGACTTGAGGCCTTGGGGAGACAGACGCATGATCGATTCAGGCTGGTGGCAGAAAGTGCGGCGCGAAACGCGCAGGGGTTGAACGGCAAGGCGGCGAGCGTTCCGGCGTTCGTCCGACTGCGTCGGACGGCGCGAAACGCGCCGGTTGGACTCGTGCGGACGCGTTCGGTTCGCGGCCGTCGCGAGCGGGCGGACAGGCGGCGAAACGAGCGCCGCATGGGCCCGGCCGGGCCGCGGGCGACGCGAAATGCGGCCATTATACGTGGCCGCGAACGGCGTTTTCGCGAACCAGGGCTCAGGTGGCCACACACAGGCTTCGGGAGGATAGCGCGGCTTCGCTGTGGAGAATCGTGCTCGAAGCCGCGCGAAAGGCGTGCGCAGGCGCCGTGCAAGCCGGGTTGCGCCGTGCGGGAGCGGGTATGTGCGATCGCGTCGGGACACGATGCGGCGCGATGTCGCGCGCGCGGCGACATCGCGGTCGTGCGGCAGCGGCGCCGCACGCCGGGTTCAGCGGATCAGCGCCACGCGTCGACGATGATGCGCTTCAGCACGTGCAGCTTGCGATGCAGGAAATGCTCGGCACCGGGGATCACGACGACCGGCAGTTCCTGCGGCCGCGCCCAGTCGTAGACCGATCCGATCGGCACCGTGTCGTCGGTTTCGCCGTGGATCACGAGCGTGTTCTCCGGCACGTCGGCGACCTGCCAGCGGCTCGCGGCCGTGCCGACGAACACCATCCGCTCGATCGTCTCGCCCGCGTCGCGCAACCGCTTCGCGACGTGCGACAGCACGAAGGTGCCGAACGAGAAACCTGCGAGCACCAGCGGCAGGTCCGCATAGGCGGGCTGCGCGCGCATGTGCGCGAGCACGGCGAGCAGGTCGTCGGCCTCGCCGACGCCGTTGTCGTGCACGCCCTCGGTCGCGCCGACGCCGCGGAAATTCGACCGGTACACCACGTAGTCAAGCTGGACCAGCGTGCGCGCGAGCGTTTGCGCGACCTTGTTGTCCATCGTGCCGCCGAACAGCGGATGCGGGTGCGCGACGAGCGCGATGCCGCGCGGCGCGGCGCCGCCTTCGCGCACCGCGTCGGGCAGGTCGACCGCGATTTCGATCTGCCCGACCGGGCCGGGGATCAGCGACTTCTGCGTATGAACGTTCATTCGGCCGGCCCGCTCAGATCTTCAGGCGGTCGACGACCTTGCCGTCGCGCAGGTGCGATTCGACGATCTCGTCGATGTCGGCCTGATCGACGTACGTGTACCACGTGCCTTCCGGATACACGACCATCACCGGCCCTTCCTCGCAGCGGTCGAGGCAACCGGCCTTGTTGATGCGCACCTTGCCCGGCCCCGCGAGGCCGAGTTCCTTCACGCGCTTTTTCGCGTACTCCTGCATGGTCTGCGCGTCGCATTGCGCGCAGCTCGGACGCTCTGCGCCCGGTTCGCGCTGGTTCAGGCAGAAGAAGACGTGGTGCTGGTAGTAGGAATCCATGATGGTGACGTGCGGCCCGGCGCGGCGCCGGGCGGAAAGAAGGGGCGATTGCCGTTGCGCGCGGCAACGGATGTGCGGACGATTATAGCGACCGGCGCGCGCGGCTGCCCGCGACCCACGCGAGGCGCGGCCGCGCCGCCCGTTACCTCTCCCGCCGCGTCAGCGCCGCCGCGCGGCCGGCAGCCACGCGTGCTCGACCCGCTGACCGAGCCAGATCAGCGCCGCGTAGGGCCAGATCCACGCGAGCCAGCGCGCGATGCTGTTGAAGTGCACGTAGCGGCCCTGCCGCCAGCCGGACAGCGTGAAGTCGAAGAACGGGTTGACGGGCAGCAGGTTGACGAGCGCCACACCGGCCAGCAGCGCGAGCGCCGCGAGCAGCGCGCGCCACGCGGCCGGCACGCGCAATGCGAGCAGCGCCGCCGCGAAGCCGAGCTCGATGCCGAGCCGCGCGCCGGGCGTCGCCCACACGACGACGAGGCCGGTGCTCGACTGCATGAAGGTCGCGGCCGCCTTCAGCGCAAGCGTCGCGGCGACGAACGCGATCAGGAGCCGCACGCGCGGCGCGCGGGCGCGCATCGCGAGCGACGCGATCGCCAGCGCGGCGAACAGCATCAACCCGCCGAGCATGGCTTCCCACGCGGAATCGGACAGCCAGCCGTCGACGCGCTCGGGCCATTCGCTCACGCGCCACGCGGCCGGCAGCCATGCGAGCAGCGCGTCCTGCATCGAGCCGTCGGCGCGCTCCCACAGCGCGGCCGGCCAGTCGCCGATGCCGAACAGGAACGGCGACGGAAACAGGATCGCGAACGGCCACAGCGCGGCAAGCAGCAGCGGCGTCGCGCCGTCGGCCTCGAACCACGCGAAGCGCAGCCGGCGCAATGCGCCGCGGTCGAGCAGCGCGCCGGTGGCCGGTGCCGCGAGCGCCGCGCCGAGCAGCGCGCCGAGCGCGTTGGCCGCGAGGTCGAGATTCGACGCGACGCGCGTCGGCAGGTAGGTCTGCAGCGCCTCCATCGATCCCGACAGCAGCACGCCGAGGCCGCCCACGATCAGCGTCGCGGCCACCCCGCGCCAGCGCGGATGCAGCGCGAGCACGCCGAGTGCGCCGAACGGCATGTAGCCGAGCACGTTGGTGACCACGTCGAACGCGGTCACATAACGCTGCATCGGCGCGAACAGGTAGTCGAACGGCCCGATGCCGAGCGATACCCAGCCGTCGAACGGATACAGCGATGCATAGACGATGAGCGCCGCATACGCGGCGAACGCCTGCCGCGCCAGCGACGACGCGCGCGACGTGCCCGGCGCGCTCATCGCGGCTGCGCGCGCTGCGTCACGGGTTGCCCGCGTACGCCTGCACGCCGACCCACGCGGCGATCTGCGACACGAGCTCGTCGCTCGCGGCCGCGAGCGCGCGCGCGCCGCCGGCCGCGTCGGGCGTGCTCGACGGCGCGCGCGCGACGAACGTGCGCTGGCCGAGCACCTTGCCGTCCTGCATCAGCGTCGCGCGCGCGGTGACCGCGCCGTGGCTCTGCGACTGCCCGTCGAACACCTGCTCGAATTCGTTCAGGTCGACCTTCAGCGTCGGCGCGCGCACGCCGTCGGAGCCTTCGAGCACCGCGCCGCGCGACGACAGCGCGCCGCGCAGCCGCTGCGTGAGCAGTTGCGCGGGCGGCGCGGTCCAGCGGCTGTCGCGATAGACGGCCGTGCGCTGCGCATCCGCATACGCGAGGCGGTAGACGAACTTGTCCGTGTCGAGCGCGTCGGGCGCGGCGACGTCGAGCACCTTCAGCGCGGGGCCCGTGCCGGCCGTGACGGCCGATGCGGCCGGCCCGAGGTCGTAGCGGACGTTCGACAGCGCCGCGCCGTTGCCGGCGCAGCCGGCGGCGAACACGAGCGTCAGCATCGCGAGCGCGGTCGCGGCGGGACGCAGCGCGCGATCAAGGATTCGTGGCATGGCATGTTCCTGCATGATGTTTCCGGTTTCGATGACGTCGTGGCCCGGGCTGGCGATCTGCTTCATTTCCCGGCGGCGGCCCCTGCCCCCGGCCAGACGAAGCCCGCCTCGCCGGGGCCGGGCGCGGAGCCGGGCGAACCGAACAACAGACTGCTCGGGTTGCGGCCGAGTTCACCGGCGACGTCCTTCAATTGCCGCGACGCATCGCCGACGCTGCCGGCCAGCACGTTGAAACGCGGCAGCGTGTCGTACTGGACCCGCGCGTTCAGGTCGTTCAGCGCGACGCCGACCTGCTCGGCAGCCGAGCCGGCCTTGTTCAGGTTCGCCACGAGCGGCCCGTTCGGCTGCAGCAGCGTGTTCGCCGACGCCATCGCGCGATCGACCTGGTGCATCGTTTCCGGCAGCGCGGCCACCGCCGGCGCGAGCTGCTTCGACAGCGTCGTCGCGCCGTCCGCCGCGTGCTGCAGGCTTTCGGCCGTCGCGCGCAGCTGCTCGCGCATCTCCGGCGACATCAGCGCGTTCGCGCTTTTCGCCGCCAGTTCGAGCTGCCGCAGCAACACGTCGCCGCGCTCCTGGATCTGGTCGAACAGGCTCGGCCGCATCGGGATCTGCGCGATCGCCTTCGGCGACGACGGCAGCGGCGCCAGATCGCGGCCCGTATCTTCGAGCTGCACGAACGCGATGCCCGTCACGCCCTGGAAGCCGAGGCTGCCGTAGGTCGACTGCGTGATCGGCGCGTCGTGGTCGACGAGGATCCGGATCCGGATCTGGCCCGGATGCGAGCGGTCGAAGCCGATCGACTGCACCTTGCCGACGTCGAGGCCGCGAAAGCGCACGGCCGCGTCGGGGAACAGGCCCGTCACGTTGGTGCGCGCGAGCAGGTCGTACGGCACGCGCACGGTGCGATCGACGTTGAACCAGAACACGGTGCCCGCGATCGCCAGCGTCAGCGCGATCGTGAACAGGCCGGCCCAGAACGCATGTGATTTGTTTTCCATTCGCGGGTTCCTTGCTTCTTGCCTTGCTTACAACTCGACGCTCGACGGCGCCGGTTCGAGGGCCGCCTTCGGCAGCTTCGCGCGCCGCTCGGGCGGCAGCGCCTGCAGTGCGCGGCGCCCGCGCAGCCCCAGGAAATATTCGTGGATGAACGGATGGTCGACGTTCGCGGCCTCCTCGACCGGCGCCGCCACAAGCACCTTGCGATCGGCCAGCACCGCGACGCGCGTCGACAACGCGACCATCGTGTCGAGATCGTGCGTCACCATCACGACGGTCAGCCCGAGCGTGCGGTGCAGCGTCGCGATCAGCTCGACGAATTCGTCGGACGCCTGCGGGTCGAGCCCGGCGGTCGGCTCGTCGAGGAACAGCAGCTCGGGCTCGAGCGCGATCGCACGCGCGATACCGACCCGCTTCACCATCCCGCCCGACAGCGCGGCCGGCATCTTCGACGCGTGCTTGCACGGCAGCCCGACCATCTCGAGCTTCAGCATCACGATGTCGTGCAGCAGGTCCGGCGGTACGCGGCCAAGCTCGCGCAGCGGCTGCGCGACGTTGTCGAACACCGTCATCGACGAGAACAGCGCGCCCTGCTGGAACAGCATCCCCGAACGCGTGCGCATCATCCGCGCGCTCGCGTCGTCGATCTTCGACGTGTCTTCGCCGAACACCTTGATCGTGCCCGACGTCGGCCGCTCGAGGCCGAGGATCTGCCGCACGAGCGTCGTCTTGCCCGAGCCCGAGCCACCGACGATCGCGACGATCTCGCCGCGCCGCACGTCGAAATCGAGCTTCTGGTGAATGATGTTGCGCCCGTAGCGCTTCGTCAGGTTGCGCACCTCGATCACGAGGTCGTCGCCGTGCGCGGCCGCCGGCGGCGTGCCGACCGTGCCCGCGCCGACTGCCGCGGCATGTGCGCTGGCGGCATCGGCCGGCGCGGCACCAGCCGCCGGTTGTTTCGACGCGTTCATCCGAGCCCCACGTTCTGGAACAGGATCGCGAACACCGCATCGGCGAGGATCACGACCGTGATCGACGACACGACCGACGTCGTCGTGCCTTCGCCGAGGCTTTGCGAGTTCGCCTTGATCCTGAAGCCGAAATGACACGCGACCAGCGCGATCAGCATGCCGAACACGACGCCCTTGCCGAGGCCGATGTACAGGTTCGCGATCGGCACGACGCCCGGCAGCGAGCGCACGAAATAGTTGACGTCGATCCCGAGCACGAACTTCGCGGCGAGCGCGCCGCCCGTCAGCGCGACGATGTTGGTCCACATCACCAGCAGCGGCATCGCGACGCCGAGCGCGAGCACGCGCGGCAGGATCAGCCGCAGCCCGTGCGGAATGCCCATCACGCGCATCGCGTCGAGCTCCTCGGTCACGCGCATCACGCCGATCTGCGCGGTGATCGCCGAGCCCGAGCGGCCCGCGACGAGGATCGCCGACAGCACGGGCCCGAGTTCGCGAATCACCGACAGCCCGAGGATGTTCACGATGTAGCGATTCGCGCCGAACATCTGCAGCTGCTGCGCGGACAGATAGCTGAGCACGATGCCGATCAGGAATGCGACCAGCGCGGTGATCGGCAGCGCCTGCGCGCCGGCGCTGTAGATGTTCGCCGAGGTTTCCTTCCACGGCATCGTCTGCGGCCGGCGCAGCACCGACAGCGCGTCGAGGATCACGAGGCCGAACATCGCGATGCCGCCCTGCAGGTGTTCGCCGAACGTGAAGATCGCCTGGCCGAGGCGCGTGACGGGATCGAACCGCACGACGCGCTCGGGTGCCTCGCGCTGGCTGTCGAGACGCTCGATCCGCTCGAAGATCGTGCGCTGCGTGGCGGTCAGCTCGACGCCGGCCGGCAGCTTGCGGCCCCATACGCGCCACAGCGCCTGGCCGCCGACGTGATCGAGCCGCTCGATGCCGGACAGATCCCATTCGCTCACGCGCCCGGACGCGATGCCCGCGACGCGGCGCGCGACCTCGCCGCGATTGCGCGCGAGCGCGAGCGCGGTCCACTGGCCGGTCAGGCGCACCGTCTGGCCCTGGCCGCCGGCGTCGACCGACAGGCCGGGAGGTGTGTCGAAGTCCAAGGGCGGGTTGTTTGCAAAAGGATGACAGCGGCCATTGTATCGAACCGTCCGGCGCCGCGACGTGAGGATTGCCGCCGGGGCGCGCAGCCGGGCGCGCCCGGCGCCGACGCCGGGCCAGAGGCGCCTCGTCGAGGGGCACCCGGCCCGCCACGGCGCAGCGTTCGCCGCCGCAACGGCGTGCCGGGCACGCGACCTTTCATTCTTCCGTCACGTTTCCTTTCGATACTCTCACGCGCCGCACGTCAGGCCGTCGGCGCCCGCGCCGCCATTTCGCTGCGCTCCTCGCGATTCATAGAACAGAACACCAAACAGGACAATCGATGCGTCTCCCCCCGCTTTCCCGCCGCCGCGTGACCGCCGCCGCCGCGCTCGCCAGCCTCGCCTTCGCCCTCGCCGGTTGCGGCGGCGACGACGTCACCGCTCCGCCGTCGTCGCAGACGCAGGCGCCCGCCGGCACGACGGCCACGCTCGCGCTGCTCGAAACGACCGACCTGCACACCAACGTGCTGTCGTACGACTATTTCAAGCTCGCCGCCGACAAATCGCTCGGCTTCGAGCGCGTGTCGACGCTGATCGCGCAGGCGCGCGCGCAGTATCCGAACACGTTGCTGCTCGACAACGGCGACACGATCCAGGGCACCGCGCTGTCGGATTACCAGGCGCTCGTGAACCCGATCGGCTGCGACCAGACGCTCGCGATCTACAAGGTGATGAACGCGGCGAAGTTCGACGGCGGCGGGATCGGCAACCATGAGTTCAACTACGGGCTGCCGTACCTGTCGCAGGTGACCGGCAACACGTTCGACGTCGACGGGCTGCCGGCCCCCGCGCAGCAGAAGAAGTGCGCGGGCCCGAACTTCCCGCAGGTGCTCGCGAACGTGATCAGCGCGCGGACCAACGCGCCGCTGTTCACGCCGTACACGATCCTGACCCGCACCGTGACGGCCGTCGCGCCCGACGGCAAGACCGTCAGCGCGCCGGTGAAGATCGGCATCATCGGCTTCACGCCGCCCGCGATCATGAGCTGGGACAAGCGCTGGCTCGACGGCAAGGTCTACACGACCGGCCTGAAGGAAGCGGCCGAGAAGTACATTCCGGAGATGCGCGCGAAGGGCGCCGATCTCGTCGTCGCGATCTCGCACGGCGGCCTCGACAATGCCGCGTATTCGCCGACCATGGAAAACGGCAGCTGGTGGCTGTCGACGGTGCCCGGCATCGACGCGATGCTGATCGGCCACTCGCACCAGGTGTTCCCGGACGCGAACAGCACCGTGGCGCAGTTCAACCTGCCGGGCGTCGACAAGGCGAAGGGCACCGTCAACGGCGTGCCGACCGTGATGGCCAACTACTGGGGCAAGCATCTCGGCGTGATCAAGCTCGGCCTGAAGTTCGACGGCAAGACGTGGAGCGTCGACAAGTCGCTGACGACCGTCGAGGCGCGGCCGATCCAGAACGCGGACAAGAGCTACGTCGACGCCGATCCGTCGGTGTCCGCCGCGATCGCGGCCGAGCACCAGGCGACGATCGACTACGTGAAGACGCCGATCGGCTCGACCGACTACCGGATGAACTCGTACTTCGCGGACGTCGGCGATCCGGGCGCGATCCAGATCGTCAACGAGGCGCAGGCCGATTACGTGAAAACCTACGTGCAGGCGAACCTGCCGCAATACGCGTCGCTGCCGGTGCTGTCGGTCAGCGCGCCGTTCAAGAGCGGCTTCGGCGGCGGCAGTGACTACACCGACGTCGCGCCCGGCGCGCTCGCGATCAACAACGCGGCCGACCTGTACCTGTATCCGAACACCGTGTACGCGGTGAAGGTGAGCGGCAGCGACGTGAAGAACTGGCTCGAGACGGCCGCGAAGCGCTTCAACACGATCGATCCGACCAAGGCGACCGTGCAGCCACTCGTCAGCAGCTTCCCCGGCTACAACTTCGACATGTTCACGTCCGCGGATCTGGCGTACGAAATCGACGTCACGCAGCCGGTCGGCAGCCGGATCAGGAACCTGACGTACAAGGGCGCGCCGATCGACCCGAACGCGCAGTTCATCGTCGCGACCAACAACTACCGCGCGAGCGGCGGCGGCAACTTCCCGGGCCTCGACGGCAGCAAGACGATCTTCGCGTCGCCCGACGCGAACCGCGACGTGCTGATCGCGTTCATCAAGAAGCGCGGCGCGATCACGCGCGCGGCGGACGGCGCGCAGCGCAGCTGGCGCTTCACGAAGCTGGCGAGCTCGGTCGCGCACGTGCAGTTCACGTCCGCGCCGAACCGGCTCGGCGACGCGGCGGCAGCCGGCCTGACCGGCCTCACGCAGGTCGCGGCCGACGACGGCTCGGGCAAGAACCTCGCCATCTACGAGATCGACCTCACGCAATGACCACGAGACCTGCGATGCAACCGATCCGGACGATGCGGCCTGCCGAGGCCGGCTTCGCCGCCGCCGCGCGGCGCCTGCTGCGCGCGAAACTCCCGCCGGCCGCGCTGCTCGCGGCGGCGGCCGTGACCGTTGCGGCCGTCGTCGCGGCGACGGGCTGGCGCGCCGCCGGCCCCGCGCCGAGCGCCGCGCAGCTCGACGAATGGCAGGCGATGGTCGCGCAGGCCGTCGAGCCGCACGCTCTCGCGCAATTGCGCACCCTCGCGCGGCGCGGCTCGGGCGACGCGCAGGCGGCGCTCGGCATCGCGCTCGTCGATGCGCGCGAGCCGGGGCTGCGCGACGAAGGGCGCGGCTGGCTCGAAACCGCCGCGCAAGCAGACACGAAAGCCGACACGCCGGCCGCGCGGCGTGCGCAGCTGGCGCTCGGCAAGGCGCTGCTGCTCGGCAGCGGCGACCTCCCGAAAGACTACGCACGCGCGCGCACGCTGCTCGGCGAAGCGGCCGGCCACGGCGATCCGGCCGCCGCGTATTACCTCGGGCTGATCTATCGCAGCGGCTACGGCATCGCAGCCGACCCGGTGCAGGCCGCGCACTGGTTCGAGATCGCGTCGCGCGCGGACATCCCGGTCGCGGATTTCATGCTTGCGAACGCGTACCGCGAAGGCAGCGGCGTGCCGCGCGACGAAGCGCGCGCGCTCGCGCTGTATCGCCGTGCGGCGGAACACGAGCTGCCGGAAGCCGTGCAAACGCTCGCGATGGCCTATCGCAACGGCGAGCTGGGGCTCAAGCCCGACGCGGACGAATTCCATGCGCAGTGGATCGAGACCGCGCATGCGTTGAAGCATCCGGTCGTCGCGCCGTGACGGTGCGTCGGCCGCGCGGGCACGAACGCGGCGACGGAGCGAGCTGACGCCCCGCGCATCGACCACCCGCAACGGGAATCGAAGCGCGGCGGGCCGATCCTCGTATCGGCCTGCCGAGACCCCGGCCCTGAAGGGCAGGACGCTGCTTGCCCGCGAAAACGTCCGAAGACGGCGTCAAGGCGCTGGTGCAGATCGAGAAGCACCAAGCCGCGCGGGCGCCGGCTTTGCACAGGTCGCGTGCGGGCCGCCGCCCCGGCCCCGCCCGTCGTGCGCGCCGCCCGTCACGCACGGCCCCCTGTCGCTACAATAGGCGCCATGAACGCCCCCACCTCCTCCGACACGCCCGATTCCGGCGACGCGCACATCGCGCGCAACCGGCTCGAGGCGCACCTGGACGCCGCGCCGCGCGCGTGGCCGCTCGACATCGTCGCCGCCACCGGCTCGACCAACGCCGACGTCGCGACGCGCCTCAAGGCGCTGCCGCGCACCGCGAACGCGCTGCCCGCGCCGCTCGTGCGCGTCGCGTTCGAGCAGACGGCGGGCCGCGGCCGGCAAGGCCGTCCCTGGTTCGCGCAGCCCGGCAACGCGCTGCTGTGCTCGGTCGGCTGCATCGTGCCGCGCCCCGTCGACGCGCTCGGCGGCCTCAGCATCGCGATCGGCGTCGCGCTCGCGGAAGGGATCGCCACGCTGCCGCTCGACGCCCGCACGCGCGTCGCGCTCAAATGGCCGAACGACCTGCTGCTGACGACCGCCGACGACGGCACGTCGCGCATCGTCGGCAAGCTTGCCGGGATCCTGATCGAAACCGTCTGGACCACCGCCGACGCGACCGCCGTCGTGATCGGCTTCGGCATCAACGTGCGCGGCGCGGAAGCCGTCGCCGCGCAGGTCGATGCGCTGCGTGCGCGCGAAGCGACGCTCGCGAGCGGGCTGCCGCCGGCGGCGCTGTCGGCCGCGTGCGCGTCGGCGAACCTCACCGATACGCTCGCCGCGGCGCTGAACGCGCTCACGCCCGCACTCGCGCAGTTCGGCACCGACGGGCTCGCGCCGTTCCTGCCGCGCTGGCACGCGCTGCACGCATACGCGGGACGCGAAGTCGTGCTGCTCGAACAGGGCGTCGAACGCGTACGCGGCATCGCGACGGGCATCGACGCGACCGGCCAGCTGCTGCTCGACACGCCCGACGGCATCCAGGCGATCGCGGCCGGCGACATATCGCTGCGCGAAGCGCAATGAACGAACCGCATCTGCTGATCGACGCCGGCAACAGCCGGATCAAGTGGGCGCTCGCCGACGCGCAGCGCACGCTCGTCGACACCGGCGCGTTCGGCCATACGCGCGACGGCGGTGCCGATCCCGACTGGTCGGCCCTGCCGCGTCCGCATGGCGCATGGATCTCGAACGTCGCGGGCGCCGACGTGGCCGCGCGGCTCGACGCGCTGCTCGACGCCCGTTGGCCGGGCCTGGCGCGCACGACGATCCGCTCGCGGCCCGCGCAATGCGGCGTGACGAACGGCTATACGACGCCCGAGCAGCTCGGCAGCGATCGCTGGGCCGGCCTGATCGGCGCACGGGCGGCGTTTCCGGGCGAGCATCTGCTGATCGCGACGTTCGGCACGGCGACGACGCTCGAAGCGCTGCGCGCGGACGGTCGTTTCACCGGCGGGCTGATCGCGCCGGGCTGGGCACTGATGATGCGCGCGCTCGGCACGCACACCGCGCAGCTGCCGACGCTGACCACCGACATCGCAAGCGGGCTGCTCGCGGGCGCGCAGGCCGAGCCGTTCCAGGTCGATACGCCGCGCTCGCTGTCGGCGGGCTGCCTGTACGCGCAGGCGGGGCTGATCGAGCGCGCATGGCGCGATCTCGCCGATGCGTGGCAGGCACCCGTGCGGCTCGTGCTGGCAGGCGGCGCGGCGGACGATGTCGCGCGCGCGCTGACGCTGCCGCATACGCGGCACGACGCGCTGATCCTGTCGGGGCTTGCGTTGATCGCCGCGGACGCGGCGGCGCGGAATTGACGGAAACCGGTCGGCATCGCGCCGGCCGTGTCGACGCAGGCCCGAGTGCGGGCTTCGTCACGGTGGGGATGGAAAACGGGCGCCGGCGCGTGCGCCCGTGCAGACAGCCGGCCGCACGTGCATGCGGCCCGAGCAAACGGTTGAACGACTGAACAACGACGAGGAGTGTCGACGATGCTGCGCTGGCTGATCGCTGTTCTCATTCTCGCGAACCTGCTTGCGTTCGTCGCCGTGCGCGGCGTGTTCGGGCCGCTTCCGGCGGCCGGCCCGCGCGAACCGGGCGTGCTGTCCCGGCAGGTTCGGCCCGATGCGTTGCATGCGATGCCGCTCGCGCAAGCGAGCGATCAGCCCGTGATCGGCGGTCCGATCGGCGCGCCGGCCGTGACGGCGGAGCCGCTCGCGGCATCCGCGCCCTGACGGCGCGGCACCGGATCAGGACTGCTGCGCGCGCACCTTCTTCAGCAGCGCGGTGGTCGAGCGGTCGTGCTCGAACGGAATCGCGAGCGCACGCCCGCCCCAGCCGCGCACGATGGCCGATTCCGGCAGCGCGTCCATGTCGTAGTCGCCGCCCTTCACCAGAATGTCCGGACGGACGGCCTCGATCAGCGACACCGGCGTCTTTTCCTCGAACTTCACGACCCAGTCGACGCTTTCCAGCGCCGCGAGCAGCGCCATCCGGTCTTCCTCGCGGTTGATCGGACGGTCGTCGCCCTTGCCGAGCATGCGCACCGACGCATCGCTGTTCACGCCGACGATCAGGCACGCGCCGAGCGCCTTCGCATCGGCGAGATACGTGACGTGGCCACGGTGCAGGATGTCGAACACGCCGTTCGTGAACACGACGGGCGAAGGCAGCGAAGCGCGCAGGGCAACGAGGGCGTCGCGGGTGATCAGCTTGCGTTCGAAGGTAGCGGACATGATGAATTTCGGATGGCGTGAGCGGCGCGCGGTGCACGTCGCGACGGAACACGGCGGCGCCAGATAAAAAGCCCGCCGGATGGCCGGGCGGGCTTCATGCGGGAATACACTGCGGCGATCGCGACCGGGCGCTTCACGCCGGCTGCGAGATGCCGCGCGGCCTCAGGCCGGTTGCGCGGCCGACGACGGGCCGCTTTCGGACTGCAGGCGGCCGGTGACTTCCTTGCGGTAGCGATTCAGCTCCTGGGCGGTCGCGAACGTGCGCTCGAACAGGATCGACAGGTTGTGCAGGATCCGTTCGACGACCTTCTTTTCCCACTCGCCGTCGAAGCGGATCTGCTCGTCGAGCCAGCGCTCGAGCCATTCCGGATCGGGCAGGCGCGACTGCACGGTGTCGCGCGGAAACAGCGCCTGGTTCACGTGCAGGTTGGTCGGGTGCAGCGGCTTCTCGGTGCGGCGCGCCGACGCCATCAGCACGCCGATTTTCGCGAACGCCGCGCGCGCGACGTCGCCGCAATTGTTCAGCGCCTTCTTCATGTAGCGCAGGTATGCGCCGCCATGGCGCGCTTCATCGCGCGAAATCGTTTCGTAGATGTGCTTGATGACGGGCTCGGTGTGCCAGTCGGCCGCGCAGCGATACCAGTGGTTCAGGCGGATCTCGCCGCAGAAATGCAGCATCAGCGTCTCGAGCGGCGGCGCCGGATCGAACTCGAATCGCACCGCGTGCAGTTCCTCTTCGGTCGGCACCATTTCCGGCCGGAAGCGGCGCAGGTATTCCATCAGCACGAGCGAATGCTTCTGCTCCTCGAAGAACCACACGCTCATGAACGCGGAAAAGTCGCTGTCGTGCTGGTTGTCGCGCAGGAACATCTCCGTCGCGGGCAGCGCCGACCATTCGGTGATCGCGTTCATCTTGATCGTCTTCGCCTGCTCGTCGGTGAGCAGCGAAGCGTCGAACTTGTCCCACGGAATGTCCTTCTCCATGTCCCAGCGGACAGCTTCGAGCGACCTGTAAAGTTCCGGATAAAGCATGGTGTTCATGATGGTCCCACCCCTGTTCTGCGCAATGCGACTTCTCTAAACGTGACTGTTGCCGCGTGGGCGCGCGAGCGCGCCTTTTGCAGCCAAGACTCTAATTTTACGCGTGTATCCAGCCCCCCGACGCAGTTTCCGCGTCCGGCAACCGGGCGGCCGCGCCGCCGCCTTGCAGCACGCCGCGGCCCCGCTCTGCTCGAACGGAACCGGCCGCGCGTGCCTGATGTGGGGGCCGGCGCAGGCCGGCTCGGTGGCGAGCCCGCCCGGCGCCACGCGGTTCCCGGACGGGTTCCCGTGCGACCGCCGGACCGGCGGGCTGCTCGATATGGTGTATACGGCGGCGGCCATGATAGCACGCGCGCATGACGGTTCCGAGACGTGGAACCGGTCGCGCGCCGCCAACGTCGGTGCGGCGATCGGTCGCGGGCGGCCGTCGCGAAAACGCAACCGATATGTAAGTTTCGTCCGTTTCGGCCCCGCTCCGCGCGTATCAGACCCGTATTTCGCCGGTCGCGCGGCCGCTCTCCGGCGGCAGGCCGGATGCCGGCCCGCTGCCGCCGTCGGCCCCCGCGATCCAGTTCGCCAGCGTGTCGCGCTGCGCGCGCCCGTCGCGATAGCCGAGTTCGATCAGCTCGCGCGTGAAGGCCTCCTCGAACAGCAGGTAGCTCGCGAACGATGCGCCGGCCGGCTGGCTGCCGCCGATCGCGCCGAGCAGCCCGCGCATCGTCGCCGGCATCTGCTTCAGGTGCTTCGCGGCGATCAGCTCGATGCGCTCGGACGGTGCGATCGCGAGCACGTCGACGTGCCGCCAGCCGCTGTCCACTTCGACCTGGTGCGGCAAGTGCTCGATCATCTGATTGATGTGCTCGATCCGCTCGATGTCCGAGCCGATCGAGTCGAGAAACACGCTCGCGAGCACCTGCTGGCCGATCTGCGCGAGCGTCGGGTAACCGCGCACCCGTCCGGAGCCGTTCGCGGCCGGAATCTCCGGCCGCGGGTCGGCCGCGCCGACGACGACGATCCGGTTCGCGCCGAAGTGGATCGCCGGCGACAGCGGCGCGACCTGCCGGATCGAGCCGTCGCCGAAATATTCGATCTGGCCGTCGAGCACGAGCGGCACGGCCGGAAACACGAACGGAATGGCCGACGACGCGAGCAGGTGCGACGCCGACAGATCGACGAGCCGCGCGGTGCGCTGCGCGCGCCGCCATGCCTGGATCGGCTCGGCGGCCTGGTAGAACGTCAGGTGCCGGCCGCTCGAATAGCTGAGCGCCGTTATCGAGAGCGCGTGCAGCAGCCTGCTCTCGAGCATCTGCTCGATCCGGTGAAAGCTCAGCTCGCGCTGCAGCAGATGTGCGAGCGGCGCGTTGTCGAGTAGCCCGCGCGGCGAGCGGCGCGCCGCCCAGCCGAAGGTCATCGTCGCGAGCCAGCGTGCGCCCGCCGCCGCGATGCCGAGCCAGTCGGTGCGATACACGTAGTCCGCGCGCAGCGGTTCCCAGAATTCGAGCAGACGACGCACGCCATGCGAAAAGTCGTCCGCGTGGCTCGCGATCGACGTCGCGTTGATCGCGCCGGCCGACGAGCCGCAGACAACCGTGAACGGCACGGTGTGCCGGTTCGGATCGGCCTCGCGCGCGATCTCGGCCAGCGCCTTCAGCACGCCGACCTGATAGGCGGCACGTGCGCCGCCTCCCATCAGCACGAGCGCGAGCCGCATGATCGACCTGCTATCCGGTTGGCGTCACGTCGAGCGCTTCGGCGGACGCGTTTCGGGCGACGAGGCGGCCGCCGCGCGCGCCGCGGCCGAGCCGGCCGGCTTCGCACGCTTCGCGGCCGGCTTGCGCGGCGCGGCGGCCGCGGCCGGTGCGGGCTGCTCCGCCCGCGCCGTCGATGCGGCCTGCCCGGACGGCGCGGCGCCCGCCTCCGCGGGCTGCGCGCCCGGCTGCGTCATCGCGAGGCTCGCGAGCTGGTTGAACTGCGCCTGCAGCAGGTTCCACCAGCCGGCCGGATCGAACGCCTGCTGCGCGGCGTCGCCTGCGGGCGGTTCGTCAGCCGCGGCAGCGGTATCCGGTGCTCGCGGCGCGGACGCCGCTTGCGCGGCCGCGGCCGCCGCCTCCTCGGCCGCCGACATCGAGCTTTGCGCGAACGCGCCGAACGCGCGCAGCGTCGCGAGCGTCGCGCGCTGCACCTCGAGCGCCTGGATCGCGGACTGCAGCATGCCGAGATTGAGCTTGAGCCACTGCTCGACCGCGCGCAGATCGGTGATCCGCTTGTCGAGCTCCTCGACGCTCGTGAGCGGCGCCATCATGTCGGACATGCTCGACAGCGACGGCGGCAGCCCCGACGCGGCGCCGGGAAACGACGCCATGCCGCCGAACGGCGACATCCGCATCATGTCCCACATCCGGTCGAGCATGTCGGCAGGCTTGAAACCGGCAAAGCCGGCGAAAGGATTGGAGCCGGAGGCATCGGTCGTCATACGGGCATCCTGGTTGACTGGGTGGGCGATGCGGCCGGCACGAGTCGCGCGGCCGCCCTTGATCCGATCATAACGCGCGTCAGAACGGTGCGTCGCCGGGGAAATCGGGCGGGCGCCGCTCGCGCAGCGAGCGGATGCCTTCCTGCACGTCGGGCCCCGAGAAGCCCATGAATTCGAGCGCGAGCGACGTATCGAAGGTCGGCCCGGCGCTGCGCAGCCAGTTGTTCAGCGCGTACTTGGTCCAGCGGATCGCCGACTGCGACCCGTGCGCGAGCCGCTCAGCGACCTCGTACGCCTTCGGCAGCAGGTCGGCCGGCTCGACCGCGAGCGACACGAGGCCGATCCGCTCGGCCTCCTCGCCGCTCACCGGTTCGCACAGCAACAGGTAATACTTCGCCTTCGCCATCCCGCACAACAGCGGCCACACGATCGCCGCGTGATCGCCGGCCGCGACACCGAGCCGCGTATGGCCGTCGATGATGCGCGCATCCTTCGCGGCGATCGAGATGTCGGCGAGCAGCCCGGCGACGAGCCCCGCGCCGACGGCCGGGCCGTGCATCGCGGACACGATCGGCTTGCTGCAATTGATCACGTTGTAGACGAGGTCGCGCGCCTCGCGCCACACGCGGGCGCGCACGTCGAAGTCGTTCGCCATCGCCTCGACGAGCGCGAGATCGCCGCCCGCCGAAAAGCCCTTGCCCTCGCCGCGGATCACCGCGACGCGCGTGTCGGGATCGCGGTCGACGTCGCGCCAGATGTCGGCGAGTTCGCGATGCATGCGCTCGTTCGCGGTCGCGAGGCCGCTGCGGTTCGCGCCTTCGCCGCTCATCACGATGTCCAGCACGCCATGATCGCGGCGCGTCACCTTCAATGCTTCGTAACCGCCGTACGCGGCGAGATCGGTCATGCGCAGCTCCCGGGTTCTTGAAAATGCTGAAACGCCTGAATCGAGTGTAGCCAAGCCCGCGCGGGCAAACATCAGGCGAAACCCGGCGCGCGGGCCGGCGCCGGGCTTCGCGCCGGGTTTCGCGCAGACGTCAGGCCGCGCCGTCGGGCGGTGCGACCGACTGCTCGATCGCACCGAAGATCGATTTGCCGGCCGCGTCGAACATCTCGATGCGCACGGTATCGCCGTAGCGCATGAATTCGGTCTGCGGCGCGCCGTGCTCGATCGTCTCGAGGCAGCGCTTCTCGGCGATGCAGCAGTAGCCGCGCTTCGCGTCCTTGTTCGACACCGTGCCCGAGCCGACGATCGAGCCGGCACGCAGGTTGCGCGTCTTCGCCGCATGCGCGATCAGCTGGCCGAAGTGGAACACCATGTCGGTGCCCGCGTCGGGCTGGCCGACCTTCCTGCCGTTCCAGTGGACGATCATCGGCCGGTGCACGCGGCCTTCGCGCCATTCGTCGCCGAGCTCGTCGAGCGTCACCGCGACCGGTGCGAACGCGGTGGCCGGCTTGCTCTGGAAGAAACCGAAGCCCTTCGCGAGTTCGGCCGGAATCAGGTTGCGCAGCGACACGTCGTTCACGAGCGTGACGAGCCGCACGGCCTTCAGCGCGTCGTCGGGTGATGCGCTCATCGGCACGTCGCCGGTGATCACCGCGACCTCGGCCTCGAAGTCGATGCCCCATTCCTCGGACGGGCACACAATGTCGTCGCGCGCGCCGAGGAAATCGTCGCTGCCGCCCTGGTACATAAGCGGATCGGTCCAGAACTCCGGCGGCATCTCGGCGCCGCGCGCGCGGCGCACGAGCTCGACGTGGTTCACGTACGCGGAGCCGTCGGCCCACTGGAACGCGCGCGGCAGCGGCGCCATGCAGTTCGCCGGGTCGAACGCGAACGCGTTGCGCGCGCGGCCGTGGTTCAGCGCGTCGTACAGATCGCGCAGTTGCGGCGCGTAGAACGCCCAGTCGTCGAGGACGCGCTGCAGCGTCGGTGCGATCGCATCGGCGATCGCCGCGGTGTGCAGGTCGCGCGACACGACGATCAGCTGGCCGTCGCGCGTGCCGTCCTTCAGCGATGCAAGTTTCATGGGGTGTCTGCCGTTGTAGTGACGATGGAGGGAATCTATTTTACGATGGTGAATCCGTGCGGCGCGCCACGATCGTGCGCGCCGTTTTCGTCCCGACCCTTGCCGCCTTGTCGCGCCCCGTTGCCCATGCCCGCCAGCCCGCTTCCCGACGACGATCTCGCCGATTCCGACACCGACGACACCGGCTCCGGCGAGCACGGCGAAGGCGGCGAGAAGGTCCGCTCCGGCATCCAGTCGATCGAGGTCGGCTTCCGCCTGCTCGACGTGCTGACGAGCGAGCCGCGCGCGATGATGCTGCGCGATCTCGCGCAGCGCGCGGGCATGAGCCCGGCGAAGGCGCACCGCTATCTGGTCAGCTTCTCGCGGCTCGGCGTCGTGTCGCAGGATCCCGTGTCGGGCCGCTACGAACTCGGCGGCTTCGCGCTGCAGATGGGGCTCGCGCGGCTCGCGCGCGTCGACGGCGTGAAGCTCGCGCGGATCGCGCTGACCGAGTTGCGCGACCGCGTCGACCAGACGGTCGGCATCGCGGTGTGGGGCAACCAGGGGCCGACGATCGTGCACTGGATGGAATCGAGCCACCCCGCGAAGGCGTCGCTGAAGCTCGGCGACGTGATGCCGCTGCTCGGCTCCGCGACGGGCCTGCTGTTCGCCGCGTACCTGCCGCGCAGCAAGACCGCGGCGATGCTCGAACGCGAGCTCGCCGATACGCGCCGCTCGCCGCATCACGGCGGCCCACGCACGCTCGACGAGGTCGAGGCGGTGCTCGCCGACGTGCGCGCGCATCAGGCCGCGCGCGTGGAAGGGATGCTGCTGCCGACGATCCATGCGTTCTGCATGCCGGTGTTCGATGCGGTCGGCGAACTCGCGCTCGCGATCGTCGCGCTCGGCCAGGAAGGCATGTTCGACATCGCGTGGGGCGGCGAGATGGACACCGCGCTGCGTGCATGCGCGCAGAAACTGTCTTACGAACTCGGCTATAGTCCGGACGCGCGCGACGCCTGACACGCGGGGCGTGCGACACCCGCGCGATGTACCGCGAACGCGTGGCGCACCCGGCGGTCCGATGGCTGTGACGCGCGCCGCGCGCCGCGACCGCCCCAACCCTGTTCCGATTCGCCGATGCCGCCTGCCGACACCCGTCCTCGTCACGCCCTGCCCCGCCACTGGCTGCGCGTGGGCGTCGCGCTCGTCGTCGTGCTGGTGCTGCACGCGCTCGCGGCGTTGTGGCTGACGCGCAGCCGCGATGCGTTCACGCCGCCCGCGCCCGCCGAGATACCGGTGCAGATCGAGCTGCTGAAGCCGCGGCCGATCGAACGCCAGCCCGCGCCGAAGCCCACCGAACATCCCGCCGAGCCAGCGCCGGCGAAGCCGGCCCCCGCCGCGCCGAAGCCTGCGGCGAAGCCCGCGCCGTCGCCCGAGCCGGTTCTCACGTCGACGCAGACGGCCGAGCAAGGCGAGCCGCCGCCGGCCGCTGCCTCTGCCGCCTCCGCCGCGAGCGGCGCGGCAGGCGCATCCGGCACGCAGGCGGCATCGGCCGGCGAAGCCGGCGGTGCCGCGACGCCAGGCCCCGCGACGAGCGGTGTGAAGTTCGCGCCGCCGCCGCCCGGCGACCTGCAGTACGACACGTTCTACAACGGAATGCAGAACATGATCGGCACGATTCATTGGCGCACCGACGGCCGCACCTACGACCTGTCGGTGTCGATGCCCGTGCCGTTCGTCGGCCCGTTCAGCTATCGCAGCGAAGGCCGCATCGACGCATTCGGCGTCGCGCCCGACCGCTATGTCGAGAAGCGCGGCAAACGGCCCGAGGACATCGCGATCTTCAACCGCGAGATCCGCCAGGTCGTCTTCACGCGCACGCCGAACAACGCGCCGCTGCCCGACGGTGTGCAGGACCGCTTCAGCATGCTGATGCAGCTGTCGGGGCTCGTGCGCGGCAATCCGTCCGCGTATCAGCCGGGCGTCACGCAGCAGTTTTTCGTGATCGACAACAACAACGGCGAGACCTGGCCGATCACGGTGATCGGCGACGAGGACGTGCAGACGCAGGCCGGCATCGTCCGCGCACGCCACTTCATGCGGCTGCCGCGCCGCGACGGCGACACGCGCCGCATCGACATGTGGCTCGCGCCGTCGCTTGGCTGGCTGCCCGCGCGGCTCGTACAATCGGAACCGAACGGCTCGCAGATCGAGCTGCTGTGGCACGGCCGGCTCGCCCCGCCCGATGCGCCTGCCGATGGCGCGACGCAAGGTGCAACGAACCCAGCCGCAACGAACGCGCCTGCCAGCGCACCGGCCGCGGAGCCGGCACAACCCGCGCTGGCGCCCGCCGAGCAGGCGCCAGCGGCTGAGCCGCCGGCAGCGTCGCAGCCCGTGCAGTGACGATCGACCAATCGGCAATTTCGACCGATTAAAGCTCTCGCCAAAATGGCCGATGACACTCTTTAACAACTATTTCGGTGCACCGGATCACAATAAGAAACGTTTGATAGATATCGGCTTCTAACCCGATACACCCCACGCAAACGGGAGAACGGGGTGTGCAGCGCAAGCCCCTTGAAACCGGCAAGGCCTGCCCCACCTACGGGACAACAAGGCCAGATGCCACTGCGAAGAGGAGTGCCGCCATGCAAATGATCTACAACAGCCCCAACTACTGCGTCGTCGAATTTGCGCCGCAGGCCGGCCACCATCTGATGAATGCCGGCGGATACGAAATCGTCGACAAGAACGCGCAGCGCGAGATCTTCATCGACGGCGAGCTCGCCGAGCGATTCCGCGCACACGTGAAGCAGCTGATCGAGGATGAACCGTCGCTCGACGAAGTGGACGAATTCCTCGGACAGTTCGACAGTCTGATGATGATGCCCGTCGTCCTGCACTGACGACCCGCGGCCCGGCGCATCGCCGGGCCATTCGCCGCGTTCGAGCGGCGCCGCGAGCACTCCGATCCAAGCCCCCGTCCGGTTCGCCGGGCGGGGGTTTTCGTTTGTTGGCGCGGGCCGGGCGGCGCCCCGGCGCACCGGCTACAATGACGGTTTTCCCGTCTTCGCCGCTCTTCCGCCATGTCCGCGACCCCTCTCGCCGCTTCCGCCCCGCTCGACGCGCCCTACACGCGCGGCGCCGACCTGCCCGCGCTGCTGAAATCGCGCATCCTGATCCTCGACGGCGCGATGGGCACGATGATCCAGCGCTACAAGCTCGACGAGGCCGCGTATCGCGGCGAGCGTTTCAAGGATTTCCCGCGCGACATCAAGGGCAACAACGAACTGCTGTCGCTCACGCAGCCGCAGATCATCAGCGAGATCCACGACCAGTACTTCGCGGCCGGCGCGGACATCGTCGAAACCAACACGTTCGGCGCGACGACGGTCGCGCAGGCCGACTACGGGATGGAAGACCTCGTCGTCGAGATGAACGTCGAATCGGCACGGCTCGCGCGCGAATCCGCCGCCCGCTACAGCACGCCGGCCAAGCCGCGCTTCGTCGCGGGCGCGATCGGGCCGACGCCGAAGACGGCGAGCATCTCGCCGGACGTCAACGACCCGGGCGCGCGCAACGTCACGTTCGACGAGCTGCGCAACGCGTATTACCAGCAGGCGAAGGCGCTGCTCGACGGCGGCGTCGACCTGTTCCTCGTCGAGACGATCTTCGACACGCTGAACGCGAAGGCCGCGCTCTTCGCGCTCGACGAGCTGTTCGAGGACACCGGCGAGCGCCTGCCGATCATGATCTCGGGCACCGTGACCGACGCGTCGGGCCGCATCCTGTCGGGCCAGACGGTCGAGGCGTTCTGGAATTCGCTGCGCCACGCGAAGCCGCTCACGTTCGGCCTGAACTGCGCGCTCGGCGCGGCGCTGATGCGCCCGTACATCGCCGAGCTCGCGAAGCTGTGCGACACCTACGTGTCGTGCTACCCGAACGCGGGCCTGCCGAACCCGATGAGCGACACCGGCTTCGACGAGACGCCGGACGTCACGTCGGGCCTGCTGAAGGAATTCGCGCAGGCCGGGCTCGTGAACCTCGCGGGCGGCTGCTGCGGCACGACGCCCGAGCACATCGCCGAGATCGCGAAGGCGCTCGCCGACGTGAAACCGCGCCGCTGGCCGAGCCAGTACAGCGACGCCGCCTGACCGACCGCCCCAACGCCCGCCCTACCTCATACGAATTCGCACCGCCATGACCGATCACATGATGCGCCTTGCCGGCCTCGAGCCGTTCAACGTCACGTCCGGGACGCTCTTCATCAACGTCGGTGAACGCACCAACGTCACCGGCTCGAAGGCATTCGCGCGGATGATCCTCAACGGCCAGTTCGACGAGGCGCTCGCCGTCGCGCGCCAGCAGGTCGAGAACGGCGCGCAGGTGATCGACATCAACATGGACGAGGCGATGCTCGATTCGAAGGCGGCGATGGTGCGCTTCCTGAACCTGATCGCATCCGAGCCGGACATCGCGCGCGTGCCGATCATGATCGACTCGTCGAAGTGGGAAGTCATCGAGGCGGGCCTCAAGTGCGTGCAGGGCAAGGCGATCGTGAACTCGATCTCGCTCAAGGAAGGCGAGGAAGCGTTCCGCCACCACGCGAACCTGATCCGCCGCTACGGCGCGGCCGCGGTCGTGATGGCGTTCGACGAGACGGGCCAGGCCGATACCTACGAGCGCAAGACCGAAATCTGCAAGCGCTCGTACGACTTCCTCGTGAACGAAGTCGGCTTCCCGCCGGAAGACATCATCTTCGACCCGAACATCTTCGCGGTCGCGACCGGCATCGAGGAGCACAACAACTACGCGGTCGACTTTATCGAGGCGACCCGCTGGATCAAGCAGAACCTGCCGTACGCGAAGGTGAGCGGCGGCGTGTCGAACGTGTCGTTCTCGTTCCGCGGCAACGACCCGGTGCGCGAGGCGATCCACACCGTGTTCCTGTATCACGCGATCCAGGCGGGCATGGACATGGGCATCGTGAACGCGGGGCAGCTCGGCGTGTATGCCGATCTCGACCCGGAGCTGCGCGAGCGCGTCGAGGACGTGATCCTGAACCGCCGCGCGGACTCCACCGACCGTCTGCTCGAGATCGCCGACAAGTTCAAGACCGGCGCCGCGAAGAAGGAGGAGAACCTCGAGTGGCGCAATCAGCCGGTCGAGAAGCGCCTCGCGCACGCGCTCGTGCACGGCATCACGAACTTCATCGTCGAAGATACGGAAGAAGCGCGCGCGGCCATCGCCGCGGCCGGCGGCCGCCCGATCAACGTGATCGAAGGCCCGCTGATGGACGGGATGAACATCGTCGGCGACCTGTTCGGCCAGGGCAAGATGTTCCTGCCGCAGGTCGTGAAATCGGCGCGCGTGATGAAGCAGGCGGTCGCGCACCTGATTCCGTTCATCGAGGAAGAGAAGCGCCTGCTCGCGGAAGCGGGCGGCGACGTGCGTGCGAAGGGCAAGATCGTCATCGCGACCGTGAAGGGCGACGTGCACGACATCGGCAAGAACATCGTGTCGGTCGTGCTCCAGTGCAACAACTTCGAAGTGGTCAACATGGGCGTGATGGTCCCGTGTAACGAGATCCTCGCGAAGGCGAAGGTCGAGGGCGCGGACATCATCGGGCTGTCGGGCCTCATCACGCCGAGCCTCGAGGAAATGGCGTACGTCGCG
Source organism: Burkholderia sp. BCC1638 (assembly GCF_902833195.1). Taxonomy (NCBI): domain Bacteria; kingdom Pseudomonadati; phylum Pseudomonadota; class Betaproteobacteria; order Burkholderiales; family Burkholderiaceae; genus Burkholderia; species Burkholderia sp. BCC1638. The sequence goes on from NZ_CADFEC010000002.1 coordinate 148,812, forward strand.
TCCGAGATGCAGCGCGACGACTACTTCCGCGTGAAGAAGATTCCGCTGTTGATCGGCGGCGCGACGACCTCGCGCGTGCATACGGCCGTGAAGATCGCGCCGCACTACGAAGGCCCCGTCGTCTACGTGCCGGACGCCTCGCGCTCGGTGTCGGTCGCGTCGAACCTGCTGTCGGACGAAGGCGCGGCAAAGTACCTCGACGAACTGAAGTCCGACTACGAACGGATCCGCGACCAGCACGCGAACCGCAAGGCGCAGCCGATGGTCACGCTCGCCGAAGCGCGCGCGAACAAGACGAAGATCGACTGGGCCGGCTATCAGCCCGTGAAGCCGAAGTTCATCGGCCGCCGCGTGTTCCGGAACTACGACCTGAACGAGCTCGCGAACTACATCGACTGGGGCCCGTTCTTCCAAACCTGGGACCTCGCGGGCCCGTACCCGGCGATCCTGAACGACGAGATCGTCGGCGAATCGGCGCGGCGCGTGTTCTCGGATGCGAAATCGATGCTCGCGCGCCTGATCCAGGGCCGCTGGCTGACCGCGAACGGCGTGATCTCGCTGCTGCCGGCGAACACGGTCAACGACGACGACATCGAGATCTACACCGACGAATCGCGCTCGGAAGTGCTGATGACGTGGCGCAACCTGCGCCAGCAGAGCGTGCGTCCGGTGGTCGACGGCGTGATGCGCCCGAACCGCTCGCTCGCCGACTTCATCGCGCCGAAGGAATCGGGCGTCGCCGACTACATCGGGATGTTCGCGGTCACGGCCGGGCTCGGCGTCGACGTGAAGGAAAAGCAGTTCGAAGCCGACCACGACGACTACAGCGCGATCATGCTGAAGGCGCTGGCCGACCGCTTCGCGGAAGCGTTCGCCGAGGCGATGCACGCGCGTGTGCGCCGCGAGCTGTGGGGCTATGCGAGCGGCGAGACGCTCGACAACGATGCGCTGATCGCCGAAAAGTACGCGGGCATCCGCCCGGCGCCCGGCTACCCGGCGTGCCCCGACCACCTGGTGAAGCGCGACATGTTCGACGTGCTGCAGGCGAACGAGATCGGCATGAGCGTGACCGATTCGCTGGCGATGCTGCCGGCGGCCAGCGTGTCGGGTTTCTACCTCGCGCACCCCGACAGCACGTATTTCTCGGTCGGGAAAATCGGTCAGGATCAGCTCGAGGACTACGCGCAACGCATGGCCCTGTCGCTCGACGACGCGCGCCGCGCGCTCGCGCCGCAGCTCTGATCGATGTCCGACCGGGGCGGCCTCGCCGCCTTTTGATCAGACAAATAAAAAGCCCGCGTCGCGCGGGCTTTTTCTTGCCTGATCAATCCTGCGGCCGCGTCGGCCGGGCAACGAAGCTCAGAAGCCCCAGTGCACGTCGGCCTCGCCGGCCTTCGCTTCACGCAGCATCGACAGGAACGGCGCGACGCGCTGCGCCAGGCTCGGCGGCACTTCGTGGTGCGCGTGGTCGTCTTCGTCCTCGTGGAAATGGCCCGCGTGCTCGGCGCGCTCCTGCTTCGCCTGCGCGACAGCGCCTTCCAGCTTGGCGATCGCGTGGTCCAGTTCGTCGTGCGTAATGACGCCGCGTTCGCCCAGCTGCTTGCCGACGAGGCCCAGCACGTATACGGCGAAATCCTTCAGCACGTCGAGATCCTGTGCCGCCTTGCTCTTGAACGTAATCATGACAATTCCCTTTTCATCTTGTTGTGCCCGCGCGGCGCAGTTGGGGGACGCCGGCAGACCGGCGTCCGGCCTCGCGGACGCGGGGCGCCTGAGCGGCATATTAGCACCTGTTAAAATTCTGCGATCCCTGAAACGCGCGCTTAAAAAGCGCGCCGGCCGGCCGGCGTTTCCGGCCGCCACCAACGAAGCCTTCTACCAGCATGCTGCCAGCACACAAACAGACCCTCGAAGCCCTGCTCGCGGATAGCGTCACGCAGGTCGCACACGCGCTGAAAGGCGCCGACGCGGCATTCGTCACCCCTGCCATCACGCTGGAGCGCCCGAAGGTCGCCGCGCACGGCGACGTCGCGTGCAACGTCGCGATGCAGCTCGCCAAGCCGCTCGGCACGAACCCGCGCCAGCTCGCCGAGAAGATCGTCGCCGCCCTCACGGCCCAGCCGGCCGCGCAAGGGCTCGTCGACGCGGCCGAAATCGCCGGCCCCGGCTTCATCAACCTGCGCCTGACGGCCGCCGCGAAACAGGCGGTGATCGCCGCCGTGTTCGACCAGGGCCGCGCGTTCGGCACGTCGGAGCGCGAAAAGGGCAAGCAGGTGCTGCTCGAGTTCGTGTCGGCCAACCCGACCGGCCCGCTGCACGTCGGCCACGGCCGCCAGGCGGCGCTCGGCGACGTGCTCGCGAACGTGATCGCGAGCCAGGGCTACGCGGTGCACCGCGAGTTCTACTACAACGACGCCGGCGTGCAGATCGGCAACCTCGCGATCTCGACGCAGGCGCGCGCGCGCGGCCTGAAGCCGGGCGACGCGGGCTGGCCGGAAGCCGCATACAACGGCGAATACATCGCCGACATCGCACGCGACTACCTGAACCGCGAGACGGTGGCCGCGAAGGACGGCGAACCGGTCACCGGCGCGGGCGACATCGACGATCTCGACGCAATCCGCAAGTTCGCGGTCGCGTACCTGCGTCACGAGCAGGACATGGACCTGCAGGCATTCGGCGTGAAATTCGACCAGTACTACCTCGAGTCGTCGCTGTACAGCGAAGGCCGGGTCGAGAAGACGGTCGACGCGCTGATCAAGGCCGGCATGACCTACGAGCAGGACGGCGCGCTGTGGCTGCGCACGACCGACGAAGGCGACGACAAGGATCGCGTGATGCGCAAGTCGGACGGCACGTACACGTATTTCGTGCCGGACGTCGCGTACCACGTGACGAAATGGGAGCGCGGCTTCACGAAGGTGATCAACATCCAGGGCTCGGACCACCACGGCACGATCGCGCGCGTGCGCGCGGGCCTGCAGGGCCTGCACGTCGGCATTCCGAAGGGTTATCCCGACTACGTGCTGCACAAGATGGTCACCGTGATGCGCGACGGCCAGGAAGTGAAGCTGTCGAAGCGCGCGGGCAGCTACGTGACGGTCCGTGACCTGATCGAATGGTCGGGCGGCGCGGCGCCGGGCCAGGAAGCGGCACCCGACCTGATCGACGAGGCGACCATCACGCGCGGCCGCGACGCGGTCCGTTTCTTCCTGATCTCCCGCAAGGCCGACACCGAATTCGTGTTCGACATCGACCTCGCGCTGAAACAGAACGACGAGAACCCGGTCTATTACGTCCAGTACGCGCATGCGCGGATCTGCTCGGTGCTCAACGAACTGAAGTCGCGCTACAACGTCGAGGCGGCGCAGCTGCCCGGCGCCGACCTGTCGCAGCTCACGAGCCCGCAGGCCGTGTCGCTGATGCAGAAGCTCGCCGAGTATCCGGACATGCTCACGCACGCGGCGAACGAACTGGCGCCGCACGCGGTCGCGTTCTACCTGCGCGATCTCGCTGGTGAATTCCACTCGTTCTACAATGCGGAGCGCGTGCTGGTCGACGACGAAGCGCCGCGCAACGCGCGCGCCGCGCTCCTCGCCGCGACCCGGCAGGTGCTCGAGAATGGTCTGGCGGTGCTCGGCGTGTCCGCGCCCGCCAAGATGTAAGCGGCCCGAACCGGGCTGCGAATGGCCGCAGCGGGCGCCGCCGTCGGATGCCCGCCGCGGCCTTTTCACGATTCTTTTTGCAGGTGACTCAAGCAATGGCACAACCACGCCGAACTTCGAAGCAATCGAAACAAGCCGGAGGGACATTTCTTGGAATCGTGCTGGGCCTGATCGTCGGCCTCGCGATCGCGGTGGTGGTGGCGCTCTACATCACGCGTTCGCCGTCGCCGTTCGTGTCGAAGGTCGCGCCGCCGCCCGCCGACAACGGCGCGAGCCAGCCGCAGCAGTTCGACCCGAACCGCGCGCTGCAAGGCAAGACGCCCGGCCAGCCGGTGCCGCAGGCCGCGCAGCCCGCGCCGCCCAATACCGCGCCCGGCCAGGCCGCGAACCAGACCCAGGGCGGCCTGCTGCCCGAGCCGCAGATCGTCGAAGTGCCGCCGTCGGGCAACACGAACGGCACGACCGGCTCGAGCAACACCACCGCGTCGAACAATGCGTCGTCGGGCAACGGCGTCGCCGTCGCGCCGAAGCCGGCCGACAACACGCCGCCGCCGAAGAAGACGCAGCAGGCGCAGCAACAGCAACAACAGCAGCAAGGCGGCGAGGACGACCTCGCGCGCTTCGCCGCGCAGAAGCAGGCGCAGCAGGCTGCCGCGCAGAAACAGCAGCAACAGCAACAGGCCGCGAACACGCCGAAGCCGGCGCCGTCCGCGACGTCCTCCGCGGCAGCGAAGCCGCCGACCGCGAACGACGCGAACACCGGCTACTTCCTGCAGGTCGGCGCGTACAAGACGGAAGGCGACGCCGAGCAGCAGCGCGCGCGCTTGGGCTTCCAGGGCTTCGAGTCGAAGGTGTCGAAGCGCGATGTCAGCGGCGTGACCTATTTCCGCGTGCGCGTCGGCCCGTTCTCGAAATTCGAGGATATGAACTCGGCCCGTCAGCGCCTGTCCGATGCAGGTGTCGACACGGCGGTGATCCGTTTCACGAAGCAGTAAGCAACCGGCCGCGCCCACGCAGAACCCGTTACGTTTCGTAACCCGAGCAACTGATTCGACGTCTACAACATGAAAAAACTGCTTAGCACGCTCCTTCTGTCCCTGGGCCTGGCCACCGCCGGCTTCGCCCAGGCAACGCCGGCCGCACCGGTGTCCGGCAAGGACTTCGAGGTGATGAAGTCGCCGCAGCCGGTGTCGGCGCCGGCCGGCAAGGTCGAGGTCATCGAGTTCTTCTGGTACGGCTGCCCGCACTGCTACGAATTCGAGCCGACGATCGAGGCCTGGGTGAAGAAGCAGGGCAACAACATCGACTTCAAGCGCGTGCCGGTCGCCTTCCGCGACGATTTCGTCCCGCACTCGAAGCTGTTCTACGCGGTGTCGGCGCTCGGCATCTCGGAAAAGGTCACGCCGGCGATCTTCAACGCGATCCACAAGCAGAAGAACTACCTGCTGACGCCGCAGGCGCAAGCCGACTTCCTGGCGACGCAAGGCGTCGACAAGAAGCAGTTCATGGACGCGTACAACTCGTTCAGCGTGCAGGGCCAGGTGAAGCAATCGGCCGAGTTGCTGAAGAACTACGCGATCGACGGCGTGCCGACGGTCGTCGTCCAGGGCAAGTACAAGACGGGTCCGGCTTACACGAACAGCATTCCGGGTACCGCGCAGGTGCTCGATTACCTCGTGAAGCAGGTTCAGGACAAGAAGCTCTGATCCCCGCCCGCGCGCCGGCATGACAACTCCGCTGAAGGTCTTCATCACCGGCGCGTCGAGCGGCCTCGGCCTCGCGATGGCCGAGGAATACGCCCGCCAGGGCGCCACGCTCGCACTCGTCGCGCGCCGCACCGAGGCCCTCGATGCGTTCGCGCGACGCTTTCCCAAGCTGTCCGTCTCCGTCTACTCCGCCGACGTGCGCGACGCCGATGCGCTCGCCACGGCCGCCGCGTCGTTCATCGCCGCGCACGGCTGCCCCGACGTCGTGATCGCGAACGCCGGCATCAGCCAGGGCGCCGTCACGGGACAAGGCGATCTCGCCACGTTCCGCAACGTGATGGACATCAACTATTACGGGATGGTCGCGACGTTCGAGCCGTTCGTCGGCCCGATGACGGCCGCGCGCCACGGCACGCTGGTCGGCGTCGCGAGCGTCGCGGGCGTGCGCGGCCTGCCCGGTTCCGGCGCGTACAGCGCGTCCAAGTCGGCCGCGATCAAGTATCTCGAGGCACTGCGCGTCGAGCTGCGCCCGGCCGGCGTCGGCGTCGTGACGATCGCGCCCGGCTACATCCGCACGCCGATGACCGCGCACAACCCGTACCGGATGCCGTTCCTGATGGACGCCGACCGCTTCGCGGCCCGCGCCGCACGCGCGATCGCCCGGCAGCACGCGTTCCGCGTGATTCCGTGGCAAATGGGCGTCGTTGCGAAGGTGCTGCACGTGCTGCCGCGCTGGCTCTACGACCGTCTGTTCGAAAAGGCGCCGCGCAAGCCGAAAGCCGGCGCGCACTGAGCGCACTGAGCGCACTGAGCGCACTGAGCGCACTGAGCGCATCGGGTGCATCGGGTGTCCGGCGCGTCTGTCGCGCCGCCCCGTCGCGTGCGGCGCTTCCTTCTGTTGTCCGTATCACGGATCGCACGCCGCGATCCTTCCGCTTCTCCGCTTCTCCGCTTCTCCGCTTCTCCGCTTCTCCGCTTCTCCGCTTCTCCGCTTCTCCGCTTCTCCGCTTCTCCGCTTCTCCGCTTCTCCCTTCCGCCGCCCCAGCAAATTCGCACCGGCCCGCCTCAATTTGCAGTCTCCCCGCAACAGCCTCGCCCGCCCGCCATTCACTGCTGCACCTGCCTCGCCTCCCCCACCGCTGCGCCGCCCCAACACGCATTCCGTCGCGAACGCAGCCGTTTTTCGCTCAACTCGCCGCGTTCCGGCGCCTTTTTTCACGCGCGGCGCGCTTTGACGGTATGCTATTCGCCAGCCGCGCCGGCCTACCCGCTGTCGGGCCGCGCCCGCATTCCGACACCCGGCAAAAAATCACAAGTCACAAGGGAGAACCTATGCAGGTCAAGCTGTTCGCCGCGGCCGCGCTCGCCGCCGCCCTCGCCGCTCCCGGCCTCGCCGCCGCCAAGCCGCTCACCGTCTGCACGGAATCGAGCCCGGACGGCTTCGACGTCGTGCAGTACAACTCGCTCGTCACGACCAACGCATCGGCCGACGTGATCTTCAACACGCTCGTATCGTACGACGAAGCCGCGAAGAAGGTCGTGCCCGCGCTCGCCGACAAATGGGAAGCGAGCGCCGACGGCCTCACGTACACGTTCCACCTGCGCCCGAACGTCGCGTTCCAGACCACCGACTACTTCAAGCCGGGCCGCCCGCTGAATGCGGACGACGTCGTGTTCACGTTCTCGCGGATGCTCGACGATGCGAACCCGTGGCACAAGGTCGCCGGCGCGAGCGGCTTCCCGCACGCGCAGTCGATGGGCCTCGTGAAGCTCGTGAAGTCGGTCGCGAAGGTCGACGACAGCACGGTGAAGTTCGTGCTGAACGAGCCGAACGCGACGTTCGTGCCGATCCTGACGATGGGCTTCGCGTCGATCTACTCCGCCGAATACGCGGACCAGCTGCTGAAGGCCGGCAAGCAGGCCGACCTGAACGCGAAGCCGATCGGCACCGGCCCGTTCGTGCTGAAGAGCTACACGAAGGACGCGCTGATCCGCTACGACGTGAACCCGGCCTACTGGGGCACGAAGCCGAAGGTCGACCGGCTGATCTACGCGATCACGCCCGACGCGTCGGTGCGCATGCAGAAGGTGAAGGCCGGCGAATGCCAGATCGCGTTGTCGCCGAAGCCGCAGGACGTGCTCGCCGCGAAGGGCGAAAGCGCGCTGAAGGTCGTGCAGACGCCCGCGTTCATGACCGCGTTCGTCGCGCTGAACACGCAGAAGAAGCCGCTCGACAACGACAAGGTGCGCGAGGCGCTGAACCTCGCGTTCGATCGCGCGACCTACCTGAAGGTGGTGTTCGACAACACGGCGACGGCCGCGAACAACCCGTATCCGCCGAACACGTGGAGCTACGCGAAGGACGTCGCGCCGTATGCGTACGATCCCGCGAAGGCGAAGCAGTTGCTCGCGCAGGCCGGTTTCCCGAACGGCTTCTCGACGACGATCTGGACGCGCCCGACGGGCAGCGTGCTGAATCCGAACCCGAAGGCCGGCGCGGAACTGCTGCAGGCCGATCTCGCGAAGATCGGCGTGAAGGCGGAGGTGAAGGTGATCGAGTGGGGCGAGCTGATCAAGCAGGCGAAGCTCGGCCAGCACGACATGCTGTTCATGGGCTGGGCCGGCGACAACGGCGATCCGGACAACTACCTGTCGCCGCTGTTCAGCTGCAACGCGGTGAAGTCGGGCATCAACTTCGCGCGCTTCTGCGACGCGCAGCTCGACAAGCTGATCGCCGACGGCAAGGCGACCGCCGATCAGGCCAGGCGCGCGAAGCTGTACGAATCCGCGCAGAAGATCATCCACGACCAGGCGCTGTGGATTCCGCTCGGCTACCCGACCGCAGCCGCGCTCACGCGCGCGAACGTGAGCGGCTATCACGTCAGCCCGTTCGGCCGCCAGAACTTCGCGGCGGTCGCCGTGCAGTAACCGCACGTGGCGCGCAAGCGACGGCACGCTCGCCCGTCGCTTGCGGCCCGCGCGCCGCGCTTGCTACACTGCGCGCTCATTCCTCATACCGGACGCCAGCCAAAGTGAACAACTAAGCCTTCCAAAAAATGTTTTCGCCGCCGTGCCACGCACGCCGCGCGAAGGGTTTCACGCATTTTCGGAGGTGCTTATGGCTGCTGCCACGCCGACCGGCGCGCTCGTCGCGCTTCATCACGTTTCTTTCCGCTTCGACGACGGCGTCACGCTGTTCGATTCGCTCGACCTTTCCATCGATCGCACGCCGACGGGCATCGTCGGCCGCAACGGCGTCGGCAAGAGCCTGCTCGCGCAACTGATCGCGGGCCGGCGCACGCCGAGCGCGGGCACGATCGACCGGCAGACGCCGGTCGTCTACGTCGCGCAGCAGCACGACGACGCGCGGGCCGGCACGCGGAGCGTCGCGGAAATCGCCGCGCTCGACGCGCCGCTCGCGGCCCTCGCGCGCCTCGCGGACGGGCGCGCGACGGCGCACGACTTCGACCTGATCGGCGATCGCTGGGACCTGGCCGAGCGGCTGCGCGCGGCGCTCGACGCGGCCGGCCTGCACGACGTGCGCGCCGACACGCCCGCGCATGCGTTGAGCGGCGGCCAGATGGCGCGCGTCGCGCTGATCGGCGCGTTGCTGTCGGAAGCCGGGCTGCTGGTGCTCGACGAACCGACCAACCACCTCGATGCGCCGGGCCGTGCATGGCTGCGCGGCGCGCTGGACGGCTGGCGCGCCGGTGTCGTCGTCGTCAGTCACGACCGTGCGTTGCTCGCGCACGTGCAACGCATCGTCGAGCTGACCCCGCATGGCGTGCGCGCATACGGCGGCAACTACGCGCTGTATCGCGCGCAACGCGATGCGCAACACGATGCCGCGCAGGCCGCGCTCGAGCATGCGCGCACCGAGCGCGGGCGCGCGCGGCGCCGGCTCGAACAGGAACACGACACGATCCAGCGCCACGCGGCCGGCTCGCTGCGCAACGCGAAGACGGCCAACCTGTCGTCGATGGCGCGACAGAGCCGCAAGGGGGCGGCTCGCAGCATCATGGGGACCATCCGCCGTCACCAGAGCGAATGCAAGGCGACGCTCGATGCGCGCGTGCAGGAAGCAGCCGCGCGCGTCGAAGCCGACGCGCCGGTGCTCGTGTCGCTGCCGGGCACCGAGGTGAGCGCGCGCCGCCAGCTGTTCGCGCTCGAGCGCGCGCAATTGCCGTGGCGCACCGCGGGCCGCACGGACGCGATCACGTGGTCGGCCAGCGGCCCCGTGCGCATCGCGCTGACGGGCCCGAACGGCTGCGGAAAATCGACGCTGCTGCGCATGCTCGCCGGCGAACTCGCGCCGCGCGCCGGGACGTGCACGACGCACGTGAGCGCTGCGTATCTCGATCAGCGGCTCGCGTTGCTCGACCCCGAACGCTCGATCGTCGAGCAGTTGGGACGCCTCGATACGCCGCTCGCCGAAGGCGACCTGCGCAGCCGGCTCGCGCTGCTGCAGCTCGATGCCGCGCGCGCGACGCAGCCGGTGCACCGCCTGAGCGGCGGCGAACGGCTGAAGGCCGCGCTCGCGTGTGCGCTGTGGCGCGGCACGCCCGCGCAGCTGCTGCTGCTCGACGAGCCGACCAATCACCTCGATCTCGAATCGGTGCGCGCAATCGAAGCCGCGCTGGCCGGCTTCCCCGGTGCGCTCGTGGTCGCGTCGCACGACGACGCGTTTCTCGCGGCGCTCGCACCGACGCACACGATGCAATGGCAGCGCGACGGGTGGCGTTACGAACCCGTCGCGTGACGGCGACGACGCGCGCTCAGCGCGCGCAACGGAAACGCAGCACGCCGTCGTCGCCCTGCTCGCGCACGAGTTCGCCCGCGAGCCACAGCAGGTTCAGGTGCGCGAGCGCCTCGCCGAGCGCGAAGGTCATCTGGTGGATGTCGAGCTCGCGGCGGCGGAACATGATCGGCACGATGTCGGCCGCGCTCGCCGGCTTTTCCGCGCAGGCGACGCGCACTTCGTCGAGCCGCGCGTCGTGATGCGCGCGCAACTGCGCGATGCGCGTGCGCACGCCGCGGAACGGCTTGCCGTGCGACGGCAGCACGAGCGTATCGGGCGCCATCGTCTCGTAGCGGCCGAGCGATTCCAGGTACAGCGCGAGCGGGTTGGCTTCCGGCTCGAGGTCGAACACGGACACGTTGGTCGAGATGCGCGGCAGCACCATGTCGCCGGAGATCAGCACGCCGTCCGCTTCGCTGTGAAGCGCGCAATGTTCAGGTGAATGACCGTAGCCGGTGACGACGCGCCATGTGCGCGCGCCGATCTTCACCGCGTCGCCTTCGCGCAGGCGCCGGTAGCGCGGCGGCACGGCCGGCACGAGGTCCGAGTAGTAGCTGCGGCGGCTGCGCAGCTTCTCGAGCGCGACCGGATCGGTCAGGCCGTGGCGCGCGAAATGATCGGCCGCGGCCGCGCCGCCGGCGTTCGAACCGTTGCCGGCCGCCATCAGGCAGCCGAACATGTATTCGCCGAGCGTCATCCACAGCCGCACGTTCCAGCGGCCCTTGTCGCCGCCTTCGCAGAGCCAGTTCGCGAGGCCGAAGTGATCGGGATGGCAATGCGTGACGAGCACGCGCAGCACCGGCAGCCCGTCGAGATGCGTGTCGAAAATCTGTTCCCAGTGCGTACGGATCGCATCCGACGAGATCCCGCAGTCGACGATCGTCCAGCCGGCCTGCCCATCGATCTCGTCGCGCAGCAGCCAGAGGTTGATGTGATCCAGCGAAAACGGCAGCGGCATGCGCAGCCAGCGCACGCCGGGCGCGACCTCGAACGTGTCGCCCGCGGCGGGCAGCGTGTCGGCGAAGGGATAGTCGAGTTGGTGTTCCAGTGCGTTCATCGGTGGGGCGTCTCGTCGTTGTCAGGGCAAATGCCCGTGCGAATGCGGGGCGCGCGCGCGGGCGGCAGGCCGCGGCGGGCATCGCGTCGATTCTATCGCCGTCGCGCGAAACGCGTGCCCGGCGGGGCGCCGGACGGTCAAAAAAAGTTCGTGTCAGAATCGATTCCGTACCCGTATCTTTACGCGAAGATGCACCGAACGGCATGTAACGGCGCACAACCCGCGCATTGACGGCGCTTGGCGCCGGCCCCCGAAAGTCATTGAAACGCCGACTTGGGCGCTAAAATGGCGAGTGCTTACAGTCCCTCTCGAACGAGCCTGCACGCGATGAATCACTTCCCCAAACTGCTGTCGTCGCAGATCGGTTTCGACGTCGCACAGACGATGCTCGAATACTTCGACCGCCACTACCGGATCTTCCGGGAAGCCGCCGTCGAGGCGAAGACGCTATTCGAGCGCGGCGACTGGCACGGCCTGCAGCGGCTGGCGCGCGAGCGGATCACGTCGTACGACGATCGCGTGCAGGAATGCGTCGAGGTGCTGGAGGACGAATACGACGCGGAGAACATCGACGACGAAGTGTGGCAGCAGATCAAGCTGCACTACATCGGCCTGCTCACGTCGCACCGCCAGCCCGAGTGCGCGGAGACGTTCTTCAATTCGGTGTGCTGCAAGATCCTGCACCGCTCGTATTTCAGCAACGATTTCATCTTCGTGCGCCCCGCGATCTCGACCGAATACCTCGAGAACGACGAGCCGGCCGCGAAGCCGACCTATCGCGCGTACTACCCGGGCACCGACGGCCTCGCGGCCACGCTCGAGCGCATCGTCACGAACTTCCAGCTCGAGCCGCCGTTCGAGGATCTCACGCGCGACATCGGCTGCGTGATGCAGGCGATCGCCGACGAATTCGGCGAGTTCGACGCCGCGCCGAATTTCCAGATCCACGTGCTGTCGTCGCTCTTCTTCCGCAACAAGAGCGCGTACATCGTCGGCCGCATTATCAACGCCGATCGCGTGCTGCCGTTCGCGGTGCCGATCCGCCACGTGCGCCCGGGCCTGCTCGCGCTCGACACCGTGCTGCTGCGCCGCGACCTGCTGCAGATCATCTTCAGCTTCTCGCATTCGTATTTCCTCGTCGACATGGGCGTGCCGTCCGCTTACGTGGACTTCCTCTGCACGATCATGCCGGGCAAGCCGAAGGCCGAGATCTACACGTCGGTCGGGCTGCAAAAGCAAGGCAAGAACCTGTTCTACCGCGACCTGCTGCACCATCTGTCGCATTCGAGCGACCGCTTCATCATCGCGCCCGGGATCAAGGGCCTCGTGATGCTCGTGTTCACGCTGCCGTCGTTCCCGTACGTGTTCAAGATCATCAAGGATCACTTCCCGCCGCCGAAGGAAACGACGCGCGCGCAGATCATGGAAAAGTACCAGCTCGTGAAGCGCCACGACCGTCTCGGGCGGATGGCCGACACGCTCGAGTATTCGAGCGTCGCGCTGCCGCTGTCGCGGCTCGACCATGCGCTCGTGCGCGAGCTGGAGAAGGAAGTGCCGTCGCTGCTCGAATACGAGGACGGCAATCTCGTGATCAAGCACCTGTACATCGAGCGCCGGATGACGCCGCTCAACCTTTACCTGCAGAACGGCACCGACGCGGACGTCGAGCACGGCGTGAAGGAATACGGCAACGCGGTGAAGGAGCTGATGAAGGCCAACATCTTCCCGGGCGACATGCTGTACAAGAACTTCGGCGTCACGCGTCACGGCCGCGTCGTGTTCTACGACTACGACGAGATCGAGTACCTGACCGATTGCAACGTGCGGCGCGTGCCGCCGCCGCGCAACGAGGAAGACGAACTGTCCGGCGAGCCGTGGTATACCGTCGGCCCGCACGACATCTTTCCGGAAACCTACGGACCGTTCCTGCTCGGCGACCCGCGCGTGCGGACGGTCTTCATGAAGCATCACGCGGATTTTTTCGAGCCCGCGCTGTGGCAGGCCAGCAAGGACAAGCTGTTGCAGGGCGAGTTGCCCGACTTTTTCCCGTACGACGCGTCGCTGCGCTTCAGCGTGCGCTTCCCCGCGCGCTTCGACGCGACGCCGGACGCCGGTGACGACGCAGGCGACGCGCAGCGCGCCGCCTGACACGCGACCGGATCCAATCGAATCGAACCCGTTATCGACCCGCTTTCCGCCAACGGAATCCACACCGATGAATACCCAAGACAATCCGCTTTCACATCTGTTCGACAACAACGACGCCTGGGTCAAGCGCCAGCTCGCCGACGATCCCGACTTCTTCGCGCGTCTCGCCGACCAGCAGGCGCCGGAATATCTGTGGATCGGCTGTTCGGATTCGCGCGTGCCCGCGAACCAGATCATCGGCCTGCCGCCGGGCGAAGTGTTCGTGCACCGCAACATCGCGAACGTCGTCGTCCATAGCGACCTGAACTGCCTGTCGGTGATCCAGTTCGCGGTCGACATCCTGCGCGTGAAGCACATCATGGTCGTCGGCCACTACGGCTGCTCGGGCGTGAACGCGGCGCTCCACAACCGCCGCGTCGGCCTCGCGGACAACTGGCTGCATCACGTGCAGGACGTGCGCGAGCGCCACGCGGCGCTGCTCGACGAATGGCCGGTCGGCGAGGCGCGCTATCGCCGCCTGATCGAGCTGAACTCGATCGAGCAGGTCGTCAACGTGTGCCGCACGACGATCGTCAACGACGCGTGGGCGCGCGGCCAGTCGCTCACGGTGCACGGGCTCGTGTACGGCGTGCACGACGGGCGGATGCGCAACCTCGGGATGTCCGTGTCGAACTTCGACGCGCTCGATGCGACCTACAAGCGCTGCGTCGCGGCGCTGACCGCGCGGGGCCAGCACGCGCCCGACAACGACATGGTCGCGGCGGATGCCGCACGGCTCGACGACGTCGCGCAGGCGGTCGCCGACACGCTGAAGCCGTGCGACGACGCGAAGTAACGTACGCCCGCGCCGTCGCGGCCGAAGACGCATCGCGCGCCCGGCCGCGACGGGCATCGAACTGATCTGACACCGACACTGCCGCGACGGCGGTGCACTGCGAAGGAGCGGCGAACATGAAAACCGTATTGATCGTCGGCGCATCGCGCGGCCTCGGACGCGAATTCGTCCGGCAATACCGGCGCGACGGCTGGAACGTGATCGCGACCGCGCGCGACGACGCGTCGCTCGCCGCGCTGCGCGAACTCGGCGCGCACGCGCACGCACTCGACATCGCGCAGCCCGAACAGATCGCGGCGCTCGGCTGGAAGCTCGACGGCGAACGGCTCGACGCCGCCGTGCTCGTGTCGGGCGTGTACGGGCCGCGCACCGAAGGCGTCGAAACCATCGGCGCCGAGGATTTCGACGCGGTGATGCACACGAACGTGCGCGGGCCGATGCAGTTGCTGCCGATCCTGCTGCCGCTCGTCGAAGACGCGCGCGGCGTGCTGGCCGTCGTCTCGAGCCGGATGGGCAGCATCGCCGAGGCGACCGGCACGACCGGCTGGCTGTACCGCGCGAGCAAGGCCGCGCTGAACGACGTGCTGCGCATCGCGTCGCTGCAGACGCGCCACGCCGCATGCATCTCGCTCCATCCCGGCTGGGTGCGCACCGACATGGGCGGCGCGCAGGCCGCGATCGATCCGGAAACCAGCGTGACCGGCATGCGCCGCGTGATCGCGGAGGCCGGCGCGGACGTTTCGCAGTCCAACGGCCGTTTCTTCCAGTACGACGGCGTCGAGCTCAGTTGGTGAGCCGGCATCACAACCCGACGTCGTTAATTCGCGATTCGCATGATTTTGAACCGACCTGACGCGTGCCCGTGCGGCGGCGCGTCCCCGGCGCCTGCCGGCAAAGCCCCGGCGCCGCGCTATGCGGCCTGCTGCGGCCGCTTCATCGACGACGGCGAAGCCGCGCCGACCGCGCTCGAGTTGATGCGCTCGCGGTACAGCGCGTACGTGCTCGGCGCGACCGACTACCTGCGCGCGACCTGGGACGCGCGCACCTGTCCGGCCGATCTCGATGCGGACCCGGATGCGCCCGACGCGCCGCGCTGGCTCGGCCTCGCGATCAAGCGCCATGCGCCGCTCGACGAACGGCACGCGGAGGTCGAATTCGTGGCCCGCTACAAGGTCGGCGGGCGGGCGTACCGGCTCCACGAGACGAGCCGGTTCACCCGCGACGAGCACGGTTTCTGGCGCTATGTCGACGGCGAAGTAAGTGAACGCTGATAAATAGTTGCCATGTCAGACGCCGGGTAATTCCCGCATTGCACAACCTGAATTTGTCGGGCTAGGATGGCCCTCAGATTGGTCATGTTGCATGGCAGGGCTTACGAATGGCGTTCAGCAAGGTATTGGTGGGATGGATGGCGGCCTGTGCGCTGTCGGCCGCTCAGGCCGGTGCGCTGCCGGGCGCAAACGCCGGCGCGGCCACGGCCGGCGGCTCGCTCGCCCACGCCGAGCGCTTCGATTACGGCGATTCGGGCCTCCCGCAGGTCGCCGCCAACCTCAACGAACAAATCATCAGCATTCCGGCCGATGCCTCGGGCGCCGTGATGCTCGAGGCCACGCTGTTCAAGCCGAACGGCCCCGGCCCCTTCCCGCTCGTCGTCTTCAACCACGGCAAGAACACCGGTGACCTCCATCAGCAGCCGCGCAGCCGGCCGCTCGCGTTCGCGCGCGAATTCGTGCGCCGCGGCTATGCGGTGATCGCGCCAAACCGCCAGGGTTTCGCGGGGTCGGGCGGCTCGTACCAGCAGGAAGGCTGCAACGTCGGCAAGAACGGGCTCACGCAGGCCGCCGACGTCGACGCGACGGTCCGCTACATGTCGCGCCAGTCGTACGTCGATGCGTCGCGCATCGTGGTCGCGGGCACGTCGCACGGCGGCCTCGTGTCGGTCGCGTACGGCACCGAAGCGGCGCCCGGCGTGCGCGGCATCATCAACTTCTCCGGCGGGCTGCGCCAGGATCTGTGCGACGGCTGGCAGCGCAATCTCGTCGATGCGTTCGACCATTACGGCGCGCATACGGCTGTACGTTCGCTGTGGCTGTACGGCGACAACGATTCGGTGTGGACTCCCGCGCTCGTCGCGCAGATGCACGACGCGTACGTGTCGCACGGCACGCAGGCGCAATTCATCGATTTCGGCCGCTACAAGGACGACGCGCACCGGCTGATCGTCGATCGCGACGGCGTGCCCGTGTGGTGGCCGGCCGTCAATGCGTTCCTCGCGGACCTGAATCTGCCGACCTCGGTGCGCTACGCGGTCGCCAACCCGCACGAACCGAATGCGACCGGCTATGCGTCGATCGATGCGGTCGACGCCGTGCCGTTCCTCGACGAAGCCGGCCGCGAAGGCTATCGCCGCTTCCTGAACCAGCATCCGAGCCGTGCATTCGCGGTGTCCGCTGAAGGCGCATGGTCGTGGGCCGAAGGCGGCGACGATCCGATGGCGCTCGCGCTCGACAACTGCTCGAAGCAGGGTGCGGGCGCATGTCGGCTGTATGCGGTCAACGACCGCGTCGTGTGGAACGCGAACGCGACGCAAACGGCCGACGACGGCAGCGCCAACTCGCGCGCACTGGCTTCGCGCTGACGCGCGAGCCGCGGCGCTCCGGGGCGGGCGCTGCCCGCGTCTCTCCCCTTCCCCCTTCTCCGTTTCATGAACGCGCGCCGCGGCCCGCGGCGGCGTTCGCACGCCCGTTCACGCGGCCGCATGTGCCGCCCGAAGAGCGCCTGGCCCGCAACGCCGTCCGGGGTCGTTTTCGGGCGTTTCCTGAACCCCGGCCGCGCCGGAATCCGCGCGCCATTCGCCGGCGACCGTGCACGTCGCGTCGCGCTTCCCGCCCCGATTTTTCGCCCGTCGGCATCCGCCTGCCCACGATTTTTTTCTGTCGGGGGGTCTCACTCGAACGTCGTCATCTGCGGTCATTTCTGGGCTTCTGGCGCGTACCGTCCCGAGCACCTCGCATCTGCGCCGAACTCCCGCCCAGCAAGGCTTTGCGGTGTTTGTAACCGGTAGTGCAACGTGCGGCGGAACACGCTAATCTCAGCGCGTTTTCCGTCCGTCGCCGCGCGGCATCCCGTTCGATGCCCGCCGCCGTTTTACCCCCGGAGTTGCCTTGAGTACGCCAGCCACCGACGACTGGGTCGCGCGCAGCCTGCGCGCGGTCTGGCATCCCTGCACCCAGATGAAGCACCACGAGCGCCTGCCGCTCATCCCTGTCGCGCGCGGCGCGGGCCTGTGGCTGTACGACCGCGACGGGCGCCGCTACTTCGACGCGATCAGCTCGTGGTGGGTGAACCTGTTCGGCCATGCGAACCCGGACATCAACGCGGCGCTGAAGGACCAGCTCGACACGCTCGAGCACGCGATGCTCGCCGGCTGCACGCACGAGCCGGCGATCGAGCTCGCCGAGCGGCTGCACGCACTCACCGCGCGCACGCTCGGTCATGCGTTCTTCGCGTCGGACGGCGCGTCGGCGGTCGAAATCGCGCTGAAGATGAGCTTCCACGCGTGGCGCAACCGCGGCCGCGCGGACAAGCGCGAATTCGTGTGCGTCGCGAACAGCTATCACGGCGAGACCATCGGCGCGCTCGGCGTGACCGACGTCGCGCTGTTCAAGGATGCGTACGACCCGCTGATCCGCCATGCACACGTGGTCGCGTCGCCCGACGCACGCGGCGCGCTGCCGGGCGAGACGGCCGCCGACGTCGCGGGCCGCGCGCTCGACGACGTGCGGCGTCTGTTCGCCGAACGCGCCGACCGGATCGCCGCGCTGATCGTCGAGCCGCTCGTGCAATGCGCGGCCGGCATGGCGATGCACGATCCGTCGTACGTGCGCGGGCTGCGCGCGCTGTGCGACGAATTCGGCGTGCACCTGATCGCCGACGAGATCGCGGTCGGCTGCGGCCGCACCGGCACCTTCTTCGCCTGCGAGCAGGCCGGCGTGTGGCCCGATTTCCTGTGCCTGTCGAAGGGCATCAGCGGCGGCTACCTGCCGCTGTCGCTCGTGCTCACGCGCGACGACGTGTTCGCGGCCTTCTACGACGACGACACGACGCGCGGCTTCCTGCATTCGCATTCGTACACCGGCAACCCGCTCGCGTGCCGCGCGGCGGTCGCGACGCTCGACCTGTTCGCGCGCGACGACGTGCTCGCGAGCAACGCGCGCAAGTCGGCCGCGATGCGCGCCGCGCTCGCGCCGCTCGACGCGCACCCGCAGGTGCGTCACCTGCGCGAGCGCGGCACGCTATTCGCCTTCGACGTCGCGCTCGACGGCGACGCGGCACGCGGCTTCTCGCGGCGCTTCTTCGAACGCGCGCTGGAACGCGAGCTGCTGCTGCGCCCGATCGGCACGACCGTGTACCTGATGCCGCCGTACGTGATGAGCGACGACGACATCGCGTGGCTCGCGCAACGCACGCGCGACACGCTCGACGCGACGCTCGCGGAGGTGGCGCGATGAAGCAATCCTCACGGGAAACGACCATGCCCCTGCTCGACACGCTGCAGCGCGGCCTCGCCGAACTCGACGCGCAGGGCCTGCGACGCGTGCGCCGCACCGCCGACACCGCCTGCGACGCGCACATGCGCGTCGACGGCCGCGACATCGTCGGCTTCGCGAGCAACGATTACCTCGGCCTCGCCGCGCACCCCGCGCTCGTCGCCGCGTTCGGCGAAGGCGCGCAGCGCTACGGCTCCGGCAGCGGCGGCTCGCATCTGCTCGGCGGCCATTCGCGCGCGCACGCGACGCTCGAGGACGAACTCGCCGCCTTCGCGGGCGGCTTCTCCGATGCACCGCGCGCGTTGTACTTCAGCACCGGCTACATGGCGAACCTCGCCGCGATGACAGCCCTCACCGGCAAACACGCGACGATCTTCTCGGACGCGCTGAACCACGCGTCGCTGATCGACGGAATCCGGCTGTCGCGTGCGACCGTGCAGGTCTACCCGCATGCGGACATGGCCGCGCTCGCCGCGCTGCTCGATGCATCGGACGCCGAAACGAAACTGATCGTCAGCGACACCGTGTTCAGCATGGACGGCGACATCGCGCCGCTCGCCGAACTCGTCGCGCTGGCCGAACGCCACGGCGCGTGGCTCGTCGTCGACGACGCGCACGGCTTCGGCGTGCTCGGCCCGCAAGGCCGCGGCGCGCTCGCGGCCGCCGCGCTGCGCTCGCCGAACCTCGTGTACGTCGGCACGCTCGGCAAGGCCGCCGGCGTCGCGGGCGCGTTCGTCGTCGCGCACGAGACCGTGATCGAATGGATGATCCAGCGCGCGCGCAGCTACATCTTCACGACGGCCGCGCCGCCGGCCGTCGCGCATGCGGTCTCGGCGAGCCTGAAGGTGATCGGCGGCGACGAAGGCGATGCGCGACGCGCGCACCTCGCCGCGCTGATCGAGCGCACGCGCGCGCTGCTGCGCATGACGCGCTGGCAGCCGGTCGACTCGCATACGGCCGTGCAGCCGCTCGTGATCGGCAGCAACGACGCGACGCTCGCGGCGATGCGCTCGCTCGACGCGCACGGCCTGTGGGTGCCCGCGATCCGGCCGCCGACGGTGCCCGCCGGCACGTCGCGGCTGCGCATCTCGCTGTCGGCCGCGCATTCGTTCGACGATCTCGCGCGGCTCGAAACCGCGCTGATCGAGGCCAGCGAGGGGGCGGACCACCCCGACGCTCACGCACGTTCGCTGCCCCCCGAGGAAGCTGCGGCATGACGGCCCCGCTTTCCCTCTTCGTCACCGGCACCGACACCGAGATCGGCAAGACCTTCGTGTCGGCCGCGATGCTGCACGGCTTCGCGCGGCACGGGCTGCGCGCGGCCGCGCTGAAGCCCGTCGCCGCCGGCGCGTACGAACGCGACGGCGTCTGGCACAACGAGGACGCCGACCAGCTCGACGCGGCCGCAAACGTCGCGCTGCCGCCCGAGCTGCGCACGCCGTTCCTGCTGAAGGCACCCGCCGCACCGCACATCGTCGCCGCGCAGGAAGGCGTGACGCTCGACCTCGACACGATCGTCGCGAGCCACCGCGAAGCGCTGACGCGCGCGGACGTCGTCGTCGTCGAAGGCGTCGGCGGCTTCCGCGTGCCGCTGAACGACACGCAGGACACGGCCGACCTCGCGGTCGCGCTCGGCCTGCCCGTCGTGCTCGTCGTCGGCATGCGGCTCGGCTGCATCAGCCACGCGCTGCTCACGGCCGACGCGATTCGCCAGCGCGGCCTCACGCTCGCCGGCTGGGTCGCGAACCACGTCGACCCGGCCATGTCGTACGCCGACGAGAACGTCGCGACGATCCGCGACTGGCTCGCGCGCGAGCACCGCGCGCCGCTCCTCGGCCGCATCGCGCACTTGGCGCCGGCCGCCCCCGAATCCGCGGCGGCGATGCTCGACATCGCCACGCTCGTCGATACGCTGCGCCACGCGCGGCATTGACCTCACGATCCCCGCATTCACGACAGGAAAACCACCATGACCCAAGCCCAGACCGCCGCCGTGCAACCCGACGCGATCCCCGTGGCCGCTCCGGCGCCGCAGCGCTGGCGCGTCGCCGACGTCGTCGCGCTGTTCGAACTGCCGTTCAACGACCTGATGTTCCGCGCGCAGCAGGTGCATCGCGAGCATTTCGACGCGAACGCGGTGCAGCTGTCGACGCTGCTGTCGATCAAGACGGGCGGCTGCGAGGAAGATTGCGGCTACTGCTCGCAATCGTCGCATCACGAAACGGGCCTGAAGGCCGAGAAGCTGATGGACGTCGACACGGTGCTCGACGCCGCGCGCGCGGCGAAGGCGAACGGCGCGAGCCGCTTCTGCATGGGCGCCGCCTGGCGCAACCCGAAGGAGCGCCACATGCCGGCGCTGACCGAGATGGTGCGCGGCGTGAAGGAACTGGGCCTCGAGACCTGCATGACGCTCGGCATGCTGGAAAACGAGCAGGCGCAGCAGCTCGCCGACGCGGGCCTCGACTACTACAACCACAACCTCGACACGTCGCCGGAGTTCTACGGCCAGGTGATCTCGACGCGCACGTACCAGGATCGTCTCGACACGCTCGACCGCGTGCGCGATGCGGGCATCAACGTGTGTTGCGGCGGCATCATCGGGATGGGCGAATCGCGCCGCGAACGCGCGGGCCTGATTTCGCAGCTCGCGAACCTGAACCCGTATCCGGAATCGGTGCCGATCAACAACCTCGTCGCGATCGAAGGCACGCCGCTCGAAGGCACCGCACCGCTCGACCCGTTCGAGTTCGTGCGCACGATCGCGGTGGCGCGCATCACGATGCCCAAGGCCGTCGTGCGCCTGTCGGCCGGCCGCGAGCAGCTCGACGACGCGATGCAGGCGATGTGCTTCCTCGCGGGCGCGAACTCGATGTTCTACGGCGACCAGCTGCTGACCACGAGCAACCCGCAGACGCAGCGCGACCGCGCGCTGTTCGAGCGCCTCGGCATCCGCGCGAGCCAGGCCGACGCACTGGCGGAGAACGCGTAAGCGACTGCAGCGCGTTTGGCTTGCAGACGAAAAAGCCGGGGCATGCCCCGGCTTTTTTTCGCCCGATCGTCGGCGCGCGGCTTTCAGCGCCGCCCGTCACACATGCGCCGCCGCACCGTCGAGCGCCGCGCGCACGCGCTCGACGCGCTGTTCGTCGACCGGCGCCAGCACTTCACCGCGCGGCCGCACGCCCGAGCCGAAATGCACCGCGCGCACGCCGGTGGCGCGAACGAAATCACCGACCGCGTCGATCGTGAGCCCCGAGCCGGCCAGCACCGTGCAGGTCGAGCCCGCCGCCTGCCGGACCAGCCGCGTGATCGTCGCGACCGCGTCGAGCACCGACGGATGGCCGCCCGAGGTCAGCACCGACGTGACGGCCGGCACGCGCAGCAGCGCATCGAACGCGGCATTGAGGTCGCGCGACACGTCGAATGCGCGATGGAACGTCAGGTCGCGCCCGTCCGCGGCCGCCGCGACGCGCGCGAGCGCATCGAGATCGACGTCGCCGCGCGCATCGAGCGCACCGAACACGACGCCGTTCGCACCGGCCGCGACGGCCGCGCGCACGTCGCGCTCGATCACGCGCAGGTCGTCGGCATCGTAGACGAACGAGCGGCTGTGCGGCCGCACGATCACGTTCACCGGAATCGCCACGGCGGCCACGACGGCCTCGATCAGGCCGACGCTCGGCGTCAGCCCGCCTTCGCTGATCGCGGTCACGAGTTCGAGGCGGTCGGCGCCCGCGCGGGCGGCGGCCTTCGCGTCGCCGACGGTGGTGGCGATCACTTCGAGGAGGACGGAGGAAGCGGCGGTTCGGTTCATCGGCGGCTCGCGAATCGTCAGGACAATTCGCGCATCCTAGCCGAGCGGCGTGAACGGCGCCAGCGCGACGCCGTCGCTATGCGCCATCCGCTTCCTCGTCGATCCAGTCGATATCGCCGCACAGCACATGCTGCGCATCGCCGATGCGCACGGCCACCGACAGCGTCACGCAGGGCTGCGCCTCGTTGATCGACAAGTACGGGCGCGTCACCTGCACGCGTCCGGGCTCGGCGATCGCCGTGCGGAAATATGGCCGGCGCAACCAGTTCGCCCCCTGCGCGTCGGACAGCGGCGAGAAGCGCGCCTCGGCGAGCGCGCGGTCCGCGCGCAGCACGACGTTGCGGCCCGCCTGGCGGCCCCGCGCGTCGAGCAGGAAGCAGCGCGCGGCGGCGTCGAGCGCGAGGAAGTTCCAGCACACCTCGTCGAGCGGCTCGCCGGCCGCCACCCGCTCGGCCGCACGCTCGAACGCGCGCAGGTACGGCGCGAGCCGCTGCGCGTCGCGCCGCTCGCGCGCTTCGGATTGTTGCCGAAAACGCTCGGTCAGCTCGCCGATGCAGCCGGTCGCCGTCGCGCT
Source organism: Burkholderia sp. BCC1638 (assembly GCF_902833195.1). Classification (NCBI taxonomy): domain Bacteria; kingdom Pseudomonadati; phylum Pseudomonadota; class Betaproteobacteria; order Burkholderiales; family Burkholderiaceae; genus Burkholderia; species Burkholderia sp. BCC1638. Next base: position 171,956 of record NZ_CADFEC010000002.1, read on the forward strand.
GTCGGGCAGCCCGGGCGCCGGACGGCCGAAGTAATAGCCCTGCACGAAATCGGCCTCGCACGACAGCGCGATCTGCGCGTCGTGCTCGGTCTCGATCCCCTCGACGAGCACGAGCTTGCCGGCCTCGTGCAGCAGCGTGACGAGCCCGTGCAGGATCGCGGTGAGCCCCGTGCGGTGCGCCGCGTGCGACAGCATGATCCGGTCGAGTTTCACGATGTCCGGGTTCAGCTGCCAGATCCGCTCGAGGTTCGAGTGGCCGGCGCCGAAATCGTCGAGCGCGATCAGGAAACCCTGCGCGCGGAATTCGCGCACGGCTTCGGCGAGCCGCTCGATGTCCTCCGCGCGCTGCTCGAGCACTTCGAGCACGACGCGGCGCGGCGGCATGCCGATCCGCTTCAGGTTCGCGAGCAGCGCGGCGGCCTGGAACGGGTCGGTGAGCACGCCCGGATGCACGTTGAGAAACAGCCACTCGCGCTCGGCGCCGAGCAGCGCGAAGTTCTCGAGATGCAGCGCCTGCGCGAGCCGGTCGAGCTGCAGCAGTTCGCCCTGGCGCGCGGCCTCGCCGAACACGTCGAGCGGCGACACCGCCCGGTCGAGCGCGTCGTGGGCGCGCAATAGCGCCTCGTAGCCCACCGCACGCTGGTGCGACAGGCTGAAGATCGGCTGGAACACGGTCGTGAGCGTCAGGTCGCGATGCTGCGTCGCGAGGCGTTCGAGGCCGGAGCTCATCTCCCGCTCGAAACGATACGGCGAAGCGGTGGCCGGACGCTCCTGTTGCACGATCGTCATGGCGCCCTCCTGGCGATGCAGCCGAACGCGGCGAGTGCTTGAAACGGCGCGCGCAATGTCATGGTGGAATCCTCGGTTGTCCGGCCGGTGCCGGACGGTAGGCAAGCATCAAGCAAGGTCCGTGCAAGGGCCGATCACCCGCGCCGCGCCTGCGTGCGGCGGCGCCGCACCAGCGTGGCGCAGGCCGGATGCACCGTTCGCGTGCATGCGCACCGGCGCACTCGAACGCACCCGTCACGTCGCCACGCTAAACTCCGTACGGTCGTTTCATTCTCCACAATCGCCGTATCGATGGAAATCGTCTTCACAGTCCTGATCCTGCTGCTGACCGTCGCGCTGTCCGGCGCGGTCACGCGCATCCTGCCACTGCAATTGCCGCTGCCGCTGATGCAGATCGCGTTCGGCGCGATGCTCGCATGGCCGAAGCTGAACCTGCACGTCACGTTCGATCCCGAAATCTTCATGCTGCTGTTCATTCCGCCGCTGCTGTTCGCGGACGGCTGGCGGATTCCGAAACGCGAGCTGTACCTGCAGCGCCGCGCGATCCTGATGCTCGCGTTCGGGCTCGTGTTCATGACGGTACTCGCAGTCGGCTACTTCGCGCACTGGCTGATACCCGAGTTGCCGCTGCCGATCGCGTTCGCGCTCGCGGCCGTGCTGTCGCCCACCGACGCGGTCGCGCTGTCGGGCATCGCCGGCAAGGGGCGGATTCCGCCGCAACTGATGCACATCCTCGAAGGCGAGGCGCTGATGAACGACGCGTCGGGCCTGGTCGCGCTGAAGTTCGCGGTCGCGGCCGCGCTCACCGGCGTGTTCTCGCTGCGCGATGCGTCGATCACGTTCGTGATCGTCGCCGCCGGCGGGCTCGCGACGGGCGCGATCGTGTCGTGGGTGTTCAGCGCGCTGTCGACGCGGTTCCTGAACGCCGAGCAGGAAGGCGACCCGGCCCCCGGCATCGTGATGACGCTGCTCGTGCCGTTCGCCGCCTATCTGTTCGCCGAGCACCTGGAGCTGTCGGGCGTGCTCGCGGCCGTGTCGGCCGGGATGATGATGAACTACACGAGCTTCTCCCGCAAAAGCACGGTCGCGTCGCGCGTGCGCGCCGAGAGCACGTGGGCGATGATCGAGTTCGTGTTCAACGGCATGGTGTTCATCATGCTCGGGCTGCAGCTGCCGCACATCATCGGCCGCGCGCTCGTCGACGCGCATCACACGAGCGACGCGCTCGTCGGCCGGATGATCTTCAATGTATGCGCGATGATGCTCGCGCTGTACGCGATCCGCTTCCTGTGGGTCTGGCTGCTGCGCTGGATCGCGAGCCGCCGCGCCGCCCGCCACGGCCTCGCGGGCACGATGGCCGGCGTCCGCACGATCGCGGTGATGACGGTCGGCGGCGTGCGCGGCGCGGTCACGCTCGCGGGCGTGCTGTCGATCCCCGTCGCGCTGTCCGACGGCGCGCCGCTGCCCGGGCGCGACACCGCGATCTTCGTCGCGTCGGCGGTGATCCTCGGTTCGCTGGTCGTCGCGGTGATCGGCCTGCCGTTGCTGCTGCGCGGCGTGCGCTCGACGCGCAATCCGCTCGCCGACGAGGAGCGCACCGCGCGCGCGGCCGCCGCGCAGGCCGCGATTCGCGCGATCGACTCGTCGCACGACGCGATCTCGGCCGATCTCGACGAATCGGGCGCCGCGCGCTGCGCGGACATCTCCGCGCGCGTGATGGACCAGTATCGCCGGCGCCTGGCCGCGCTCGCCGAGGACGGCCCGACGCCGCGCGCGGAAGCCAAGCAGACCGAAACGATGGAGCTGCAGATGCGGATCGCGGCGGTGCGCGCGGAACGTTCGGTGTTGTACCGGCTGCGCAGCGAAAGCAAGATTTCCGACGAGACGCTGACGAAGCTGATCCGCGAGATCGATCTGTCGGAAACGGCGCTGTCGACGCGCAAGAAAGGGATCATCTGAGCGGCCGCGCCGCGGCGCGATTGCTCGGCTTGCCGATAAAAAAACGGCGACGCGAAGGCGTCGCCGTTTTCACATCCTCGCGTGTTCGCGTCACTTCGCGATCACGACCGGGATTCCCTTCAGCATCCCCGCGCCCTTCATCTCGTCGAGCGCGTGCTGCACGGCCGCGCTCGTCGCCGCGTCGATGCCGAGTTGCAGCGCGAGCTCGCGCTCCGCGCGCTTCACGCCCGCGAGGTTGCGCACCTTCACGTGACCGAAGCCGCGCACGCGGGCGTGAAGATCCGCAAGCTGCGCGACCTGTGCCGCGTTGCCGGCGGTCGTCGCGGCGAGCGCGCGCGTGAGCGTCGTCTCGTAGTCGTCCGCGAGCGCGCGCTCCATCCTGCGCTCGGCGGTGCGGCCGAACGGATCGAGCCACGTGCCGCGCAGGCCGCGCACGCGCGCGAGCGTGCCGAGCACCGGCCACATCCACTGGCCGAACACGCGCTTCTTCGGCGCGCTGCCGTCGCGCCCGGCCTTCGCAACCGTCGGCGGCGCCAGGTTGAACTTCACGCGATAGTCCTGCCCCGGCACGCCTTCGAACTGCGCTTCGAGCGCCGTGCGGAACGCACCGTCCGCATACAGCCGCGCGACTTCGTATTCGTCCTTCACCGCGAGCAGCCGGTAGAACGTCGTCGCGACGGCACGCGTCAGCGCATCGTCGCCCTTCGCGCGCGCCGCGCTCACCAGCGCGCGGTAGCGCTCAACGTATCGCGCGCCGCCGTATGCGTCGAGGCGCGCTTCGCGATCGGCGATCAGTTCGGCGAGCGTTTCGGGCGAAACCGCCGCGGCCACCGCGTGACGCGCGTTCCACAACGCATCGAGGCCTGCAGCGTCGCCGGCCGCCATCCGGCCGATCGCGAACGCGAGCTTGTTCATCGGCACCGCGACGTTGTTCAGCTCGATCGCGCGCATCATCGCGGCGAGCGACACCGGCACGAGGCCGTGCTGCCATGCGTAGCCCAGCATCAGGATGTTCGCGCCGATCGAATCGCCGAGGAACTTCGCGGCGAGCGCCTGCGCGTCGCAGCTCGACAGGTAGCCTTCACCGGCCGCATGGTGCATTTTTTCGAGCAGCGCATCCGCGTGCAGGTTTGCGTCGGGGTTCTGCACGAACGACGCGTTCGGAATCCGGTGCGTGTTGACGACGATTCGCGTGCGCTCATGGCGCACCGTCTGCAGCGCCTCGGCGCTCGCGCCGACGACCATGTCGCACGCGAGCAGCACGTCGGCCTGCTGCGTGTCGATGCGCACCTGGTTCAGCCACCGGTCGCTCGACGCGATCCGCACGAACGACAGCACCGAGCCGCCCTTCTGCGCGAAGCCCATGAAGTCGAGCACCGACGCGCTCTTGCCTTCGAGGTGCGCGGCCATGCTGATCAGCGCGCCGACCGTCACGACGCCCGTGCCGCCCACGCCGGTGACGAGCATGTCGTACGGCGCCGCGTCGAGATGCGTCGCGGGCACGGGCAGCGCGTCGACGCGCACGGCGAGCGCCGCCTCGTCGAACGCCGCGCCCGCGGCCTTCTTCAGCGCCGCGCCTTCGACCGTCACGAAGCTCGGGCAAAAGCCGTTCACGCACGAGTAATCCTTGTTGCATGACGACTGGTCGATGCGGCGCTTGCGGCCGAGCGGCGTCTCGAGCGGCTCGACGGACAGGCAGTTCGACTGCACGCCGCAGTCGCCGCAGCCTTCGCACACCGCGTCGTTGATGAACAGGCGCTTGTCCGGGTCGGGGAACTCGCCCTTCTTGCGGCGGCGGCGCTTCTCGGCCGCGCAGGTCTGGTCGTAGATCAGCACGGTGACGCCCGGCGTCTCGCGCAGCTCGCGCTGCACCGCGTCGAGCTCGCTGCGGTGATGGAACGTCGTGCCCTTCGGGAACAAGCCGTGATGGCCGTCGTACTTCTCCGGTTCGTCGGACACCACGACGAAGCGCGACACGCCTTCCGCCTCGACCTGCCGCGCGATCTGCGGCACCGAGATGCTGCCGTCGACCGGCTGGCCGCCCGTCATCGCGACCGCATCGTTGTAGAGGATCTTGTACGTGATGTTCGCTTTCGCGGCGACCGCCTGGCGGATCGCGAGAATGCCCGAATGGAAGTAGGTGCCGTCGCCGAGGTTCTGGAACACGTGCTTCGTGTTGGTGAACATCGCGTGCGCGGCCCAGTCGACGCCCTCGCCGCCCATCTGGATCAGGCCCGTCGTGTCGCGCTCCATCCATGACGCCATGAAGTGGCAGCCGATGCCGGCCTGCGCGATCGAGCCTTCCGGCACCTTCGTCGACGTGTTGTGCGGGCAGCCCGAGCAGAAGTACGGCGTGCGCTTCACCGCGTCCGCCTCGTTCGACAGGATCTGCGGCGCGACGAGATCGACGACGCGCTCGCGGCGATCGAGCGCCGGCTTGTGACGCGCGAGCCACGTGGCGAACACCGGCAGAATGCGCGACGGGCGCAGTTCGCCCAGCTCGGACAGCAGGCACGCGCCTTCGGCATCGTGCTTGCCGAGCACGCGCGGGCGCGCACCGTCCGCGCGGTTGTACAGGTAATCCTTGATCTGCTGCTCGATCACCGGGCCCTTCTCTTCGATGACGAGCACTTCCGACAGGCCGTCGACGAAGGTTTCGATCCGCGTCATCTCGAGCGGATACGACAGGCCGACCTTGTAGATCCGCACGCCGGCCGCTTCCAGGTCGGCGACGGTGAGGTCGAGCCGGCGCAGCGCTTCCATCAGGTCGAGATGCGCCTTGCCGCACGTGACGATGCCGACGTTCGCGTGCGCGCTCGGCGCGATCCACTTGTCGATGCTGTTGGTGCGCGCGAAATGGCGCACCGCGTCGAGCTTCGCCGCGAGACGCGCCTCGATCGTCAGGCTCGGCAGGTCGGGCCAGCGGTTGTGCAGGCCGCCCGCCGGCGGCGTGAAGCCCGTCGGCGCCGGCCATTGCGTCTGCAGCGCGTCGAGATCGACGGTCGAGCCCGACTCGACGGTCTCCGAGATCGCCTTGAAGCCGACCCACGCCCCCGAGAAGCGCGACAGCGCCCAGCCGTACAGGCCGAACTCGAGCATGTCGGCGATGTTCGACGGGTTCACGACCGGCATGTGCCACGCGATCATCGCGAAGTCGCTCTGGTGCGGCATCGACGACGACACGCAGCCGTGGTCGTCGCCCGCCACCACCAGCACGCCGCCGTGCGGCGACGAGCCATATGCGTTGCCGTGCTTCAGCGCGTCGCCGGCGCGGTCGACGCCGGGGCCCTTGCCGTACCACATCGCATACACGCCATCGACGGTGCGCTCCGGGTCAGCCTCGACGCGCTGCGTGCCGAGCACTGCGGTGCCGCCGAGTTCCTCGTTGATCGCGGGCAGGAAGCGCACGCCGCCGCCGTCGAGCAGTTTCTTCGCCTTCCACAGCTGCTGGTCGACCATCCCGAGCGGCGAGCCGCGGTAGCCGCTGACGAAGCCGGCCGTGTTCAGGCCCTGCGCGGTGTCGGACGCGCGCTGCATCAGCAACAGGCGCACCAGCGCCTGCGTGCCGGTCAGGAAGATCCGGCCGCGCGTGGCGGTCAGGTTGTCGGTCAGGCGGTAGTCGGATAGAGCGGGCGTGCCGTCGACAGGCAGTCGGGCGGTCATGGGGATGTCTCCTGATTGTGTGTTCTATGCCGTGCACCGGGGCGTCGGGCGACGCCGGCCGGGGAGCAACTGGATGGCTCTATTTTTTCGCGGGAAGGCGAGAAAGTTTTTTCTCATCTTGCTCGGGCGGCGCCGGAGTGAGAAAAACTGCGCAGGTTTTGGCCGGGAATTGAGTGAGTTTTCGCGCGGGGTGGCGGACGGCTTCTGGAGGCATATCGGCGTGGCCGAAGCGGTTGCCTCGAAAACGCGGGGACATGCGGGAGACGGCCCGCGGGCCCGGCGGTGGGCGCTCGCGGGCCGTGCGGCAAGGGTTCGCGCGGCGGAACGGGCGCGTCCTCACCCGTCGGATGCACAGCGTTCGGATTGGTCGCGGATGCGGGATGTCCACAATGCCGGGGGCCGCGGGCTGCGGGCGAAGCGGTTGGGCGTGCTCACCGGTCGATTGCACAGGGTTTCGAGTCGCGTCGAAGGCCGGATGTCCACACCTCGATCGCTCCGCGGTTCGAGCGGATGCCGACGCTCACCGTTGAAATTCACAGCGCGACGAGTCGATGCCGGCGGGAGATATCCACACCGCCGGATTCCCGCCCGGCCACTGCGACGTTCGCTCTCACCTGTCGGATGCACAGATTTGCGAGTCGATTCGGCGGTGCGATATCCACACCGCTGTCCGCGCTCGCGTTGCTCGGGAGCGGCGATCCGGTCGTCACGGCAATGCAGGCATGTGCGCGGCGGGCTCGCGTCGGGTGCCAGTTTCTGCGCGGATGGGCGTCCCCGCACGAGCACTGGCGCGGCTTTGGCGTTCATCTGAACATGCCGTCGCGCAACTGAACGCGGCGCAGATCCGCGTGTGGATATCGTCGCCGCCAGACACTAAAAACCCTGTGAATTTCGATGGTGAGCGCCGGCACGCGACCGAACGAAAATGCCTACTCAGGTGCGGAAATCCCAACCCGCGACGAATCGAAACGCTGTGAAATTCGACGGTGAGCGACGGCACTCGATCGAAAGAGCGCGCCGATCCCGGTGTGGATAGCGCGATCCACGACGACTCGAAACGCTGTGAATTCCGATGGTGAGCGGCGGCACGGCGATCGAAAGAGGACACCGACCCGGGTGTGGATAACCCACCCTACGACCACTCGAAACGCTGTGAAATTCAACGGTGAGCGTCGGCACGGTGTCGAATGCAGTCGCCGATTCAGGCATGAACAGCGGTGGCCGCAACCCCGCCGAGGCCCGTCGGTCGGGACTCGCACCGACATGGCCGAGCCGCACGCGCCCGCGCTCACCGCTGAAATACACAGCACGTCGACTGGTTTCGGCGACCGGATATCCACATCGCGGCACATACTCGAATGAAACGCGCGATCGCGAGTGCGGGTAGAATGCGCGACCCTCGAAGCCGCGATCGACGATCGCGAACGGGCGCGCAAGCCAACACCCGGTTCGACCGGGCGCGACGCTCACCATTGAAATACACAGCGCTTCGAGTGAACGGCACGGCAGGATATCCACACCGCGATACGCGCGCGGAGCTATCGCCGATCCGCACGCGCCGCTAGAATGCGCGGCGTTCCGGATTTCGCGCGACGCCCGGAAGTCCGCACCCGGCAAGCCTCACGCGCAATCGGTCGACGGTACTCACCGTTCGATGGCACAGCTTTTTTCGTCGTCGGGAGCCCGGTTGTCCACACCCTGCCCCGCGCATCCGGTCGCACGACGTCGCACTCACCGGTGAAATGCACAGCATGCCGAGTGGTTTCGAGGCCGGGATATCCACAAGCGGCCCGGCGCGGACATTTTCCGCCGGCGCATCGGCAACGTCGGCTCCTGCCCCTGCCAGCGATCGGCGTCACATGCCGGAAAGCCTCGCAAATTCGACCTCCGGGTGCTCGCTCACCGTTCGAATCCACAGCATTTCGAGTGAACGGCGCGGCCGGTTGTCCACATTCGCTGCGCAGCGAGCCGCACCCGCAAGCGCCGTCATTCGGCAATCGAACGGATGATCCGTGCCGGGTTTCCGCCGACCAGCGTATTCGGCGGAACGTCGCGCGTCACGACGGAACCCGCGCCGACGACCGCGTTCTCGCCAACCGTCACGCCGCCGATGATCGTCGCGCCCGCGCCGATCCATACGTTGCGGCCGATCGCGATCGGCCGGGCGACGACGGCGTCGCGTCGGCGGGACGGCTCGACCGGATGGCCCGACGTGATGAGACTGACGTTCGGGCCGATCATCACGTCGTCGCCGATGTCGAGGCCACCGAGGTCGTAGAACGTGCAGTTCTGGTTGACGAACACGTTGCGGCCGATCCGCGTATCGGCGCCACCCGTCGCGTAGAACGGCGGGATCAGCAGGAAGCCGTCGTCCAACGGCTTGCCGATCAGTTCTCCGAACAATGCCCGGACTTCGTCCGCATCGTCGAAGGTCAGACGGTTGAGCCGCGCGGTGATCGCCATCGTCCGCTTGAGCTCCGCGCGCATCGCGGCCGATTCCGGCGTGCGTCGCGGAATGATCGTGGTGCGATCGTCGTTCGCCATTCGTTGCTGTTCTCCGTGCGCGATCGCACCGGCACGCTGCGCGTCACGCAGCACCTGACTCGCCGAATGCGACCGCCTGGCCTGAATTCAATCCCTCGGTCGCCCCGCGCGGGGTGACCCGGTTTTCGTGTTTCGCGCGCGGTCGACGAACGTCGTCCGGGCTCGAGCGACCCGTCACCGATACTGCCGCATCGGCCGGGCGCTCACGCATCAATTCATAACTAGTTAATCAATAACTAGTTATTTCATGAACTTCGGCAGCGCCGGGCTTTGCGGGAAATTCGTTACCCGCTTCCGCCTTTCGCCCCTGTCCGAACCTCTCCCGCTCGGGTACGCTTGAGCATCCACCGAACCGACACGCATACCGAGACGCGGAGGCGCGATGAAGCTCTACTACTGGCCGAAGACCCGGGCATTCCGGGCGCTGTGGATGCTGGAGGAAATCGGCGCCGTCTACGAACTCGTGCCGATCGACCTGCATTCGCACGAACAGGGCAGCGACGCGTTCGTCCAGGTCAATCCGATGGCCAAGCTGCCCGCGCTCGACGACGGCGGCGAACCGTTCGCCGAATCCGGCGCCGTGCTGCTCTATCTCGCCGATCGCTGCCCGGGCGCCGGGCTCGGCATCGCGCCGGACGATCCGCTGCGCGGCCGCTTCCTGCAATGGATGTTCTTCACGCCCACCTGCCTCGAACCCGCGATGGCCGAAAAATTCACCGGTGCGTCGGGCAATCCCGTCGCCTTCGGCTGGGGCAACATCACGCGCGTGCAGCGTGCGCTCGCGCAAACGCTCGCCCACAGCCGCTGGCTGGTCGGCGATCACTTCACCGCGGCCGACCTGCTGCTCGCCAGCACGCTGAAGATCGCGTTCGACGCGCACCTCCTGCCGCACGAAGGCGTGCTCGGCGACTATGTCGCGCGCGCCGAGGATCGCGACGGCCATCGCCGCGCGGTCGCGGTCGAACAGCGGGAAGCGGTGCGTCTGCTGCATGCGTGATGCATGAACGGCACGGCATTCGATCGCGGCTGCCGCGACCGAATGCCGGCGCCGGTTCGCGCCGCTCGCCAGTGTCATGCAGCCGGCCCGGGCGCCTGCGTCGCCGCCTCGGCCCCGACCACCACGCCCGGCGAGCCGCGCTCGTCCGTATCGGCGTCGACCGGCACGATTTCGTGAAAATGCGTGTAGTCGATGTGCGTGATGCCGCCTTCGTCGTGCATCAGGTCGACATAACGGTGACGCCAGCGGATCTCCGCATGCGCCCATGAGTAGCGCGCCTGCATGACTTGCGCGGTCGTCTCGTCGGAACCTTCGATGGTGATCAGCAGCGACGCGTCGTGCGCAGCGAGCGACTCGGCGGTTTCACCGAACAGCGGGCTCGTTTCGTCGATCACGTGCATCAGGTTCCAGCCGAGCAGGAAGATCGGATGCTCGCTGCGCACGAGCGGCAGGTCGTGGATCTTGCGCAGCGTATAACCCTCGTGCGTGCCTTCCAGGCGCATCAGCCGCAGTTTTGCCTGCGCTTCGGCGATCACGTTCTGGCGCGCATTCGCGGCCCGCACCATCAGCGTCATCTGCCCGTTCAGCGGGCGCACGATCGCGTAACGCGCGAACAGGATCTTCGCCTGCGGCCGCGAGAAGCGCGCGAACACGAGGCCGGTCGCCAGCGCGATGCCCGACATCCCGATGAAGATCTCGAAGGTCGAGACGAGGTGCGCGTAGACGGTCTGCGGATGCATGTCGCCGTAGCCGACCGTCGCGAGCGTCTCGACGCTGAAGAAGAACGCACCGACGAACCCGGGCGGCGACTGGTTCGCGATCGGCGCGTGGCCGAGCAGGTAAAGCGTCGCGAAGCCGCCGTTGAGCAGCAGGAACAGCACCGCGAGCGACAGGAAGAATACGGGCCAGCTCACCGTCAGCGCACGGTGATAGAGGTCGCGCCAGCCGAGCGGCGGCATCCCGTATGCAACCACGGGGCGGGTGCCCGACCAGATCTTGCGGCCGCGGCCGCGGGAAGCTGGGGAGGACGGATCGACGTTCATCGCGCGAGGCCTGAAGCAGGGAGGCGATGAGCGTAGCACGCGAAGGCGGCGGCCGGGGATGCGGAGCGGGCTTTCCGCGCGAGGCGCAAAAAAACGGCCGCATGAGCGGCCGGTTTCGTGGTCGTCCCGCCGGCACGCGCGCGGCGTGCGGCGTGCTTACTTGCGGTCGACGATCACGCGGTCGAACGTGCCGCCGTCGGCGAAGTGCGTCTTCTGCGCGTTCGCCCAGCTGCCGAAAACCTGCTCGACGCTGAACGTCTTCAGCGGCTTGAACTCGGCCGCATGCTTCTTCAGCACGTTCGCGTCGCGCGGACGCAGATGGTGCCGCGCGATGATCTCCTGCGCCTGCGGCGTGTACAGGTAGTCGAGATACGCTTGCGCGACCTTGCGCGTGCCCTTCTTGTCGACGACCTTGTCGACGACGGCGACGGGCGGCTCCGCGAGAATGCTCGCCGACGGGTACACGGCGTCGAATTCCGCCCCCGACGCGCCCGTGTCCATCTGCGCGACCTCGTTCTCGAACGTGACGAGCACGTCGCCGATGCCGCGCTGCGTGAAGGTCGTCGTCGCGCCGCGGCCGCCCGAGTCCAGCACCGGGACGTTGCGGAACACCGCCTTCTCGAAGTCGAGCGCCTGCTGGTCGGTCGCGCCCTTCTGCTTCTGGTAGCCCCACGCGGCGAGATACGCGTAGCGGCCGTTACCCGACGTCTTCGGGTTCGCGATGATCACCTGCACACCCGGCTTCGCGAGATCGCTCCAGTCATTGATCGCCTTCGGATTGCCCTTGCGCACGAGGAACACCATCGTCGTCGAGTACGGCGAGCTGCCGTCTGGGAAGCGCGCGCGCCAGTCCTTCGGCAGCAACTGGCCGCGCTCGGCGAGCAGGTCGATGTCGTTCGGCTGGTTCATCGTCACGACGTCGGCCTGCAGCCCCTGCAGCACCGACAGCGCCTGCGCGCTCGACGCGCCGTGCGACTGCTTGATCGTCACGGTTTCGCCTGTCTGCTGCTTGTACGCGGCGGCGAAGCTCGTGTTGATGTCCTTGTACAGCTCGCGCGTCACGTCGTACGACACGTTCAGGATCGACGTGTCCGCGTGCGCGGCCGTTGCCGCCACGACCAGCGCCGCCGCGGCGCCCGTGTGCAGCCAGCGGCCGATCCCGTTGATGCTTGCCATCGTGATATGCCCCGTTTCCAGTGGTGGTGAATGTGCGTGACGGCACGCGTACGCGCTGTCATCGAAACGTAAGCGGGCATTCTAGCGGCCGGACGCCGCGCGCTTTCCAATCTGTCGTGCAAAGCAAATCTCGAATTCTGCTAAACGGCGCGCGTCGCTCGCGTACGCGCCGGATCCGATGTTAAGATCGCCGCTCAGCCCATTTCACGGTTCATCCATGTCCGCTGCCCTGCGCTCGCCCTCGATCCTTGCCGCCATCGCGGCCGGTGCGCGCGCGGCCGGGCTGAAACTGAAAAAACGACTCCTCGACTGACGGGGACGTCGCGTCCCGTCAGGCGAATGCCGGACGGGATGCACGCAGGTCGTTTCTTTCTCCTTGCTCGCATGCCTCGCTCCGGCACACCGCCGGCGGAACGGTTCCTTCCCACTCCGTTTCCACCTTGAGGCTTTTCATGCACACACGTTTCGAAGGTATCTGGCTGCCGATCATCACGCCGCTCCACGACGGCGAGGTCGACCACGGTGCGCTCGCACGGCTCGCGCGTCACTATGCTGCGGCGGGCATCGCGGGTTTCGTCGCGGGCGCGACGACCGGTGAAGGCGTGCTGCTCGACGCGCGCGAACAGGACGCCGTGTTCGCGACGCTGCGCGATGCCGTGCCCGGCCTGCCGATCGTCGTCGGGCTCACCGCGAGCGCGACGCACTTCGCGGCCGCCCGCGCACGCGAACTCGCCGCGCTGCGACCCGACGGGCTGCTCGTCACGCCGCCCGTCTACGTTCGGCCGACGCAGGACGGAATCCGCCGCCACGTCGAAACGATCGTCGATGCGGCCGATCTGCCGGTCCTCGTCTACAACATCCCGTACCGCACCGGCGTGAACGTCGAACTGGAAACGCTGCAGGCACTCGCGCGCGATCCGCGCGTCGCCGGCATCAAGGAGTGCGGCGGGACGCTCGACCGGATGAACCAGCTCGTGCACGACACGCCGCTCGCGATCCTCTCCGGCGACGACAACCAGAACTTCGCCGCGCTATGTGCCGGTGCGCACGGCGCGATCGCCAGCAGCGCGCACGTGCTGCCCGAATGGCATGTGCGCATTCATGCGCTGCTGCGCGACGGCCGCCTCGCCGACGCGCGACGGCTGTCGGTCGCGCTGCAGCCGCTCGTCGCGGCCCTGTTCGCGGAGCCGAATCCGGCGCCGGTGAAGGCGGTGCTGGCTGCGCAGGGGTGGTGCGAGGACGGGCTGAGGTTGCCGTTCGTGCCGGCGAGCGAGGGGTTGCGGGGGAGGCTGGGCAAGCTGTGTGCGGCGCTCGAGGCGTCAGCGCAAGTTGTCGCGGCAGCGTAGGATTTCGCTCCGAAACTGTTTCAGACCGTCAAGACTCTCGACGAGCCGTACTGCGAAAGACGGCTGTCAGCCGTTATGAGCAGCATCGGTTCGGACGACGCCTGCGCGACCAGCAAACGATCGAACGGGTCGCGATGGTAATGGGGCAGATAGCGCACGGCTGCGCCGTGCGCGGCCCGAACCGGCAGCTCCCGATACCGGCTCATTGCAATCGCCTCGACCATCCGATCCACATCCAGCTTCCCCGTCCCGGCCTTGATCGCGACTTCCCAGATGCTCGCGCTGCTGATGAACACTTCGTCGGCTTCGGCGATCAGATTGCGCGCGCGAGCGCTCAGTTTCGGATCGTTGGCCCACATCCAGAGAAAGATGTGCGTATCGAACAGCAACCGCATCACTTTCCTTCGAACGCATCCAGCAAATCGTCGGGAAGCGGTGCGTCAAAGTCGTCCGCGATCCATATCTGCCCCTTGAGAAGCCCGTAATGATGAATCGGCTTGAGCGGCACAAGTCGGACCGACTGCTTGCCGTTCTGCATGATCACGACGCGTTCGCCGGCGATCGCGGCATCGAGAAGCCGCTGAAGGTCGAGCGTGGCTTCGGGGACAGTGGCAACTTGCATGAGGGCCTCCATTGAGTGATCCTCCATTGTCACGACATTCGCCCCGTCCCTCCAATAGGCCGAACGTCCGGCCGACCGCCTGCGTGTCGATCGATATCACGCCGCCAGCGCCACCCCCTCCCCCGCCGTCGCGTCCCGCACCGCCTGCGTGACGATCCGCGCGAGCCGCTCGACGGTCGGCGTCGCCGACGACGTACGCCGCAGCAGCATCAGCGGCAGGCTCGGCAACGCCGGCAGCCCGGACGCCGCCGCGTCGAGCACGCGCACCGACGCGGGCAGCCCGTAGTGCGAGCGCACCGTCAGCCCGAGGCCGGCCGCCGCCGCGGCCCACAGCCCGGCCAGGCTCGGCGTCGTGAACGCGACGCGCCACGGCACGTCCGCGCGATCGAGCGCATCGGTCGCCGCGCCGAAGAAGCGGCACGGCCGGTCGAACACGACGAGCGGCAACGGCTCGCCCGACGCGCACATCGCACGAAGGCGCGCGCCGCCATCGTCGGCCGCGTCCGCCGGCCCGTCGCCGTCCGGCATCCCGAAGCCGCTCGCGCCGACCGCCGCGATCCACTGCATCGGCACCTGCGCGATCGCGTCGCTGTCGATGCCCGCGCGCGACACCAGTGTCGCCGACGCCGGATCGCCCCACACGAGCGCGAGATCGAGCTGGTTCGCGTCGAGCCGCTCGAGCAACTCGGCATTGCGCGCGACGCGCGCCTCGATCCTCACCTTCGGATGCGCCCGCGCGAAACGCCCGAGCACGTCGGGCAGGATCGCTTCGCCGAAGTCCTCCTGCAGGCCGACCCGCACCCAGCCGTCGAGATTCACGCCGCGCACCGCCGCGGCCGCTTCGTCGTTCAGCTCGATCATCCGCCGCGCATAGCGCAGCATCGCGTCGCCGGCGTCGGTCAGCGCGAGCCCGCGCCCGGCCTTCACGAACAACGGCGTGCCGGCCTGTTCCTCGAGCTTGCGGATCTGCGCGCTCACCGCCGACGACGAACGCGCGACGCGATCGGCGGCCTTCGCGAAGCTGCCGAGATCCACGCCCGCCACCAGGCTGCGCAACGCCGCGACGTCGAAGTTCGGCCGGGCCAGCGTGGCGTCGGGTGCCGCGAGCGCCGCCGCGCCGTGGGCATTGTCTTGTCCGGACATTTCAATCATCCCGTTTTATCGAACGATTCATCAAAAACTTTCCGATTTTCGGGATGAATGTAGATCGCCACACTGACGATGTCAATTTCCCGAACGGGCCCTGTCGTCATGGATACCTCCTGCCTCGCTTCCCCGTCCTCGCCCGCGCACGCCGCGCGCGGCCCGGCCCATCGCTGGCGCGTGCTCGCGGCCGGCGTCGCCGCGAACATGAGCTTTTCCGCGGCCGCGGCCGGCATTCCGACCACCGCCGTGTGGATGCGCTCGGCCTATCACCTCGACAACGGCGCGCTCGGCCTCGTGCTCGGCGCGCTCGGCTTCGGCGTCGCGCTGTCGGAGTTGCCGTGGGGGATCGCCGCCGACCGCTTCGGCGATCGCCGCGTGCTGCTCACGGGCCTCGTCGCGACGGCCGCGATGCTTGCGCTGATGGTGGCCACGATCGTCCCGACCGCGCACGCGGTGCCGCCGCTCACGCGTGTCGTCGCGGCGATGTGCTGCGTCGGCCTGCTCGGCGGCAGCGTGAACGGATCGAGCGGACGCGCGGTGATGCGCTGGTTCGGCGAGCGCGAACGCGGGCTCGCGATGAGCATCCGCCAGACGGCCGTGCCGCTCGGCGGCGGTGTCGGCGCGGCGCTGCTGCCGTCGCTCGCGTCGCATGCGGGCTTCGCCGCGGTGTACGGCGCGTTGATGCTGCTGTGCGCCGGATCGGCCGCGCTGACGTGGCGCTGGCTGCACGAACCGCCCGAGGCGCCGGCCGGCGCGCACCGCCCCGTCGCGCAGCAGCAGCCGGCCGCGCCCGCGCGCAGCCCGCTTGCGAGCGGCCGCGTGTGGCGCATCGTGCTCGGCATCGGCGCGCTGTGTGCGCCGCAGTTCGCGGTGCTCACATTCGCGACCGTGTTCCTGCACGATTTCGGCCGGCTCGGCCTGGCCGGCATCAGCGCGGCGATGGTCGCGCTGCAGCTCGGCGCGATGGTGATGCGCGTGTGGAGCGGCCGCCATACCGACCGGCACGGCAACCGGCGGGCGTACCTGCGCGGGTCGGTGTGCGTCGCGGCCGGTTCGTTCGCGCTGCTCGCGGCCGCCACCGCCGGCAGCCCGCACGTGCCGCTCGCCGCGATCGTCGCGATCCTCGTGTTCGCCGGCATCTGCGTGTCGGCGTGGCACGGCGTCGCGTATACGGAACTCGCGACGCTCGCGGGCGCGAACCACGCCGGCACCGCGCTCGGGATGGCGAACACGATCGTCTATCTCGGGCTGTTCGCGACGCCGCTCGCGATTCCGCCGCTGCTCGCCGTCAGTTCGTGGAGCGTGGTCTGGCTCGCGGCCGCGCTGATCGCGGCTGCGACCTGGCCGCTGTTCGCGCGGTAACGACCACGATCGCCAGCGCGCGGCACGCGCGGACGCCGTCCTGCTTGCGGCACATGCATGCAGCCCGTCGCGCGCATGCCACGACGTCCGCCCACCGTCATGCCGCCTCGCGCGCCAGCGCACGCCGCGCGGCCGGCCGCTCGGCCTCGCGCTGCGCGTGCGCGGTCCACGCGGGATGCCGCGCCATGTCGAGCCCGATCGCCACGCCCCAGCGATACAGCACCAGCAGGAACGGATCGACAATCGAATGGCCGCCCGGCTCGGCCCACGTGCGTCCGTCGGCGAGCGCGGCTTCGATCGTGGCGTTCGCCGCATCGATCACGTCACGCCCGTGCGCGCTGACCGCACCGTGCAGCGCCGGATCGCTGATGAAGCGCCCCGGCCGCCACAGCGTGCCGTAGCCGACGCCATGCACCCAGCCGACCAGCCAGGCGAGCCATTCGTGACAGCGCGCCTCGCGCAGCGGATCGTCGAGCGGCAGCAACCGCGCGTCCGGATGACGGCGCGCGAGATACGTGAGGATCGCGGGCGTTTCGGTCAGCACGCGCGGCTCGCCCGGAATCGCGAGCACGGGCACGCGCGCCTTCGGGTTGATCGCGAGATAACGCGCATCGAGGTTCTGCTGCTCGCGCACGGACACGACCTCGATGTCGAACGGCACGCCGGTTTCCTCGAGCGCGATGTGAGCGGCGAGCGAACATGCGCCCGGAGAAAGATAGAGACGATAGGCGTTCATGATGGCGTTGCCCGGTGGGCACCTGATGAAAGACGGCACCGAGTGTAGGAACGCATCGACCGCCGCCGCAAACGATGAATTGTCGTGCTCGGACATTAGTGATACTAATGCGCGATGCGACGCATTCACCTTCCCCCGCTGCAGACGTTGCGTGCGTTCGAAGCCGCCGTGCGGCTGCAGAGCTTCACGCGCGCGGCCGACGAACTCGCGCTCACGCAGGGCGCGGTCAGCCAGCACATCCGCGCGCTCGAAGCGCAGCTCGGCCATCCGCTGTTCACGCGCGAGCGCAGCGGCGCGACGCCGACTCATGCCGCGCATGCGCTCGTGCTGCAGGTGCGCCAGGGCCTGAGTGTGCTCGAACGCGCGTTCGAGCCGGCGCTCGCCGCGCGCAGCCGCCCGCGTATCTGCGACGTCACGCTGAACGTGAGCGTGCTGCCGAGCGTCGCCGAGCGCTGGCTCGTGCCACGCCTGCCGCGCTTCGCGGCCGCGCATCCGCACATCGCGATCGTGCTGCATCCAGACGCGGCGCTCGCGCCGCTGCGCAAGCGCGACCGCATCGACGTCGCGCTGCGCTACGGGCCCGGCAGCTGGCCGGGCGTCGTCGCCGAGAAGCTGATGAACGAGACGGTGTTCCCGGTCGCGAGCCCCGCGTATCGCAATCGCGACGGCATCGCGCCGCGCGCGCCTGCCGATCTCGTGCGCGCGACGCTGCTGCGCCATCCCGCGCAGCCTTGGGAACCGTGGTTCCAGGCCGCGCGGCTCGACCTGACCGAATCCGCGCGCGCGCCGCGCTTCACCGACGCGAACGCATTGATCGACGCGACGCTGAAAGGACGCGGCGTCGCGCTCGCACGCCGCTCGCTGATCGAACCCGAACTCGCCGCCGGCACGCTCGTGCGCGTGTCGACGGTGCGCGTGACCGACGTGTATGCGCACTACGTGGTGTGGCGCCCCGATCATCCGCGCGAAGCGGCGATCCGTACGTGGCTCGACTGGCTGCGCAGCGAAGTGCGGCGCCGGACGCCGCGCCGCTGACACACGGCGCCCGCCTGCGCGGCGAAGCGCGCGAAAGCACAACGCGCGCGAAAGCATTTAGTCGGCTCGACGAAAGCCGTTCGCGATCATGCTCCGGTCGCAAACGATTCACCGAATCGTCGCATCGCACCGGCATACTCGAAAACGTTTCCCGATCCGCCTGCCAGGAGAGAAGTCATGCGTCGCGTTGCCCTCGTCGTCGTTCTATGTGCCGCCACCGTCATCGCCGCCTGCAGCGACGACGCGCCGCACGACGCGCACACGGCCGACGCCTCCCAACAGGCCGGCGCATCGCCCGGCTCCGCGAGCGCGTTCAACAGCGATGCGGGCGCGCACGCCGCCGCGTCCGATGCCGCACCGCTCGCGCCGCCCGTCGTCCACTACCCGCCCGACGATGACGACGACACGAAGCCCGCGGCGAACGCGGGCGCGTCCGGCGTCGCCGCATCGTCGGCGCACTGATCCCGCCGTTCCTGTCCCTGCCCCCCCCGATCGCAGAACCGAGGTGAAATAACATGACGTCATCCAGCCGCCGCCGTTTCCTGCATACCGTCGCACAATCCGCGGGCGCGGCCGTCGCGCTTAACGCGTTCCCCGAGTCGATCCGCCGCGCGCTCGCGATTCCGGCCGCGCGCGGCACCGGCACGATCCGCGATGTCGCGCACATCGTCGTGTTCATGCAGGAAAACCGTTCGTTCGACCATTACTTCGGACACCTGCGCGGCGTGCGCGGCTACAACGACCGCTTCCCGATCCCGCTGCCGAACGGCAAGCCGGTGTGGTACCAGCCGTCGAAGGAAGACCCGGCGAAGCCCGTGCTGCCGTTCCGGCTGGACACGAAGACGACCAGCGCGCAGTGCCTCGGCGCGCTCGACCACTCGTGGGCGAAGACCCACGCGGCGATCGACGGCGGCCGCTACGATCAGTGGCCCGCGAACAAGACCGACATGACGATGGGCTATCACGTGCGCGAGGACATCCCGTTCCACTACGCGCTCGCCGATGCGTTCACCGTGTGCGACAACTACTTCTGCTCGCTGCCGGGGCCGACGCACCCGAACCGCTCGTACCTGATGACGGGCACCGTCGACCCGACCGGCAAGTTCGGCGGCCCGCTGCTCGACAACGCCGACTACGTCGACGGCGACCTGCCGCCCGCGTACCAGCTGCTGTCGTGGACGACCTTCCCCGAACGGCTCGAGGCGCGCGGCGTGTCGTGGCAGATCTACCAGCAGGGGCTGACGTGGGCCGATCCGTACAACGGCAACTACGGCACGAACATCCTGCAGAACTTCACGAACTTCATCAACGCGAAGCCGGGCTCGTCGCTGTACCAGCGCGCGCAGACGGTGCGCACGCTCGACAACCTGAAGGACGACGTGATCAACGACCGCCTGCCGCAGGTGTCGTGGCTGCTGCCGCCCGCCGTGTTCTCCGAGCACCCGAAATACACGCCGGCATACGGCGCGAACTACACGTCGCAGATCCTCGACGCGCTCACGGCAAATCCGGACGTGTGGGCGAAGACCGTGCTGTTCATCATGTACGACGAGAACGACGGCTTCTTCGATCACGTCGTGCCGCCGCAGCCGCCGACGTCGGCCGCGCAGGGCGCATCGACCGTAACCACCGACGGCGAGCTGCACACGGTCGTGAATCCCGGCCGCGGCGGCAGCTATACGGCCGACGGCCTCCCGTACGGCCTCGGGCCGCGCGTGCCGATGACGGTCGTGTCGCCGTGGTCGAAAGGCGGCTTCGTGTGCTCGCAGGTGTTCGACCACACGTCGGTGATCCGCTTCATCGGCGAGCGCTTCGGCGTCGACGAACCGAACATCACGCCGTGGCGCCGGACCGTCTGCGGCGACCTCACCGCCGCGTTCGACTTCCGCTCGTCCGACGCGTCGTTCCCGACGCTGCCCGACACGAGCCAGTACCGCTCGATCGCCGACCAGCAATGCACGTCGCAACCCGCGCCGACCGTGCCCGCGACGCCGTCGCCGATCGATCCGCAGGAACCCGGCGTGCGGCCCGCGCGCGCGCTGCCGTACGAACTGCATGTGAACGCGAGCATCTACAGCGGCAACACGCTGCGCATCGAGTTCGCGAACCGCGGCAACCAGGGCGCGCACTTCCAGGTGTACGCGACGAACCGCACCGACGGCCCGTGGCGCTACACGGTCGGCGCGCGCCGCGTGCTGCACGCGGACTTCGACCTGACGGAGACGAACGGCGCGTATGCGTTCTCGGTGTATGGGCCGAACGGCTTCGTGCGGATGTTCGCGGGCAACGTGTCGGCCGCGACGGCGCGCCGCCGCAACCATGCGCAGCCGGAAGTGAAGGCCGGCTACGACATCGCGAACGGCAACCTGTACCTGAAGCTGCGCAACCATGGCGCGGGCCACGTGACGCTGACGCTGGCCGACAACGCATACGGCACGCCCGCGCGCCAGGTGACGCTGCACGGCGGCGACGAACACGTCGAGCAATGGGCGCTCGCGTCGAGCCATCACTGGTATGACGTGACGGTGAGCGACGGCGCGAACGGCACGTTCTCGCGCCGCTTCGCGGGCCACGTCGAGAACGGCCGGCCGAGCTACTCGGATCCGGCCGCGGTGCGGCCCGTTTCCGCGTCGTAAGCGCAGCGCGCACGCGCAAAGCGGCCCTCGCCGCGCAGCGCGTGCGCGTGAGTGTCAGATCGCGTGCGCGAGCGCGCGGTCAACGAGCGCGGCGTCGAAGCCGTCGTCCGCGTCGCGAAAGCGCAGCGGCGCCGCGCAGTGCACCAGCGTGTCGATGAAGTACTTCGCGCGCGGCCATGGCCCGAAGCCGGCCGCGGTGTTGATGTGTCCCGCGTCGCCGAGATTGACGAACGCGCTGCCGAGCCGCCGCGCGAGCGTGCGCGCATCGGCGAGCGGCATCCACGGATCGGTCTCGCTGCCGATCACGATCGACGGCACCGCGAGCCGGCGCGCGTCGAACGGCCCGGCAAAGGTGAATTTCTTCGGGCTGGCCGGTGCGACGAGCAGCACGCCCGCGACGTCGGCCGCCTGCGGCCATTGCGCGAGCGCATGCGCGGCCGCGAGGCAGCCGAAGCTGTGCGCGGCCAGCACGAACGGGCCGCGCTCGCGATCGAGCAGCGCGCGCACGGATTGCGCCCAGCGCGCGAGATCCGGCGCATCCCAGTCGGCCTGTTCGACCCGCAGCGAGCGCGGGAACTGCCGCTCCAGCCAGGTCTGCCAGTGGGCGCCTTCGCTGCCGTGCAGGCCCGGAACGGTCACGAGCCGCGGCGGCCACGCCGATTTGCTGCATGCGCGCATGATTGCCCTCGCTTGCTTTGCTTGAAGACGGGATTCGATTGTGGCGTGCCGCGCGCGGCGGCCGAACCAATATTTTGTGCTTTGCTTTTGCGCGGTACGGCCGCGCGGCGCGGGCCGGCCGCCTCGCGGCGGCGCAACGCGCCACGAAACCGTAGAATGTGGGCTTCCCGCTTGCCTTGCATCGGATCGAACCGGGCGCTGCCGCGCCGGTTCCGATCGACAGGAGACGCCCGATGTCCGCTACGCCCGCCGGCGCGCTGCGCCCGTTCCATCTCGCCTTTCCCGTGTCGAGCCTCGCCGGCGCGCGCGCGTTCTACGGCGGCCTGCTCGGCTGCCCCGAAGGCCGCAGCTCGGAACACTGGGTCGACTTCGATTTCTTCGGGCACCAGCTCGTCGCGCACCTCGCGCCGGACGAAACCGGCAAGAGCGCGGTGAACCCGGTCGACGGCGACGACGTGCCCGTGCGCCATTTCGGCGTCGTGCTGTCGATGGATGAATGGCAGGCGCTCGCCGACAAGCTCAAGGCCGCGCACACGCGCTTCGTGATCGAGCCGCACATCCGCTTCAAGGGCGAGGTCGGCGAGCAGGCGACGATGTTCTTCCTCGATCCGTGCGGCAACGCGCTGGAGTTCAAGGCGTTCGCCGACATCGGCCAGCTGTTCGCGAAGTAGGCGCATGAAGATCCTGTTCTACTCGCCGCATCAGGAAGCCGACGCATGGCGCGACGCGATCGCGCGTGCGCTGCCCGAGGCCGAGCTGCGCGCGTGGCAGCCGGGCGACGCGGGCGCCGCCGACTACGCGCTCGTCTGGCGCGCGCCGCGCGAGCTGTTCGCGCCCCGCGACGGCCTGCGCGCGATCTTCAATCTCGGCGCGGGCGTCGACGCGCTGCTCGCGCTCGACCGCGCGCATCCCGGCACGCTGCCGCGCGACGTGCCGCTGGTGCGCCTCGAGGATTCGGGCATGGCGCGGCAGATGATCGAATACGTAACGCATGCGGTGCTGCGCTACCTGCGCCGCTTCGACGAATACGACGCGCTGCAGCGCGAACGCCGCTGGCAGGTGCTCGAGCCGCATCCGCGCGCGGGTTTCACCGTCGCAGTGCTCGGTCTCGGCGTGCTCGGCGCGCAGGTCGCGCAGGCGCTCGCGGCGCTCGGCCTGCCGGTGCGCGGCTACAGCCGCAGCCCGAAACGGCTCGACGGTGTCGAGACCTTCGCGGGCGACGGCGCGTTCGACGCGTGCATCGACGGCGCGAAGGTGCTCGTGAACCTGCTGCCGAGCACGCGCGATACCGACGGAATCCTGTCGGCACGGACCTTCGCGAAGCTGGCGCCGGGCGCGTACCTGGTGAACGTCGCACGCGGCGCACATCTCGTCGAGGCCGACCTGCTCGACGCGCTCGCGAGCGGCCGGATCGCCGCCGCGACGCTCGACGTGTTCCAGCACGAGCCGCTGCCCGTTGACCACCCGTTCTGGCACGCGCCGCGCATCACGATCACGCCGCACAGCTCGGCCGAGACGCTGCGCGACGAAGCCGTCGAGCAGATCGCCGGCAAGATCCGCGCGCTCGAGCGCGGCGAGCGCGTCGGCGGCATCGTCGACTACGCGCGCGGCTACTGAATTCCGCCTATACGAAACTGGAGACAACCATGACGTTCCCCACCGCCGTCAAGATCGTCGAAGTCGGCCCGCGCGACGGGCTGCAGAACGAAAAGACCTTCGTGCCGACCGACGTGAAGATCGCGCTCGTCGACCGGCTGTCGCGCGCCGGCTTCCGCAATATCGAAGCGGCGTCGTTCGTGTCGCCGAAATGGGTGCCGCAGATGGCCGACGGCGCCGACGTGATGGCCGGCATCGAGCGGCGCGCGGGCACCGTGTATTCGGTGCTCACGCCGAACCTGAAAGGCTTCGAGAACGCGCTCGCCGCGCGTGCCGACGAAGTGGTGATCTTCGGCGCGGCGAGCGAGGCGTTCTCGCAGCGGAACATCAACTGCAGCATCGCCGAGAGCATCGCGCGCTTCGAGCCGGTCGCGAAGGCCGCGAAGGATGCCGGCCTGCGGCTGCGCGGCAGCGTGTCGTGCACGCTCGGCTGCCCGTACCAGGGCGAGGTGCCGGTCGCCTCGGTCGTCGACGTCGTCGAACGCTTCGCCGCGCTCGGCTGCGACGAGATCGACATCGCCGACACGATCGGCGTCGGCACGCCGAAGCGCACGCGCGAAGTGCTGTCGGCCGTCACGCGGGTGTTTCCGCGCGAGCGGCTGTCGGGCCACTTCCACGACACCTACGGCCAGGCGCTCGCGAACATCTACGCGGCGCTGTTCGAAGGAATCGAGATCTTTCACGCGTCGGTCGCCGGCCTCGGCGGCTGCCCGTATGCGAAGGGCGCGACCGGCAACGTCGCGACCGAGGATGTGCTGTACCTGATGCAGGGCCTCGGCATCGACACCGGCATCGACCTCGCGCAGGTGGTCGCCGCCGGCGACTTCATCTCCCATGCGATCGGCCGCGCGAACGTGTCGCGCGCCGGTCGCGCGCTGCTCGCCAAGGCGCAGAGCGCGGCCGACACGCCGAGCTGCGTCTGACCCCGACATTGACGGATTCTCCATGACGACACCCGCTTCATTCGACTCTCTCCCCGATTCCGCGCGACGCGTCGCGCTGCTGCTGCGCGAACGCGGGCACGCGAAAGGGATCGTGATGCTCGCCGAAACCGGCAAGACTTCCGCCGAGGCCGCGGCCGGGCTCGGCTGCGAGGTCGCGCAGATCGCGAAGTCGATCCTGTTTCGCCGCGAATCGGACGGCCTGCCGGTGCTCGTCGTCGCGAGCGGCGCGAACCGTGTCGACGAGAAGAAGGTCGCCGCGCAAGTTGGCGCGGTCGGCCGCGCCGATGCGAAGTTCGTGCGCGACAACACCGGCTACGCGATCGGCGGCGTCTGCCCGATCGGCCATCTCGTCGAACCGGTCACGCTGATCGACGCCGACCTGCTCGAACTGGACAGCCTGTGGGCGGCCGCCGGCCATCCGCACGCGGTGTTCAACCTGTCGCCGCAGGAACTCGTCTCGCTGACCGGCGCGCCGGTCGCCGACGTCGCGCTGCGCAACGACGCATGAGCGACGTGCCGGTACCGGTCGGGACGGTCGCGTCGCCGTGCACCGACGTATGCAGGATCGATCCGCGCACCGACTGGTGCGCGGGCTGCCTGCGCACGCGCGACGAGATCAAGGGATGGCGCGCGTCGGACGACGACGCGAGGCGCGCGTTGCTCGCACGGCTTGACGCGCGGCGGCGCCTGCTCGCGCGGAGCGGCGCATAAAAAAATGCCGTTCGGCCTGCTTGGCGAACGGCATGAGATCGGAATCCTGTGAACGTGATCAACGTCACAGCCCGCATCATACGAGCGACGCTGCAGCGTCGCATCGGGTGTTTCCCTACAACTTCTTACAGCGGTTTGCGCACGCAACCTTCGTTCCCAGACGCGGCGCCGGCGGGTGTCGGCAACCTGCCGGAGCCGCAAGCCGAATCGCACGACCGTTTCAGTTGCCGACCGCCGCCCGACGCGCGGGCACGATGCGCCAGCCGAGGTTCACGCCGGCCGCCGCGAGCAGGATCAGCAGCGCGCCGAGCACCTGCGTCCACGCGAGCGTCTGCCCGAACGCGATGCGATCGACGATGATCGCGACGACCGGATAGACGAACGACAGCGCGCCCGTCATCGCGACCGGCAGCTTCTGGATCGCACCGTACAGCAGCACATACATCACGCCGGTGTTCACGACGCCGAGCACGACGAGATCGACCCACTGCGCGGCCGTCGCGGGCAACGTGTCGAAGTGCGCGAACGGCGCGAGCAGCACGATGCCGAGGCCGGCCTGCAGCAGCGCGAGCAGGTGCGGCGGCGTGCCCTTCAGGTGCTTCGTGACGATCGACGACACCGCGTACAGGAACGCCGCGCCGAGCGACAGCGCGACGCCTTCGAGATATTCGCCGGGCACCGCGAGCACGGCCGGCTCGACGCGCACCACGCACACGAGCCCGATGAAGGCGAGCGCGAGCCACGCGATGGTCGACGCGCTGATCCGTTCGCGGAACACGATCGCGCCGAGCGCGACGAGCATGAACGGCTGCGTGTTGTAGACGGCGGTCGCCATCGAGATCGACGCACGCGAATACGCGGCGAACAGCAACAGCCAGTTCGCGACGATCGCGACGCTGCCGAGCGTCGCGAGCACGAGCATGCGCGGCGAGAACAGCGCGCGGCGCAGGAAGCCGAGCGCCGCGCAGACGATCGCGAGCGTCGCGGCGCCGAACAGGCAGCGGAAGAACACGACGTTGGTGAGCGGTTGCTGCGACGACATCACGAGCCAGCCGATCGTGCCGGACATCATCATCGCGACGACCATCTCGGCGGCACCGCGGCGGATTTCGTTCGAGGCCATCATGGACTCCGTTTGACGAGAGGGGATGACTTCGATTCTAGGAACTTGCTTTCCGCGCATCCACGACTAAACTGAAGCGAAAACACCGATTCACCTTCGAAAGCAAAGCGATCATGTCGAAACGCCTTTCCCCGCCCGCCGTCGCGTCGCTGGACGCGACCGACCGCGCGATCCTCGCGGCGCTCGCCGAGGATGCGCGCATCGCCACCAGCGAACTGGCGCGCCAGATCGGGCTGTCGGCGCCCGCGACCGCCGACCGCGTGCGACGGCTCGAAGCGCAGGGCGTGATCGCGGGTTTCACCGTCGAGCTCGACCCGCGCGCGCTCGGCTACACGCTGCAGGCGATCGTGCGCGTAAAGCCGCTGCCGGGGCAGCTGCATCTCGTCGAGGAAGTGTTGCGGCGGATTCCGGAGTTCGTCGAATGCGACAAGGTGACCGGCGAGGACTGCTTCATCTGCCGGCTCTATTTACGCACGATCGAGCACCTCGACGACATCCTGTCGAAGGTGACGGAGCGCGCGGAAACGAGCACGGCGATCGTGAAATCGACGCCGGTGCCGCGCCGCCTGCCGCCGCTCGTCGACGACGATGCCGCCACGCGCCGCTGATCGTCACCACGCGGCAAGCACCGCGCTGGCCGCGGCGGGTGGCGTCGCTCACGCGGCCGCGTCGCGCGCCTCGAAGAACGCCAGCAGCTCGTCGATCAGTGCGACGGGCGCCTCCTCCGGAATGTAGTGCCCGCAATCGAGCGCGCGGCCGCTGACGTCGCGCGCGACGCGCCGCCATTCGTCGAGCGGATCGAAGCAGCGCCCGACGATCCCGTTTTCGCCCCACAGCACGCGCAGCGGGCACGCGACCTTGTTGCCGCGCTCAAGATCCGCGCGGTCGTGCTCGAGATCGATCGTCGCCGACGCGCGGTAGTCCTCGCACATCGCATGCACTGCGCCCGGCTGCGCGAGCGCGGCGCGATACGCGGCGAGCGCCTCCGGCGCGAACGGCGCGAGCCCGGCGGACCGGTTGCCCATCACGCGCTCGATGTACGCATCGGTGCGGCCTTCGATCAGCGTTTCGGGCAGCGGCGCCGGCTGGATCAGGAAGAACCAGTGGAAATACGCGGTCGCGAACGCGCGGTCGGTCTGTTCGTACATCGCGAGCGTCGGCGCGATGTCGAGCAGCATCATCCGTTCGACGGCCGCCGGATGATCGAGCGCGAGCCGGTGCGCGACGCGCGCGCCGCGATCGTGCGCGCAGACGTGGAATTGCTCGAAGCCGAAATGCCGCATCACGGCGACCTGGTCGGCCGCCATCGCGCGTTTCGAATACGGCGCATGCCGCGCGTCGCTCGGCGGCTTGCCCGACGCGCCGTAGCCGCGCAGGTCGGTCGCGATCACCGTGAAGTGATTCGCCAGCGTCGCGGCGACGCGATGCCAGATCATGTGGGTTTGCGGATGGCCGTGCAGCAACAGAAGCGGCGGCCCCGCGCCTCCTTTGACACCGAAGATGTCGGTGTCCTGCACCGTCACGCGAAACGGTGCAAACGCCTCAAACGACATGGTTTGTTTCTCATTGGTTTGTTATGGCGGGTATTGTAGGAGCGCCCGGCCGACTGCTGCGCGCGGCAGATGCCCGAATGCGTAGAAAGAGAACACTCACTCGATTGTCGCCATGCCGCGTCGTTTGCTAAGCTCGCGTAGAATCGCACGACCGTTCGTATTAATATGAGCGCATCGCCGCACCGCTACACTCGAAGCACCGTTCGACCGCCAAGCATTGATGCCGGCATCGGCGCGACAGCACCGCATCCGGCCGCCCCTCGAGACTGGAGACATCACATGGCATTGCCCGCCGTCCTGCAGAACCTGACGCTGCCCGTCATCGCGTCGCCGATGTTCATCGTCAGCTACCCCGAACTCGTGCTCGCGCAGTGCAAGGCGGGTATCGTCGGATCATTTCCCGCGCTCAACGCCCGTCCGGCCGAACTGCTCGACGAGTGGCTCACGCAGATCCAGTCCGAACTCGCCGACCACAAGGCGAAGCACCCGGATGCGGTGATCGGACCGATCGCGGTCAACCAGATCGTCCACCAGTCGAACGTACGGCTCGAGCACGACGTGCGCGTGTGCGTCGACCACAAGGTGCCGATCTTCATCACGAGCCTGCGCGCGCCGGCGCGCGAGATCGTCGACGCGGTGCACGGTTACGGCGGCATCGTGCTGCACGACGTGATCAACCTGCGCCACGCGCAGAAGGCGCTCGAAGCCGGCGTCGACGGGCTGATCCTCGTCGCGGCCGGCGCCGGCGGCCACGCGGGCACGACGTCGCCGTTCGCGCTCGTCGGCGAAGTGCGCAAGATGTTCGACGGTCCGATCGTGCTGTCGGGCTCGATCGCGAACGGCGGCTCGATCCTCGCCGCGCAGGCGATGGGCGCCGACCTCGCGTACATGGGCACGCGCTTCATCGCGACGCAGGAAGCGCACGCGGTCGAGGACTACAAGCACGCGATCGTCAACGCGAAATCGTCCGACATCATCTACACGAACCTCTTCACCGGCGTGCACGGCAACTACATTCGCGAGAGCATCGAGAAGGCCGGCCTCGATCCGGACGCGCTGCCGGAATCGGACAAGTCGAAGATGAATTTCGGCGGCGACAAGGCGAAGGCGTGGAAGGACATCTGGGGTGCCGGCCAGGGCGTCGGCCTGATGGACGACCTGCCGAGCGTCGGCGCGCTCGTCGAGCGGCTGAAGCGCGAGTACGACGACGCGAAGGCACGGCTCGGCATCGCACGCTGACGCGGGCGGCAGGTTGCGCCGCCGCCGCGCATGACGTCGGGCAAAAACAAAAAAGCGCGAACCGCAACGGCTCGCGCTTTTTTCATGTCCGCCGCGCAGGCGGCAGACGGCGGTCAGCCCGCGCGCTTGATCCGCGTGATCGGCAGCACGCGCAGGCGCGCCTCGATCGACGGGCACAGCGACTGCCCTTCGAAGCGTGCGGCGAGGAAGTCGACGAACGAGCGCACCTTCGCGGACACGTGGCGGCGGCTCGCATACACCGCGTAGATCGGCGCCTCGTGCGGCGGCACCGAGTCGAGCAGCACCGGCACGAGACGGCCGGATTCGATGTCGTCGCCGATCACTTCGGTGCCGAGCAGCGCGATGCCCGCGCCGGCGAGCACCGCCGCGCGCAGCCCCTCGAGATGGTTCACGATCAGGTTGCCGTTCAGGTTCACGCGCGACGCGGCGGCCGCGTCGATCACCAGCGAATCGAGCATCGTCGAATTCGAATCGCGGCGCAGGTAATTGTGATGCGCGAGATCGGCAATCGTCTGAGGCGTGCCGTGCTTCTCCAGATACTCGGGTGACGCGACCAGCAGGATATGTGCGGTGGCGATCTGCCGCGCGACCAGCGACGACGATTTCAGCCCGTTCGGCGCCGCGCGCACCGCGACGTCGTAGCCTTCCTCGATCAGGTCGACCACGCGATCGGACAGCGTCATGTCGACGGTCACGTCCGGGAACCGGCCCGCATAATCGGTGACGGCCTGCATCACGTGCCGCAATCCGAACGCGGACAGCGACGTCACGCGCAGGCGGCCCTGCGGCACGACGCTCGCGGCGCCGACCGCCTGTCCGGCTTCGTCGAGTTCCGACAGTGCCTGCACGAGGCGCTCATAGTATTCGCGTCCCGCCTCGGTCGGCGCGACACGTCGTGTCGTGCGATGCAGCAGCCGCGCGCCGAGCTGCTGCTCGAGATGCATCACGTGCTTGCTCGCCATCGCGGCCGACATCTGCATGCGCTCGGCCGCGCCGACGAAGCTGCCCACTTCGACGACGTAGCGAAACACATTCATGCTGACGAGGGTATCCATCGAACTAGCTCGCAATTCCTGGTAATCATGCAATTACGAGATAGGGTAACAAAGGCAAGGAAACAAGAAGGTCAACAAAGGCAAAACGGCGCCGCGGGAAGCGGCGCCGTTTCGGGGGCGGAAGACCGGCAGGCGGGACGCGCGCTGCGTGTGCGCGTCCGGCAAACGAATCGTCAGAACTTCGCGCGGATGCCCGCGCCGAACGTGTTGCCGCTCGACAGGCCGCTGATGTGGTCGTTCATGTAGGCAGCGTAGACGTCCGTGCGCTTGGACAGCGGATAGTCGTAGCCGACGGCCCAGGTCTGGCGCGTCTGGTCGAGGCCGCCGCCGTCGCGCGAGTACGCATACGACGCCATCGCATTGCCGACGCCGAGCGGCACCGACACGCCGCCCTGCGCGGTGTTCACGTGCCAGCTGCCGGCAACCTGGTCGTTCTTCGTATACATGTACTGCCCGAACAGCTTCACGTACTTCAGGTCGTAGGTCGCGCCGACCAGCCCGATGCCCTGGCTCTTCATGCCGGTCACAAGCGAGCTCAGGTCCTGCGGGCCGTTGTTGAAGTTCACGTACTGGTAGACGGCGGTCGCGGCAAACGGGCCGTTCGCGTAGTTGAACTGCGCGCTCCACTTCTTCGAGCGGTTGTCGCCGGCCGTGTTGCCGAGCGCGTACATCGCCGCGAAATTCAGGCCACCGAACGAAGGCGACGTGTAGGACAGCGCGTTGTTCCAGCCCGAATCGCCGACCGCGCCCTGGTCGCTCGGATAGGTCGGGAACGTGCCGAGGCCGAGGAACACGTGGTACACCATCGGCGAGAAGGTGTACGAGTCGTAGAACGGGTTGAACAGGATCGTCGACAGGAACAGGTGCGTCGTCAGGCGGCCTGCCGTCACCGTGCCGTACGGCGAGCTGACGCCGACGTATGCGTTGCGCGCGAAGAACGTGTCGCCCTGGAAGCGGCCGAACTGGCCGTTCTGCGCACGGAAGAAGCTCTCCAGCGTGAAGATCGCCTTGTAGCCGTTGCCGAGATCCTCTGCGCCGTGCAGGCCCCAGTACGACGTCGACATCCCGCCGCCCGACACGTTCCATGCGCGATCGCCGCCCGGGAACTTGGTTGCGCCGACCCATTCATCGACCTGACCGTAGAGCGAGACGCTCGACTGCGCGTGGACGGGTGCGGTTGCGGCCACGCAGGCGGCCGCGGCGATCAGCTTGACGGACGTGCGCGACGCACGGCGAGCGAATGCTTTCATGGGATCTCCAGGTTTTGTCGAATGTCGATAAGTGGCGCGAGCGTTGTTTTTTGGAGCCGATTGCTTGCGTCGTTCGGGGCGCAGCCATCTTTACGGATCGTGCGTCCGGTCAAAATTGCGCACACTTATTGCGGGTATAGCAGCGGCATTAACTTCGCGGAATCGGCACATGGCCAGGCGCGCCGCAGCGGCCGCGCGCGGAGCGGGCACGCGACGGGACGGCCACGGGGCGCGCGCGTGCCGGGCGCGAAAGATAGCGCAATGCGGCGGGAAAATCAGCGGAAATATGCGCGCGACTGTGGCGAATTCGCATCACCGCCGGCGGGGGGACGAACGCGCGGGGCGCTCAGTTTCGGTAGAACGGGGAGAAAAACGGCGAGTGCGAAGGTTCTTCCTGCGCGCGGGGGGGCGGCATCGGACGGCCGCCGCGCTCTTCGTTGTAGCGCGCGACGTCGGCGCGGATCGAGCCGGCGCGCAGCGGCACGTTGCCGCCGCCCTGCGGGCGCGGCATCTGGCGGGAGTCGGCGCTGATCGGACGATACGGGCTTTGCGCGGCGTAATGGCCGTAGGACGGCGTCGGCCGCAGCCCCCAGCGGGAACCGTAACCGCTCACGCCGCCGGCACGCGCGCCGCCCGGCGGCAGCGCCCGGCGCCATACCGGCGCGTTGCCGGCCGGCTGGCCGAAAGCGCGCATGTCGCCGCCACCGAAACCGTGACCGCCGCCGAACGCCTGACCGCCGTGCGGCGGTTGCGCGAGCGCGAGCGGCATCAGCAGTGCGCCGAGCACGCCTGCCACCCATCGTCCGACCTTCAGTTTCACCCGTTCCGTCATCGTTCAGTGCCTGTTACCGCTCGCCGCCGGTCGTTTCCGGCCGACGCAAGCCTTTCAGCAGTAATTTATGAGCGGCCCGAAACGGTGTCGAGCCAAAAAGTGTTAGGTCGCGGGCATCGGTGTAACACCATGTTACTGCTAGGTTTTTTCACTTCAGGGCGCAATCGCGGCAGAACATTCTTCTGCCGTTTTGCGCATCGGCCGCCCCTCTCTGGCGCGCGCCGCCCTATGCCGTCGATTCATCAATCGATTCACACAATGAATTTGTGTATTGAATAACCAACCGGGACAATATCGGCTTCGCGCGCGCGACATGCGCGCCTGCCGTTTCCGAATCGAGTTCCCGATGGCCCGTCCCCGTTTTCTTCCCGACAACTTCACGCTCGCGCTGGTCGGCACCGTCGTGCTCGCGAGCCTGCTGCCGTGCCGCGGTCCGGCCGCCCACGCGTTCAACTGGGCGACCAACATCGCGGTCGGCCTGCTGTTCTTCCTGCACGGCGCGAAGCTGTCGCGCGAAGCCGTCGTCGCGGGCGCGACCCACTGGCGGCTGCATGCGGTCGTGCTGCTCAGCACGTTCGCGCTGTTCCCGCTGCTCGGCCTCGCGCTGAAACCCGTGCTGCAGCCGCTCGTCACGCCGGCGCTCTACGCCGGCGTGCTGTTTCTGTGCACGCTGCCGTCGACGGTCCAGTCGTCGATCGCGTTCACCTCGATCGCGAAGGGCAACGTGCCGGCCGCCGTGTGCGCGGCATCCGCGTCGAGCCTGCTCGGAATCTTCGTGACGCCGGCGCTCGTCGGGCTGATGATCACGTCGCAGTCGGCCGCGGCCGCGTCGCCGTGGAGCACCGTCGGCAGCATCGTGATGCAGCTGCTCGTGCCGTTCGTCGCCGGCCAGCTGCTGCGGCCCGTGATCGGCGGCTGGATCGAACGCAATCGCGGCGTGCTGCGCTTCGTCGACCAGGGATCGATCCTGCTCGTCGTCTACGTCGCGTTCAGCGAGGCCGTGAACCAGGGGCTCTGGCACCAGATGCCGGCGCGCGCGCTCGGCGGCCTGCTGGTCGTCAACGTCGTGCTGCTCGCGATCGCGCTGATGCTGACCACATTCGTCAGCAAGCGGCTCGGCTTCAACCGCGCCGACCAGATCACGATCATCTTCTGCGGCTCGAAGAAGAGCCTCGCGGCCGGCGTGCCGATGGCGAAGGTGATCTTCTCCGCGCAGGCGGTCGGCGCGATCGTGCTGCCGCTGATGCTGTTCCACCAGATCCAGCTGATGGCGTGCGCGGCGCTCGCGCAGCGCTGGGGCGCGCGCGACATGCGCGGCGAGCGTGACGGCGACGATGGCGCGGCCGGTGCCGCACGCGAACGCGGCGCGCTGAGCGCGGGCAAACGCTGACGCGGGAGGCTGCGCGGCCGGCATGGCTGGCCGCGCGGGTGGATTCGCGTCTTTCTCGTTACGCTTTCCGCTTTCCGCTTCCCGCTTTCCGCTTCCCGCTTCGTCCGCTTTCTCCGCCGCCCCACCGCCCCACCGCCCGCCCAAAGCGACGCATGCACCATCGACGCGCATCGCGTCACGAAATCTTCATTCAATTCTCCGCGCGCGCTGCCGTTAAAGTCGGGCGTCCCGTCGCCTCGGCCGCCCTCGCCCATGTCCGCGCCTCATCCCGACCCGTCCGCCGTCTCAACCACGCGCCTGATCGCGGAGCGTGCGCTCGCGGCCGTGTTCCAGCCGATCGTCGACCTCGGGTCGGGCACGGTCGTCGGCTACGAAGGCCTGATCCGCGGCCCGCGCGGCACCGACCTCGAGACGCCGGCCGCGCTGTTCGCGCAGGCCGCCCGCGACGGCGCGACCGTCGCGCTCGAACAGGCGGCCGCCCTCACCTGCCTCGACGCGTTCGCGGCGCTCGGCTGCGACGGCAAGCTGTTCCTCAACTTCAGCGCGAACACGATCCTGCAACTCGCGCGCGAACGCGCGCGCGCGCGGCAACTGCTCGGCCGCGCGCGGGTCGGCGCGGAGCGCATCGTGATCGAGCTGACCGAGCAGACCTCGATGCCCGACGTCGCGCACATCGGGCCGGCGGTCGCATCGCTGCGCGACGCCGGCATCCAGTTCGCGCTCGACGACTACGGCACCGCGAACGCGAGCATGAACCTGTGGCTGCGCCTGCACCCGGACGTCGTGAAGATCGACCGCTTCTTCATCCACGACATCGCGCGCGATCCGCTCAAGTTCGAGGCGGTCCGGGCGATGCAGCACTTCGCGCACGCGAGCGGCGCGAAGCTGATCGCGGAAGGGATCGAGAACGAGTGCGACCTGATCGTCGTGCGCGACATGGGCATCTGCTGCGTGCAGGGCTTCCTGCTCGGCCGGCCGGACGCGCAACCGTCGCGGGTCGTCGCACCGGCCGCGCGCGACGCGATCCGCGCGCCGCACATCGCGGTGTTCCCCGGTGCGACCCGCGCCGTGCGGCCCGCAAGCACGATCGCGGCGAAGATGCTCGTCCCCGCGCCGGCGCTGCCGCGCGATGCGACCAGCAACGACGTGCTCGACCTGTTCAATCGAATGCCCGGCCTGCACGCGGTCGCGCTCGTCGAACGCGGGCGGCCGGTCGCGCTCGTGAACCGGCGCGGCTTCATCGACCGCTTCACGCTGCCTTACCATCGCGAGGTGTTCGGAAAGAAGCCGTGCCTGCAGTTCGCGAACGACGCGCCGCTGATGATCGACAACGCGACGACGGTCGAGCAGCTCGCGATGCTGCTCGCGAGCCACGACCAGCGCTACCTCGCGGACGGCTTCGTGATCACCGAGCACGGCCGCTACGTCGGGCTCGGCACCGGCGAGAGCCTCGTGCGCGCGGTGACCGAGATGCGCATCGAGGCCGCGCGCTATGCGAATCCGCTGACCTTCCTGCCCGGCAACATCCCGATCAGCGCACACATCGAGCGCCTGCTGGCGCGCGACGCCGGCTTCCACGCGTGCTACGTCGACCTGAACCAGTTCAAGCCGTTCAACGACCAGTACGGCTACTGGCAGGGCGACGAAGTGCTGAAGTTCGCGGCGACGGTGCTGGCCGGCGTGTGCGATCCGCAGCGCGACTTTCTCGGGCACGTCGGCGGCGACGATTTCCTCGTGCTGTTCCAGCGCGACGACTGGCACGCGCGCGCGGCCGACGCGATCGCGCACTTCAACGACGGCGCGCGGCGTTTCTACACGCAGGCCGACCGGCTGGCGGGCGGGCTGCGCGGCGAGGACCGCCACGGCAACCCCGCATTCTTCGGCTTCGTCACGATGGCGATCGGCGCGGTCGGCGTGCCGGCCGGTGCGAACGGCGCGATGCGCTACGGCAGCGACGAGATCGCGTCGGTCGCGGCGCTCGCGAAGCGGCGCGCGAAACAGCAGCCGGGCGGGCTCGCGGTCGTCGATCTCGATGCCGGCCGCGCGGCGCTGCGCGATCGCGGCGGGCCGCCGCACGCGGCGGCGGGCTGAACCGGCGGGCGGTTGCCGGATGCAAGCGGGCTGCCGGCCGGCAAGGACGGCGACGACGGTGCCTCGCGCGCGCCCGATTGCCGGCAACAGCCTGCCGTCCGCCTCCGCCCCTCGCGGACCGGGCCTCCGAACGCGTGCGCCCGCCCGACACCGCCCCTTTCCGTGCGATCACCTTGCCTTTTCCGCGTTTTGTTTAGTATTTTTAGTAACGTCGTTTTCGCAGATTAGCGCGTAAAAACCCGTTATTTCCGGGTATTCCCCGGTTATCCGGCCCGAATTTGGCTCGGCGTTTTACTATACAATCGCCGTCACCCTAAACAAACCGGACCCGAACGATGGGCACCACCATTCGCGACGTAGCGCGGGCGGCAGAGGTCTCGATCGGCACCGTCTCCCGCGCGCTGAAAAACCAGCCGGGCCTGTCGGAAGCCACGCGGGCGCGCATCGTCGAGATCGCGCAGCAGCTCGGCTACGACCCGGCCCAGTTGCGCCCGCGCATCCGCCGGCTCACCTTCCTGCTGCACCGCCAGCACAACCGCTTTCCCGCGAGCCCGTTCTTCTCGCACGTGCTGCACGGCGTCGAGGACGCGTGCCGCGAGCGCGGGATCGTGCCGACGCTGCTCACGGTCGGCCCCAACGACGACGTGCTGCGCCAGATGCGCCCGCATGCGCCCGACGCGATCGCGGTGGCCGGCTTCATCGAGCCCGAGACGATCGAGGCGCTCGCCGCGACCGGCCGGCCGCTCGTGCTGATCGACCTGTGGGCGCCCGGCCTGCGCTCGGTGAACATCGACAACGCGACGGGCGCGGCGCTCGCGATGCGCCACCTGCTCGCCATCGGCCGCTCGCGGATCGCGTTCATCGGCGGCTCGGCCGCGCACTTCAGCATCGCGCAGCGCGCGATCGGCTATCGCCGCGCGTTCTTCGAGGCCGGGCGGCTGTTCGATCCCGCGTACGAAGTGACGATCGACGCCGGGCTCGACCCCGACACCGGCGCCGCGCGCGCGATGCAGCAACTGCTCGACGCGCCCGGCCCGCGCCCGGACGCCGTGTTCGCGTACAACGACGCCGCCGCGCTGGCCGCGCAGCGCGTGTGCATCGCGCGCGGCGTGCGGATTCCGGAAGACATCGCGATCGTCGGCTTCGACGACATCCCGGCCGCCGCGCACGCGAATCCGCCGCTCACGACGCTCGCCGTCGACAAGGAAGCGCTCGGCCGCCGCGGCGTCGAACTGCTGCTCGCCGAATCGCCCGAGCGCACCGAGATCTCCCTGCCCGTCGAACTGATCGTACGGGCCAGCAGCCAGCCCGCCGGCTCACCGGCACTCGATACCGCCACGGTCACCGAATCATGAACATGCCCCCGGTCCAATCCCGCACGGCCGCGCCGGCCGCCCACGCGCAAGCGGCACCGTTCGTCGCGAGCTTCCGCGATCCGTCGTTCCTGCTGTCGCACATCGAGGACACGCTGCGCTTCTACGCGCAGAACGCGTTCGACCCGACGGGCGGCTTCTACCATTACTTCCGCGACGACGGCAGCATCTACAACCGCACGTCGCGGCACCTGGTCAGCAGTTGCCGGTTCGTCTTCAACTACGCGATGGCGTACCGGCATTTCGGCGATCCGCGCCACCTCGACTACGCCCGCCACGGGCTGCGCTTCCTGCGCGACGCGCACTGGGACGAAGCGCTGCAGGGCTACGACTGGGAACTCGACTGGCGCGACGGCACGAAACGCGCGACGCTCGACGGCACGCGCCACTGCTACGGGCTCGCGTTCGTGCTGCTGGCCGCCGCGCACGCGACGATGGCCGGCATCGACGAAGCGCGCGCGCTGATCGCGTCGACCTACGAGCTCGCCGAGCACCGCTTCTGGGACGCGGCCGCCGGCCTCTACGCGGACGACGCGACGCCGAACTGGAACGTGTCGTCGTACCGCGGCCAGAACGCGAACATGCACATGACGGAAGCGCTGCTCGCGGCATACGAGGCGACCGGCCATCTCACCTATCTCGATCGCGCGGAAAAACTCGCGACCCACATCACGCAGCGCCAGGCTTCGCTGTCGGGCGGCCTCGTGTGGGAGCACTACCATGCGGACTGGTCGGTCGACTGGGACTACAACAAGGAAGACAGCTCGAACATCTTCCGTCCGTGGGGCTTCCAGCCCGGGCACCAGACCGAATGGGCGAAGCTGCTGCTGATCCTGGAGCGGCACCGCCCGCTCGACTGGCTCGTGCCGCGCGCGGCCGAGCTGTTCGATGCGGCGCTCACGCATGCGTGGGACGCCGATCACGGCGGCCTCTGCTACGGCTTCGGCCCCGACTTCACGATCTGCGACCACAACAAGTATTTCTGGGTGCAGGCGGAAACCTTCGCGGCGGCCGCGATGCTCGGCGCGCGCACCGGCAGCGAGCGCTTCTGGGACTGGTACGACGAGATCTGGCGCTACAGCTGGGCGCATTTCGTCGATCACCGCTACGGCGCGTGGTACCGGATCCTCACCTGCGACAACCGCAAGTACAGCGACGAGAAAAGCCCGGCCGGCAAGACCGACTATCACACGATGGGCGCATGCTACGACGTGCTCGCGACCCTCGCGCGCGCGGCGCGCAGCGAGCCGACGCAATGAGCGGCGGCACCTTTCCGGCCTTCGTGTCGGCGGGCGACATCCTGACCGACATGGTGCGCGCGGGCGACGCGCAGTGGACCTCGGTGCCGGGCGGCGCCGGCTGGAACGTCGCGCGCGCGGTCGCGCGGCTCGGCGTGCCGAGCGCGCTCGCGGGCGCGATCGGCGAAGACTGCTTCTCCGACGTGCTGTGGCGCACCAGCGAGGCGGCCGGGCTCGACCTGCGCTTCCTGCAGCGCGTGCCGCGTGCGCCGCTGCTCGCGATCGTCCATGAGACGCGGCCGCCCGCGTACTTCTTCATCGGCGAAGCGAGCGCGGATCTCGCGTTCGACCCGGCGCGGCTGCCGGCCGGCTGGGCCGCACACGTGAAGTGGGCGCACTTCGGTTGCATCAGCCTCGTGCGCGAACCGCTCGCGGGCACGCTCGTCGCGCTCGCGGCGGAGCTGCACGCGCGCGGCGTGAAGATCAGCTTCGATCCGAACTACCGGAACCTGATGACGGCCGCGTACCGGCCGACGCTCGAGAAGATGGCCGCGCTCGCCGACCTGATCAAGGTGTCCGACGAGGATCTGCGCCACCTGTTCGGCGGCGACGGCCCGGATGAGGTCGCCGCGGTGCGCGCGCTGAATCCGCGCGCGGCGGTGCTCGTCACGCGCGGGGCGCAGCCGGCGACGCTTTACGCGGACGGCGACGTGCTCGAAGCCAGTCCGCCGCGCGTCGAGGTGGTCGATACCGTCGGCGCGGGCGACGCGTCGATCGGCGGCATGCTGTTCAGCCTGATGGCCGCGCCGCAGCGGTCGTGGCGCGAGCATCTCGCGTTCGCGCTCGCGGCGGGCGCCGCCGCGTGCCGGCATACGGGCGCGCATGCGCCGACGCTCGACGAGGTCGTCGCGCTGCTCGAACGGTGACGGGACGATGACGGCGCGCTGATCGGTCGCCGATTAGCGGCGCTGTACATGCTGCGCCGCAGTGCTACGATGAAGTGTCCTATTGCGGGAGAGGCACGATGGACACGAACACGTTCACGAAAGGCATCTACACGGCCAAGGCGCACACGCAGCACGCCGCCAACGGACAGTTCCAGGGTTACGTGATCCTCGCCCGGGACGACGGCGACGAGACGGAAAACATGCGTTACGACGTCCACACGACGAGTCCGAGCGAGGAAGAGGCGTTCAACGAAGCGAAGGCGCTCGCGCACCGGATCCTCGGCGAAATCGAGCTGTGACGCGCGGACCGTGACGCGCCGAACCCTCACACGCGCGCCGCGGCGCGGTCACGGCGCGCCGCCGCATTCGGTACGGCTCAGAGCAGCCGCGCCACCATCGACACCAGCATCGTCAGCACCAGCGTCGACATGAACGGGAACGGGTAGCGCCGCCCGCCGAGCGTCAGCGTGACGTCGCCCGGCATCCGCCCGATGCCGACCTTGCCGAGCCACGGCCAGCAGCGCGTCAGGATCATCACCGCGACGAACGACGCCATCAGCCAGCGCAGCATCCCGGGCTCCCCGTCAGAGCGCGTGCGAGCGGTCGCCGCGCGCGAATGCGTCGAGCGTGCCGTCGATCCCGCGCGAGAACGCGATCACCTTGAACAGCTCGCCCATCTCGGCTTCCGAGATCAGCTTCTGCACCGCGTTCGCGGCCGGCAGGAACTGGTGGATGTCGGACGGATCGATCGCGGCCAGCGCGTCGGTGATGCCCGCGTTCAACAGGAAACGCGCCTGCGACGTGTAGCCGAGGAGGTCCGCGCCGGTCGCGACGCCCGCGTCGTAGATGCCGGTGAATTCGACGTGCGCGGTGATGTCCTGCAGCCCCGGGTACAGGAACGCGTCGTCATGCGCGTGGTGGCGGTAGTGGCACATCAGCGTGCCGCGGTCGCGCTGCGGATGGTAGTACTCGTGCGCGGGGAACCCGTAGTCGACCAGCAGCACCGCGCCGCGCCCGAGCATCGCGCATACGGTACGCGTGAACGCCAGGGCGGCTTCGTGCGTCTCGGTCACGTAGCCGTCGTCGACGTCGAGCGTCGCGAGCACCGGCGGCAGGCCGGCCGCGCCGGCGGGCCGGTCGTCGAACACGAACGCGTGCCGCGCGTCGAGCGCGACGCCGCGCTCGAGCCACGCGCCGTCCACCTTCGCGAAGAGGCGCACCGGCATCGCATCGAGCACCTCGTTGCCGACCACGACACCGTCGAAGCGCTCGGGCAGCGCGTCGAGCCAGCGCACCTTCGCGGCGAGCGTCGGCGCGGTCGCCGCGATCGTGTCGCGCTGCCGTTCGCGCAGCTCGCCGGACAGGTCGACGATCAGGTATTCGTCGAGTTCGACGCCGAGCGCATCGAGCGCCGCGAGCAGCCCGGCCGCAAGCTTGCCCGTGCCCGCGCCGAACTCCATCACGCGGCGCGTGCCGCTTGCCGCCAGCGCTTGCCCGACGGGATTCGCGAGCGTCTGCGCGAACAGCGGCGACAGCTCGGGGGCCGTCACGAAGTCGCTGCCGTCGTCGGCGCGGCGGCCGAACTTGCGCGCGCCGCCGCTGTAATAGCCGAGGCCGGGCGCATACAGCGCGCGCTCCATGAAGCGGTCGAACGGCAGCCAGCCGCCGGCCGCCGCGATCTCGTCGCGCAGTTGCGCGGCAAGGGTTTCGGACTGCGCGAGCGCGTCAGGGCCGGGAGCAGGTAAACTAGCGGGTTCGTGAGCTTTCGGGTTCATCCCGGCATTGTAAATGACCGTTTCAGCCGATACGTCGACCCCGCGCATCGCGCTCGTCGCCGGCGCGCTGGGCAGCGCGGCCGACGCCGCGTCGCTCGGTCGTGCGCTCGCGACCGGATTCGCGCAGCGCGGCTGGGACGTCGCGCTGCAGCGCAGCCCCGGCGCGCCGCGCGCCGCCGCCGACGCGCTCGTCGCCGAAGTCGCCGCCCACGGCCGCCGTGCAGCCGTCCTCGACGCCGATCTGGCCCTGGAAACCGACGCGGCCGCGCTCGTCGCCGCGTGCGGCGCGGCGCTCGGCCGGCCCGCCTGCGCGGTGTTCGTGAGTGCCTGCGCCGGCACCGACGACGCGCACACCGTGGACGGCGCATCGCTCGCCGCTGCGCTCGCGCGCAACGTGACGGCGCCGCTCGCGCTGGCCCGGGCGCTTGCCGACGCGACGCCCGACGCCGCGCGCGACGACGAATCGCTGCGCGCGTGCGCGATCCACGTGCTGGATCAGGCCCTGTTTCACCCGGCGCCGGCGCAGCTGTCGCATGCGCTGATGCAGGCCGCGCTGAACCGCGCGACCGCCGCGCTGGCGCTGGCCCTCGCGCCGAAAGTGCGCGTCGCGGCGCTCGTGCGCGGCCATGCGCCGCACGCGAACGACATCGCGGCGGCGGCCTGCTATCTCGCGAGCGCGCCCGGCGTCACGGGCGCGACGCTGACCGTCGACGGCGGCGAGCACCTGGTGCCGCACGCCGCCGGCCCGAATGAATGAACTGCGCGGATCGCGCGGCCTGATCGCCGCCGCCCGCGCCGCTTTGCGTGCGCGCACGCCAATTTGACTGGGACGACCATGTTTTCCGCTCTCCTGCACCCCCGCCTCGCGGACTGCCGCAGGCTCTACCTGCGCGACTACGAGGTGCACATCAACATCGGGGCCTTCGAACACGAGAAGCGCGGCGAGCAGCGCGTCGTCATCAACGTCGACCTGTTCGTGCCGCTCGCGCTGTCCACCCCCGTCGACGACCGGCTGCATGAAGTCGTCGACTACGACCTGATGAAGCAGAGCGTCGCGCAGTGCGTGGCGCGCGGCCACATCCACCTGCAGGAAACGCTGTGCGACGCGATCGCCGCGAACCTGCTGGCGCACGACGCCGTGCGCGCGGTACGCGTCTGTACCGAGAAACCGGACGCCTATCCGGACTGCGACGCCGTCGGCGTCGAAGTCTTTCGCATCAAGGACGAGGAGCGCGCATGAACGCCCCCCACATGAACGACACGGCGGCCGATGGCGCCGCCATCGAAGCCACCGCCGCCGACACCGGCCGCCGCGCGCTGACGCGCCGCGAGCAGAAGGAAGCGTACGAGAACAACAAGCTGTTCAAGCGGATCGTGCGCCAGGTCGGCCAGGCGATCGGCGACTACAACATGATCGAGCAGGGCGACAAGGTGATGGTGTGCCTGTCGGGCGGCAAGGACAGCTACGCAATGCTCGACGTGCTGCTGCGCCTGCGCGAGCGCGCGCCGATCGACTTCGACATCGTCGCGGTCAACCTCGACCAGAAGCAGCCGGGCTTCCCCGAGCACGTGCTGCCCGAGTACCTGACGCAGGTCGGCGTGCCGTTCCACATCGAGAACCAGGACACCTACAGCATCGTCAAGCGGCTCGTGCCCGAAGGCAAGACGACCTGCTCGCTGTGCTCGCGGCTGCGCCGCGGGATCCTGTACCGCGTGGCCGGCGAGCT
Organism: Burkholderia sp. BCC1638; assembly: GCF_902833195.1. Classification (NCBI taxonomy): domain Bacteria; kingdom Pseudomonadati; phylum Pseudomonadota; class Betaproteobacteria; order Burkholderiales; family Burkholderiaceae; genus Burkholderia; species Burkholderia sp. BCC1638. The sequence continues at coordinate 214,613 of NZ_CADFEC010000002.1, forward strand.
TGGCGCGACCAAGATCGCGCTCGGCCACCACCGCGACGACATCCTGCAGACGCTGCTGCTCAACATGTTCTACGGCGGCAAGCTGAAGGGAATGCCGCCGAAGCTGCAGTCGGACGACGGCAGGAACGTCGTGATCCGCCCGCTCGCGTACGTGAAGGAAACCGATCTCGAGAAATTCGCCGAGTTGCGCGAATTCCCGATCATCCCGTGCAACCTGTGCGGCAGCCAGCCGAACCTGAAGCGCGCGGAAATGAAGGCGCTGATCCGCGAATGGGACAAGCGCTTCCCGGGCCGCGTCGACAACATGTTCAGCGCGCTCGCGAACGTCGTGCCGTCGCACCTGATGGATACGACCCAGTTCCCGTTCGCGTCGCTGCGCGCGACCGGCGAGGCCGATCCGCAGGGCGACATCGCGTTCGACGAAGAGCCGTGCGCGTCCGGCGACGAGACCGCCGCGCCGGGCTCGGCGAAACCGATCTCGATCGTCCAGTTCGACGACCTGTAAGCAGGGCCTGAACATCCGCCGGAACCGGGGCCGCGGCCTCGTTCCGGCGCTGTCGCCCCGCCGCGACAGGCCCGGAACGACGGGGGCCGCATGCTAAAATGGACGGCTTCGAACTCCTCTGACAAGCTGGCGCCATGAATATCGTGATTTTGGCGGCAGGCACCGGCAAGCGCATGCGTTCCGCGCTGCCGAAAGTGCTCCATCCCCTGGCCGGCAGGCCGCTCCTCTCCCACGTCATCGCCACCGCGCGCACGCTGCAGCCGTCGCGGCTCGTCGTCGTCGTCGGTCACGGCGCCGAGCAGGTCCAGGCCGCCGTCGCCGCACCCGACGTCCAGTTCGCGGTGCAGGCCGAGCAGCTCGGCACCGGCCACGCGGTACGCCAGGCGCTGCCGCTGCTCGATCCCGCGCAGCCGACGCTGGTGCTGTACGGCGACGTGCCGCTCACCCGCGCGTCGACGCTGCGGCGTCTCGTCGACGCCGCGCGCGACGGCCGCTACGGAATTCTGACCGTCACGCTCGACGACCCGACCGGCTACGGCCGCATCGTGCGCGACGCGTCCGGTTTCGTCACGCGCATCGTCGAGCAGAAGGACGCGTCGCCCGAGCAGCTGAGGATCGCCGAGATCAACACCGGCATCATCGTCACGCCCACGGCGCAGCTGTCGATGTGGCTCGGCGCGCTGAAGAACGAGAACGCGCAGGGCGAGTACTACCTGACCGACGTCGTCGAGCTCGCGATCGAGGCCGGCTTCGAGATCGTCACGGCGCAGCCCGACGAGGAATGGGAAACGCTCGGCGTGAACAGCAAGGCGCAGCTCGCGGAGCTCGAGCGCATCCATCAGCGCAACGTCGCCGATGCGCTGCTCGTCGACGGCGTCACGCTCGCCGATCCGGCGCGGCTCGATGTGCGCGGCACGCTGCGCTGCGGCCGCGACGTGTCGATCGACGTGAACTGCGTGTTCGAAGGCAACGTGACGCTCGCCGACAACGTGACGATCGGCGCGAACTGCGTGATCCGCAACGCGTCGATCGGCGCGGGTACGCGCATCGACGCGTTCACGCACATCGACGGCGCCGAGCTCGGCGCGAACACCGTGATCGGCCCGTACGCGCGGCTGCGTCCGGGCGCGCAGCTCGCCGACGAAGCGCACGTCGGCAACTTCGTCGAGGTGAAGAACGCGGTGATCGGCCACGGCTCGAAGGCGAACCACCTCACCTACATCGGCGACGCCGACATCGGCGCGCGCGTGAACATCGGCGCGGGCACGATCACCTGCAACTACGACGGCGCGAACAAGTTCCGCACCGTGATCGAGGACGACGTGTTCGTCGGCTCCGACACGCAGCTCGTCGCGCCGGTGCGCGTCGGCCGCGGCGTGACGATCGCGGCCGGCACGACGATCTGGAAGGACGTCGCCGAAGGCGTCCTCGCATTGAACGAGAAGACGCAGACCGCGAAGAGCGGCTACGTCCGCCCGGTCAAGAAGAAGAGCTGAACCTTTTGCGGGCGCCCGGACGGCGCCCGCGTCGACTTACAGGATTGACCATTCATGTGCGGCATTGTCGGCGCAGTTGCGCAGCGTAATATCGTTCCGGTGCTGATCGAAGGATTGCGGCGCCTCGAATACCGTGGCTACGATTCGTGCGGCGTCGCCGTGCTCGAGCCGGGCGCGCCGAAGCGCGCGCGCAGCGTCGCGCGCGTCGCCGATCTCGACGCGCAGGTGCAGGAATCGCATCTCGAAGGCACGACCGGCGTCGCGCACACGCGCTGGGCGACGCACGGCGCGCCCGTCACGCACAACGCACACCCGATCTTCTCGTCGAACGCGCTCGCGCTCGTGCACAACGGCATCATCGAGAACTTCGAGACGCTGCGCGAAGCGCTGCGCGCGAAGGGCTACGAGTTCGTGTCGCAGACCGACACCGAAGTCATCGCGCACCTCGTGCACAGCCTGTATCGCGGCGACCTGTTCGCGGCCGTGCGCGAAGCCGTGCAGCAGCTGCACGGCGCGTATGCGATCGCGGTGACGCACAAGGACCAGCCGCACACCGTCGTCGGTGCGCGCCAGGGTTCGCCGCTCGTCGTCGGCCACGGCGACGGCGAGAACTTCCTCGCATCCGACGCACTGGCGCTGGCCGGCAGCACCGACCGCTTCACGTTCCTCGAGGAAGGCGACGTGTGCGAACTGTCGCTCGACGGCGTGAAGATCGTCGACCGCCACGGCGCGCTCGCGCAGCGCGAGATCCGCGTCGTCAGCGCATACGGCGGCGCGGTCGAGCTGGGCCCGTACCGCCACTTCATGCAGAAGGAAATCTTCGAGCAGCCGCGCGCGATCGGCGACACGGTGCCGCAAACCGAAGCGTTCGACGCGACGCTGTTCGGCGAGGCGGCCCCCGCCGCGTTCGCGAACATCGACAGCCTTTTGATCCTCGCGTGCGGCACGAGCTACTACTCGGGCCTCACCGCGAAGTACTGGCTCGAATCGATCGCGAAGATCCCGACCCAGGTCGAGATCGCGAGCGAATACCGCTATCGCGAGTCGGTGCCGAACCCGCGCCAGCTCGTGCTGGTGATTTCGCAGTCGGGCGAGACGGCCGACACGCTCGCCGCGCTCAAGCACGCGCAGTCGCTCGGCCACACGCATACGCTCGCGGTGTGCAACGTCGCGACGAGCGCGATGGTGCGCCTCACCGAGATGCAGTTCCTGACGCACGCGGGCACCGAGATCGGCGTCGCGTCGACCAAGGCGTTCACGACGCAGCTCGTCGCGCTGTTCGTGCTGGCCGCGACGCTCGGCAAGCTGCGCGGGCACGTCGACGCCGCGCAGGAAGCGCAATTCCTGAAGGAGCTGCGCCACCTGCCGGCCGCGCTGAACAGCGTGCTCGCGCTCGAGCCGCAGATCATCGCGTGGTCGGACGAATTCGCACGCAAGGAAAACGCGCTGTTCCTCGGCCGCGGGCTGCATTACCCGATCGCGCTCGAAGGCGCGCTGAAGCTGAAGGAAATCTCGTACATCCATGCCGAGGCGTATCCGGCCGGTGAGCTGAAGCACGGGCCGCTCGCGCTCGTCACCGAAGCGATGCCGGTCGTGACGGTCGCGCCGAACGACACGCTGCTTGAGAAGCTGAAGTCGAACATGCAGGAAGTGCGCGCACGCGGCGGCGAGCTGTACGTGTTCGCGGATGCCGACACGCAGATCGTCAACGACGACGGCCTGCACGTGATCCGGATGCCGGAACACTACGGGCAGCTGTCGCCGATCCTGCACGTCGTGCCGCTGCAGCTGCTCGCGTATCACACCGCATGCGCGCGCGGCACCGACGTCGACAAGCCGCGCAACCTCGCGAAATCGGTGACGGTGGAATGACGCGTGCCTCCCGCGAGGGAGGCCAGTGGCCCGTCGGGGCTGAGTATCCGCGTGAAGCAGGCCATTCGGCCAAGTCGAAATATATACCACTTGGTGGTATATAATCCTGTGCTAACTTGACTGGCTCGACATGTCTGCTTCCGTACGACGCGTGTTCAAGACGAAGTGGTTTCACAAGGCAGCAGGAAAAGCGGGAATCGCCGATGGCGAACTGTGCCGCGCAGTGCGACAGCTGGCGCGGGGCCAGGGCGTCGAACTTGGAGGCAACGTCTGGAAGAAGCGTCTGGACGGGAATCGTCAGCGCGGCATCGTGCTGGGCAAGGTCGGGCATACGTGGGTGTTCGTGTTCCTGTTCGCCAAGTGCGACCGTGACAACATCGACGCTCACGAACTGCGCGCCTTCAAAAAGCTCGCAGCGGATGTCGGTCGACGCACCGACGTCGACATCGCGACACTGGTCGCACTGAACGAGTGGGTGGAGATTTGCAATGGCTAAGAGCCGATTCAAGAGCGACGCGACGGAGGCGGTCCACAGCGCTGCGTCGGGTCTCTATCGCGCACGGCAGATCGACAAGACGACAATGCGCGAATACGACGTCCTTTGCATCGAAGCGGCGCCGAAGTTCGATCCGGAAGCGATCGCACGCATCCGTAAGTCGGTCAATGTCAGCCAGAGCGTGTTCGCGCTCTACCTGAACACGACGACGTCGACGATTCGCCAATGGGAACAGGGCGACAAGCGGCCGAGCGGTATCGCCGCGCGCATGTTGCAGATCGTCGAGAAACACGGGCTCGAGGTATTTTCGTGAAACGTGCTCCCCGAGCACGGATGAGCGGCCGCCTTCTCACCGGGCACCGCAACGCGACGCGAGCCGCACGCAAGATGACGGAGAGACCATGGTAAGACTGTTTGGATGCGGATTGCTGGCGCTGAGCTTCGCGTCGACGGGCTGGGCGGCCGAGCACTACGTCGAAGTCTGGAACCCGCCCGAGGCACGGTTGCCGGCGGCGCGCACGCCGGACGCCCGTACGCCGGCAGCGCGCCCGGGTGCCGACGCGCACGCGGGCGGCAAGACCGTGGAAAAGCACGCGAGCGTGCAGCCGAAGGCTGCGGTCAAGCTGCACAAGCGCCGCGTCGCACAAGCCGTGAAAACCGTGCCACATCGACCGACCGCCGCGACGGTCGAAACACCGGCCGCACCGCGCCCGGTCGCGCAGCCCGCGCCGGGCCGGCTCACGGTGATGCAGCCGGCCATGCCCGATACGCCGCACGCACTCAAGTTCTCGGACATCCCGCGGCAATACACGCCGGACGGCAATGTGCTGCGTGTCGGCACGGGCAGCCGTTCCGCGGAGGTGACGCGATAATGGAAGCGCAGACCTATCACGGCTACCAGATCTGGGGCCATTCGATCCTGCAGCAGGACGAAATCCTGCAGCCCGAACGCTTCGCGGCGAGCGGCACGATCACGCAGAACAATCGGCTCGTCGAAGCGTCGGGCGTGCTCGGCGTGTTCGACACCGAAGACGAAGCGCGCGAAGCGGGGCTCGAATGGGCCCGCGCATGGATCGACAACCATCGCTGAACGCGCCGCGCGGCTGCGCGCGCGCCATCATCAACGCAAGAAAAAAGGGGCGTCCATGACGCCCCTTTCTGCATTCGGCCCCGGCCCGCTCACGCAACGGGCCGCGGCGGCGGCACCACCGTCCGGGGCCGGCCGACGAGCCGCGCCAGCACGACGATCGCGACCAGCGTAACGACGTACGCCGCGATCTGGATTCCCGCCGGACGCGCGGTATAGCCGATCAGCGTATGCAGCGCCTTGCCGACGATGCTCGATTCCTTGAGCAGCCACGAGGTATCCCAGACCGCATCGCCCCACGACGGCACGAGGCCGGCGGCGAGCAGGAAGCCGACGCACTGGCTCGCCATCCCCGCCGCGAGCAGCACGATCAGCGCGTTGGTGACGGAGAACAGGCGCTTGAGCGGAATCTGCAGCAGGCCCGCATACATCGCGTAGCCGAGCCCGGCGCCACCCAGCACGCCGAGCAGCCCGCCGACGATCATCTGCGGCGTCTGTCCCGGATCGCCCGCCGCGATGCCGTACAGGAACAGCACGGCCTCGGAGCCCTCGCGCAGCACCGCGACACCGACGACGATCGCGAGCCCCGTCAGCGGCCGGCTGCCGGCCGCGACGGCCCGGCCGACCTCGCCCATGTGCAGCGCCATCTCGCGGCCGTGGCGGCTCATCCAGATGCAGTGCCACGCCAGCATCAGCGTCGCGACGAACATCACGCCGGCGTTGAAGACTTCCTGCCCCATGCCGGAGGCCCATTGCGAAATCACGTCGGCGAACGCGGCGATCAGGCCGGCGCCGATCACGCCGCCGACGAGCCCGCCGCCGACCCACCAGCCGCGCCTCGGCACGCCCTTCGTCGCGGCCATCACGATCGAAACCACCAGCGCGGCCTCGAGCACTTCACGAAAGACGATCAGGGCGGTAGACAGCATGGCGATATCCGCTTATTTGACGGTCAGGTGCGTTTTCGACTGCGCTTCGTGATACTCGTCGTGGAACTCGTAGGTGCCGGCCTTCAGCGGCCCGATCAGGATCTCGATCGACTTGCCGGCCGGCACGACCTTCTCTGCCTTGAAATCGTCGCTTTCGAATTCCGCGGGCGTCGCGTCGAGGTTCTTCACGACGAACTTCACCTTCTTGCCGGCCGGAATCGTCACGCCGTCGGGCGAAAACTTGTGGTCCTTCAGGGTCAGGTTGACGACGTCGTCGGCAGCGAATGCGGACGTTGCCGATGCGCCCAGCAGGGCCAGTGCGAAACCGAAAGCGAAGCGATTCATACGGGTAACGAAATGAAATATCGAGGGGAACCGATAGTAAGATCGATTCGCATTTCCCTCTTCAAGTACCCTTACTGGTGGCATGGACATCGTGCATCACCGACATGACATGCACCTTGTCGCGCAAGGCTCCGCCAGATTTCGCCGACAATACCCGAGCGTCAATCGGGAAAAATTCGGACTGACGCACGCGGGCGGATTGCGATTCGTCTGACTTCAGTTTTACAAATTACTTATGCGGCGCCGAACGCATCGCAGGGGCTTGACCTTCCCACCATGGCAAGCTTCATGCTGCTCATGTTTCTCAATCGCCCATCCACCCAGGAGAACACGATGGAATTCGAAGTCCAGGACATGACCTGCGGCGGCTGTGCCAATGCCATCACGCGCGCCGTGACGGCAGCGGACCCCGCCGCGAAGCTCGACATCGACGTGGCCGCGAAGACGGTCAAGGTCGAGTCGGCACAAGGCGCCGAACGCGTGCAGTCGATCATCGAAGCCGCGGGCTTCCACCCGGCACTGCGCTCGGCCTGACGCGCGCGGGCGCGGCGCCCGTCGGCACCGCGCCCCGCACACCGGCCGCGTCAGCGCAGCCGGATCAGCGTCGACTTCAGCTCGGTGTATTTCTCGAGCGCGTGCAGCGACTTGTCGCGGCCATTACCCGACTGCTTGTAGCCGCCGAACGGGAAGTTCATGTCGCCGCCTTCGTCGTAGCAGTTCACCCACACCGTGCCCGCCCGCAGCCGGCGCGACACGTCGTGCGCGGTCGTGAGATTGGACGTCCACACCGCCGCCGCCAGGCCGTACTCGGTATCGTTCGCGATCCGCACGGCCTCGTCGACATCGTCGAACACGATCACCGACAGCACCGGGCCGAAGATCTCCTCGCGCGCGATCTTCGCGTCGGGCTTCACCTCGAACACCGTCGGCTCCACGTAGAAGCCGCCCGTGTCCTCCTTCACGCGCGCACCGCCCGTGACGAGCGTGCCCTCCTTGCGCCCGGCATCGATGTAGCCGAGCACGCGTTCGAGCTGGATCCCGTCGACGATCGCGCCCATCGATACCGACGGATCGAGCGGGTTGCCCGGCACGTACGCGCGCGCGGCCGCGACCAGCTTCTCGATGAACGCGTCCTTGATGTCGCGATGCACGAGCAGGCGCGAGCCGGCCGTGCACATCTCGCCCATGTTGTAGAAGATCGCGCCGGCCGCGGCCTGCGCGGCGCGGTCGAGGTCCGGACAATCCGGCAGCACGATGTTCGGCGACTTGCCGCCGAGTTCGAGCCACGCGCGCTTCAGGTTCGACTGCGCGGCGTACTGCATGATCAGCTTGCCGACCGCGGTGGAGCCGGTGAACGCGATGCAGTCGACATCGCGATGCAGCGCGAGCAGCTTGCCCGGCTCGCCCGCGCCCGGCACGACGTTGAACACGCCGGCCGGGATGCCGGCTTCGTATGCGAGCTGCGCGACGCGGATCGCGGTCAGCGGCGATTTCTCCGACGGCTTCAGCACGACGCTGTTACCGGCCGCGAGCGCCGGGCCGAACTTCCATGCAGCCATCAGGATCGGGAAGTTCCACGGCACGACGGCCGCCACCACGCCGACCGGCTCGCGCGTGACGAGACCGACGAGATGATGGTCGGCCGGCGCGACTTCGCCGCCGACCTTGTCGATCGCTTCGGCGAACCACTCGACGCAATACGCGGCGCCCGGCACGTCGACCGTCGTGGTGTCGCCGATCGGCTTGCCCGCATCGAGCGTCTCGAGCAGCGACAGTTCGTCGAGATGCTCGCGCATCAGCGCGGCCCACCGCAGCAGCACGGCCTTGCGCGCGCGCGGGTTCAGTCCGGCCCATACGCCGGCGTCGAACGCGCGGCGCGCGGCCGCGACGGCGGCGTTCACGTCGGCCTCGCCGCAATCGGCCACCTTCGCGAGCACGCGGCCGTCGATCGGGCTCACGCAGTCGAACGTCCTGCCGCCGTGCGCGTCGCGCGACGCGCCGTCGATGAATGCGCGCCCGTCGATCGTGAGCGACGCCGCCTTGTCCTGCCAGTCAGCCAAAGTCAACTTGTTCATCAGGATGCCTCAATTGTCGTGGCATTCGCGCTGCGGCACGCCGCGCAACGGCAACACTGCCGGCGGCGAATGCGGTGATGCGCGGTCAGAAGGTGGCCGGCGAATTCGCCGACACGACCTCGCAGAGCTGTTCCGCGCTGGGATTGCGAAAACGGTGCGGCAAACGGCTTTCGAAGTAGTAGCCGTCTCCGGGGTCGAGCAGCCACGTCGCGCCGTCGACGGTGAGCTCGAGCCGGCCCGACACGACCACGCCGCCCTCGTGCCCCGCGTGCACGAGCATCTCGGGCCCCGTGTCGGCGAGCGGCTGGTAGATCTCGCGCATGATGCACATGTTGCGGTCCTTCACGCCCGCGCCGACGAGATGAAACGCGAGCGCGTCGTTGCCGAGGTTCGGCATCTCGTCACGGCGCGATACGACCGAGCGCGATTCGACGAGTTCGAACGTGAAGAACTCCGCGAGACTCATCGGAATGCATTCGAGCAGTTTCTTCAGCGAGCCGACCGACGGGCTCACGCGCCCCTGTTCGATCAGCGAGATCGTGCCGTTGGTCACGCCGGCCCGCTTCGCGAGTTCGCGCTGCGACAGGCCATGCTTGTTGCGCACGAAACGCAGGCGCTCGGCGACTTCGGTGGACATCGATTCGGTTTCGGACACGATAGGAGTGCGGTGAAAAAGTGAAACGATGCGTTGAACGGCATTACGCAGCCGTTGAATATTCTAATCACTTTATGCCGCGCATCAGCGGGGAAAACCCTGAAAGGCGTTCGAAATAATGAACACCCCGCGAATCATTCCATTTGCGAATCTTTTGTTCGGAGTGCCTCGGGAAAGCCCTGACATGAGACCGTCAAAAAACATTTGACGCCGTTTTTGGCTCGTATATGCTGGCTCTCAGGTCAGCGTCATTGGCCATTCATCGGCACCGAAAAACGTTACTGCAACGTAAAAATTGATGCCCTTCGATGTAAATGACGCAGGCCCGACACCTCGATTATTTTAAACGCCTCGCGCGCCGAAACGATCAGGTGTTCAATACTTTCAACAAACCAGTCGAGTGTAATCGTGAGAGTCCGTGGCCCTCTGGTGAGGTGGGATCGAGGCGATGTGCGAAGTTTGCGCAGCGCGGCTCCCGCTTCCGATGGCAGTTGCGGCTGGCATAGTCCTCGCCTGCTGCATCTGTCGATCTACACCATCCTGTCCCGTCGTTCCGTTCGCCGTCACAACGCCGTTTCCGCACGCGCGTTCGTGGCCGTCGATACCGACGAAGTCGCGTCGCTGCTGCCATAGCGCCTCTCCTCCTTTTCTCGTCGTTCGTTTCAATTGCCTGCTCGTTAGCCGCGCCGTCCGCGCGGTGACGGAACGCGTTCGCGCATCCATTGCCGCGTCGCGCAGCACAACGAAACGAACGACGGCCTGAACGTCGCGCGCAGCGCGGATCGCCATGCGAACCCGTTGCGCCCATTCACCAGTGGCCTTGCGCATTTCGCCAGGCTGCGGGGTCGTGTCGCGCCTGCATTTCACGATTTTCCCGCGCAACGCACGTCATGGCCCTACGGACAACTGATTGACGTCATGGAAAGGAAACCCCTCGTCGGCATCACCGCCGACCTCACGCAAATCGGCGCACATGCGTCGCACACGGTCGGCGACAAGTACGTCGCGGCGATCGTCGACGGCGCGCACGCGCTCGCGATGGTGCTGCCCGCGCTCGGCGATCGCCAGTCGACCGACGACGTGCTCGCCACGGTCGACGGCCTGTTGTTTACCGGCAGCTATTCGAACGTCGAGCCGCACCTGTACGGCGGCGAGCCGAGCGCACCCGGCACGAAGCACGATCCCGCACGCGACGCGACGACGCTGCCGCTGCTGCGCGCGGCGATCGTCGCGGGCGTGCCCGTGCTGGCCGTATGCCGCGGCTTCCAGGAGCTGAACGTCGTCTGCGGCGGCACGCTGCATCAGCGCGTGCACGAAGTGCCCGGCTTCGCCGATCACCGCGAGGACGACGACGCGCCGATGGACACGCAATACGGCCCCGCGCACGTCGTGCGCCTGACGCCCGGCGGCGTGCTGCATACGCTCGCCGGCGGCCGCGACGACGTGCACGTGAACTCGCTGCACAAGCAGGGCATCGCGCAGCTCGGTTCCGGCCTCGCCGTCGAAGCCGTCGCGCCGGACGGCCTGATCGAGGCCGTCAGCGTCGTCGATGCACCGGCCTTCGCCCTCGCCGTGCAATGGCACCCGGAATGGCGGCATGCGCACGACCCGCTGTCGAGCGCGATCTTCCGCGCCTTCGGCGACGCCTGCCGCGCGCACCGCAACGCCCGCACGCGCGCCGCGGCCGCCGCCGCGCTCGCTTGAGCGCGCCGACCCACATAACGAGAACAGACATGCAAGACATCGAAGATTTTCTGAAGCAACACCGGATCACCGAGATCGAAGCGATCATTCCCGACATGGCCGGCATCGCGCGCGGCAAGATCACGCCGCGCAACAAGTTCACTTCCGGCGAATCGATGCGGCTGCCGCAGGCCGTGATGGTGCAGACCGTCACCGGCGAGTATCCGGAAGACGGCTCGCTGACCGGCGTGACCGATCCCGACATGGTGTGCGTGCCCGACACGTCGACCATTCGCCTGATCCCGTGGGCCGTCGATCCGACCGCGCAGGTGATCCACGACTGCGTGCACTTCGACGGCTCGCCGGTCGAGATCTCGCCGCGCTACGTGCTGCGCCGCGTGCTCGACCTCTACAAGGCGAAGGGCTGGAAGCCGGTCGTCGCGCCGGAGCTCGAGTTCTACCTGGTCGACATGAACAAGGACCCGGACCTGCCGCTGCGTCCGCCGGTCGGCCGCACGGGCCGCCCCGAAACGGGCCGCCAGTCGTATTCGATCGAGGCGGTCAACGAGTTCGATCCGCTGTTCGAGGACATCTACGAATACTGCGAAGCGCAGAACCTCGACATCGACACGCTGATCCACGAAGTCGGCGCCGCGCAGATGGAGATCAACTTCATGCACGGCGACGCGCTGTCGCTCGCCGACCAGGTGTTCCTGTTCAAGCGCACGGTGCGCGAGGCCGCGCTGCGTCACAACATGTACGCGACGTTCATGGCGAAGCCGATGGAAAACGAGCCGGGTTCGGCGATGCACGTGCATCAGAGCATCGTCGACGAGGAAACGGGCCGGAACCTGTTCACGTCGCCGGAAACCGGCGGTGCGACGTCGATGTTCTACAACTACCTCGCGGGGCTGCAGAAATACACGCCCGCGCTGATGCCGATCTTCGCGCCGTACATCAACTCGTACCGCCGGCTGTCGCGCTTCATGGCCGCGCCGATCAACGTGCAATGGGGCTACGACAACCGCACGGTCGGCTTCCGCATCCCGCACTCGGGCCCGGCCGCGCGCCGCATCGAGAACCGGATTCCGGGCGTCGACTGCAACCCGTATCTCGCGCTCGCGGCGACGCTCGCGGCCGGCTATCTCGGCATGACGCAGCGGCTGGAGCCGACCGAACCGCTCGTCAGCGACGGCTACGAACTGCCGTACCAACTGCCGCGTAACCTCGAGGAAGGGCTCACGCTGATGGCCGCGTGCGAGCCGCTCGGCGAGATTCTCGGCCACAAGTTCCTGAAGGCGTATTTCGCGCTGAAGGAAACCGAATACGAAGCGTTCTTCCGCGTGATCAGCTCGTGGGAACGCCGCCATCTGCTGCTGCACGTCTGAGCGTGCACACGACCGAATACGGAATCACGGAGGAAACATGACTTACCGCAACGAATCTGCCTGGATCCAGCCGGCCGCGCCGGCCGCCGCACCGCGCACGACGCAGGCGCGTTCGACCGCCGAATACCGCGCGCTCGACGCCGCGCACCACATCCACCCGTTCTCCGACATGGGCGCGCTCAACCGCGCGGGCAGCCGCGTGATCGTGAAGGCCGATGGCGTCTACCTGTGGGACTCGGACGGCAACAAGGTCATCGACGGCATGGCCGGCCTCTGGTGCGTGAACGTCGGCTACGGCCGCAAGGAACTCGCCGACGCCGCGTATCGCCAGCTTCAGGAACTGCCGTTTTACAACACGTTCTTCAAGACCACGCACCCGCCGGTGATCGAACTGTCGGCGATGCTCGCCGAAGTCACGCCCGCGGGCTTCAATCATTTCTTCTACTGCAACAGCGGCTCGGAAGGCAACGACACCGTACTGCGCCTCGTGCACCAGTACTGGCGTGTGCAGGGCAAGCCGCAGAAGAAGGTCGTGATCTCGCGCAAGAACGGCTACCACGGCTCGACGATCGCGGGCGGCACGCTCGGCGGGATGGGCTACATGCACGAGCAGATGCCGTCGAAGGTCGAGAACATCGTGCATATCGACCAGCCGTATTTCTTCGGCGAAGCCGCGACTGGCGAAACGCCCGAAGCATTCGGTCTGGCCCGCGCGCAGCAGCTCGAGGCGAAGATCCTCGAACTCGGCGCGGAAAACGTCGCGGCATTCATCGGCGAGCCGTTCCAGGGCGCCGGCGGCGTGATCTTCCCGCCGTCGACCTACTGGCCGGAAATCCAGCGGATCTGCCGCAAGTACGACATCCTGCTCGTCGCCGACGAAGTGATCGGCGGCTTCGGCCGCACCGGCGAATGGTTCGCGCATCAGCACTTCGGCTTCGAGCCGGATCTGATCACGATGGCCAAGGGCCTGACGTCGGGTTACGTGCCGATGGGCGCGGTGGGCATCCACGAACGCATCGCGCGCCCGATCATCGACAACGGTGAATTCAATCACGGCCTCACGTACTCGGGTCACCCGGTCGCGGCCGCGGTGGCGGTCGCGAACCTGAAGCTGCTGCGCGACGAGGGGATCGTCGAGCGCGTGAAGCACGACACGGGCCCGTACTTCCAGGCGCTGATGCGCGAAACCTTCGCGCGTCATCCGATCGTCGGCGAAGTGCACGGCCACGGGATGGTCGCGAGCCTGCAGCTCGCCGAGTCGCCGGCCGAACGCCGCCGCTTCGCGAACGGCGGCGACGTCGGCACGATCTGCCGCGACTTCTGCTTCAACGGAAACCTGATCATGCGAGCGACCGGCGACCGGATGCTGCTGTCGCCGCCGCTCGTGATCTCGCGTCAGGAAATCGATGAACTCGTATCGAAGGCGAAGAAGGCCGTCGATGCGACCGCCCAGCAACTGGGCCTTTCGTAACGACTTTGCCTACAGGCGTGCGGCGGGCGCCGCACGCCGCCATAACCCAGGGGAATTCCACCATGCGTGCCTGCTTTCTTCGCCAAGCCTGTTCCGTCGCGGCCCTTGCCGCCGCGGCCGCGTTCACGTCGGTCGCCAGCCCGTCGGCGCGTGCCGACGAGCTGAACGTCTACAACTGGTCCGACTACATCGCACCCGACACGATCCCGAATTTCCAGAAGCAGACGGGCATCCACGTCAAGTACGACAACTACGACAGCGACGACACGCTGCAGGCGAAGCTGCTGGCGGGCAGTTCGGGCTACGACATCGTCGTGCCGACCTCGAACTACATGGCCAAGCAGATCCAGGCCGGTGTGTACCAGAAGCTCGACAAGTCGAAGATCCCGAACCTCGCCAACCTCGACCCGCTGCTGATGAAGATGATCTCGGATGCCGACCCGGGCAACCAGTACGGCGTCCCCTGGGCCTACGGCACGGACGGCATCGGCTACAACGCGCAGGCGGTGAAGAAGGCGCTCGGCGACAAGGCGCCCGTCGACAGCTGGGCGCTGGTGTTCGACCCGGCCAACATGGAAAAGCTGAAAAGCTGCGGCGTGTCGTTCCTCGACCAGGCCGTCGACGTGTTCGCCGCGACGCTGCAATACATGGGCAAGGATCCGAACAGCAAGAACCCCGGCGACTATCAGGCTGCCTTCGAAGTCCTGAAGAAAGTCCGCCCGTACATTACCCAGTTCAACTCGTCCGGCTACATCAACGACCTCGCGAACAACGACGTGTGCGTCGCGCTCGGCTGGTCGGGCGACATTGGCATCGCGCACCGCCGCTCGTCGGAGGCGAAGCGCTCGTACGACATCAAGTTCGCGAATCCGAAGGAAGGCGGCCTGCTGTGGTTCGACGTGATGGTGATCCCGAAGGATGCGCCGCACCCCGAGGCCGCGCTCAAGTGGATCAACTACGTGTCCGACGCGAAGGTCAACGCCGCGATCACCAACACGGTGTTCTACCCGACCGCGAACAAGGCCGCGCACCAGTTCGTGACGCCGGCCGTCGCGCAGGATCCGACCGTCTATCCGCCCGAAGACGTGCTGAAGAAGATGGTGCTGATGAAGCCGATGCCGGCCGACATCCTGCGCCTCGAGAACCGTCTGTGGGCGCAACTGAAAACCGGCCACTGATCGCCAAGCATCACGGCGGCGCAGGCATCGCTTCACGCCTGCACGCCTGAGATACGCGGACCGCCGTCCGCCCGCGCGCGCCGCGCGCACTGTTCCATCCGGCATGAGCCGTTGTCCGCGAGTCGCGTTGCGCGCCTCGCGCGGGGACGCTCACGCCCGCAATCCGTGAAGAACGAATGGTGACTCCCATGCAATCGATACCCTCTTCCGCTGCTGCACGACAGACTCAACCGGCCGCCACGGCCCGTACCAAGAACGACGCCTTCGTGCGCATCGAAAACGTCGTGAAGAAGTTCGGCGACAGCACGGCCGTCGACAACGTCAACCTGACGATCGCGAAGAACGAATTGTTCGCACTACTCGGCAGCTCGGGCTGCGGCAAGTCGACGCTCTTGCGCATGCTCGCCGGGCTGGAAACGGCCACCTCCGGCAAGATCTTCGTCGACGGCGAGGACCTCGCGTCGCTGCCGCCGTACCGCCGGCCGGTGAACATGATGTTCCAGTCGTACGCGCTGTTTCCGCACATGTCGGTCGAGTCGAACGTCGCGTTCGGCCTGAAGCAGGAAGGCACGCCGAAGAACGAAATCAAGGAACGCGTGGCCGACGCGCTCGCGCTCGTGCAGATGAGCAAGTACGCGAAGCGCAAGCCGCATCAACTGTCGGGCGGCCAGCAGCAGCGCGTCGCGCTCGCCCGCTCGCTGGTGAAGCGCCCGAAGCTGCTGCTGCTCGACGAGCCGATGTCCGCGCTCGACAAGAAGATCCGCCAGAAGACCCAGCTCGAACTCGTGAACATCATCGAGAAGGTCGACGTGACCTGCGTGATGGTCACGCACGACCAGGAAGAAGCGATGACGATGGCGAGCCGCCTCGCGGTGATGAGCGAAGGCAAGATCGTGCAGATCGGCACGCCGGGCGAAGTGTACGAATACCCGAACAGCCGCTTCTCGGCCGAGTTCATCGGCTCGACGAACCTGTTCGAAGGGCGCGTGGTCGAGGACGAACCCGATCACATCTTCGTCGAGAGCGACGACCTCGAGGCACGCATGTACGTGAGCCACGGCGTGACGGGCCCGCTCGGCATGCCGGTCGGCATCTCGGTGCGTCCGGAACGCGTGCACGTGTCCCGCGAAAAACCCGGCTCGCATCACAACTGGGCGCGCGGTGTGGTGACCGACATCGCGTACATGGGTGCGTACTCGCTGTTTCACGTGCGTCTGCCGAGCGGCAAGACGGTCGTGTCGAACCTGTCGAGCTCGCACCTGATGCACGACAGCGCGCCGGCGTGGAACGACGACGTGTTCGTGTCGTGGTCGCCGGCCAGCGGCGTCGTGCTGACGCAGTGAGGGCGACATGATGAGAACTTCCGCCTCCACGCCGTCCGCGCCGGTCCAGACCGGCGCCACCGCTGCCACACATGCCGCCAAACGCCGCAGCCGCTTCGCCGCGCTGTCGCGCTTCCTGCCGTCGGGCCGCGGCATCGCGATCGGCGTGCCGTTCCTGTGGCTCACGATCTTCTTCGCGCTGCCGTTCGTGCTGGTGTTCAAGATCAGCTTCGCCGACCAGGTGATGGGCATCCCGCCGTACACGTCGCTGGTCGAGATCAAGGACGGCGTCGTGCACTTCGCGCTGCAGCTGTCGCACTACGCGTTCCTGCTGCAGGACGACCTGTACATCGCGACCTACCTCAGCTCGCTGAAGATGGCCGCCGTGTCGACGGTGCTGTGTCTGCTGATCGGTTACCCGATGGCGTACTACATCGCGCGCTCGGAACCGGGCCGGCGCAACGTGCTGATGATGGCCGTGATGCTGCCGTTCTGGACGTCGTTCCTGATTCGCGTGTACGCATGGATCGGCATCCTGAAGGATGACGGCCTCCTGAACCACACGCTGATCGCACTGGGCATCATCCACACGCCGCTGCGCCTCTATCACAGCGATGCGGGCGTCTACATCGGGATGGTCTATTCGTACCTGCCGTTCATGGTGATGCCGCTGTATGCGCACCTCGTGAAGATGGATCTCACGCTGCTCGAGGCTGCGTACGACCTGGGCGCCAAGCCGTGGGTCGCGTTCACGCGCATCACGCTGCCGCTGTCGAAGAACGGGATCATTGCCGGCAGCCTGCTGGTGTTCATTCCGGCGGTCGGCGAATACGTGATTCCGGAACTGCTCGGCGGCGCCGACACGCTGATGATCGGTCGCGTGATGTGGGACGAGTTCTTCAACAACATGGACTGGCCGATGGCGTCCGCGGTGACGGTCGCGATGGTGCTGCTGTTGCTGGTGCCGATGGCGCTGTTCCAGTACTACCAGGTCAAGGAACTGGAGGAAGCGAAATGATCAAGCCGAGCAAACCACTGTCGACGGGCGTTCTCGCCTTCGGCTTCCTGTTCCTGTACATCCCGATCATCAGCCTGGTCGTGTACTCGTTCAACGAGTCGAAGCTGGTGACGGTGTGGTCGGGCTTCTCGCTGAAGTGGTACGCGGCGCTGTGGCAGGACGACGAGCTGCTCACGGCCGCGTGGCTGTCGCTGAAGATCGGCCTGTTGACGGCCACCGCGTCGGTCGCGATCGGCACGTGGGCGGGCTTCGTGCTCGCGCGCTTCGGCCGCTTCAAGGGCTTCACGCTGTACACGGGGATGATCAACGCGCCGCTGGTGATTCCGGAGGTGATCCAGGGGATCTCGCTGCTGCTGCTGTTCGTGGCGCTGGAGCAGATGTTCGGCTGGCCGAAGGGTCGCGGGATGGTGACGATCTGGATCGGCCACGTGATGCTGTGCGTGTCGTACGTGGCGATCATCGTGCAGTCGCGCGTCAAGGAGATGAACAAGTCGCTGGAGGAAGCCGCGCTCGATCTGGGCGCGACGCCGCTGAAGGTGTTCTTCGTGGTGACGCTGCCGCTGATCTCGCAGGCGCTGCTGTCGGGCTGGCTGCTGTCGTTCACGCTGTCGATCGACGATCTGGTGCTGTCGGCGTTCCTGTCGGGGCCGGGCTCGACGACGCTGCCGCTGGTGGTGTTCTCGCGCGTGCGGCTTGGGCTGAACCCGGAGATGAACGCGCTGGCGACGCTGTTCATCACGGCGGTGACGATCGGCGTGATCGTCGTGAACCAGATGATGATCGCGCGCGAACGGCGCCGGGTGGCCGACTTGAAGGCGGCGTTCGCGGCGGCCTGACTTCCCTCTTCCTTTCCATCGATAACAAGACCCGCGCGCCGCACGATTCGGCGCGCGAACCGATCACACATTGACAGGCCCACGACAAGGAGAATCCGCAATGAAGAAGAAACTGATCTGCCTGCTGGTGGCCGGCGCGTTGCCGGGCATCGCGCTGGCCGACTCGACCTCCGCCGAAATCAAGGCACTGCAGGCGCAGGTCGCCGCGCTGCAGAAACAGATGAAGGCCATGCAGGCGCAGCTCGCCGCGAAGCCGGGCGGCGCATCTGTCGCGCAGGCCGGCGCGACGGCCTCGGCCAAGCCGGCAATGGTGGCCGCCGATCCGTCCTCGCCGGACTACGGCCGTGCCCAGGCCACGCTGACCAACGACGAAGTCAGCGAAATGAAGCAGCAGATCGCGAACCAGCAGCTGAAGGTCGACTCGCTGACGGACGCGGCCAACACCGGGCCGCTCGCGGGCCTGTCGGTCACCGGCTACATCGACCCGACCTACATCTACAACCGCGCGGCCGGCACGTCGTCGTTCCTGTTCGCGAACCACGAGAACGCGTACAACTACTTCAACAGCACGTTCGGCGATCTCTACCTCGACATCAAGAAGACCTTCGGCGTCGGCCCGATGGCGCCGTCGGCGGAGATCACGCTGATGCCAAACCGCGGCAACGGCATCACGCTGCTGCAGAACTCGCGCGGCTCGATCACCGACAACCTGCTGAACACGGCGGTCGTCAACGTGCCGATCACCGCGTCGACGACGCTCGTCGCCGGTTTGATCCCGAGCTTCGGCGGCTACGAGGTGCAGCAGTCGAACCAGATGCTCACGCTCACGCACAACCTGCTGTACGATTTCTCGGATCCGGGCAGCTACGTCGGCGTCGGCGCGAACTACACGAAGGGCAACTGGGCGTGGAAGTTCTTCCTCGGCAACGAGCAGTACCGCACGTACGGCTCGGTCACGCAGACGGGCACCAATGCGCTCGGTGACCCGATCAGCACGAGCAACAAGGTGCCGACCTTCACCGCGCGCGCGGACTACACGTGGTCGAGCGCGCTCGATATCGGCGGATCGTTCAACATCGGGCGGCAGACGCTGGCGAGCGCGATCGACGATCAGGGCGTCGTGCACTACGGCCCGGGCGGCGCGGCACCGAGCGCCTATGGTTCGTTCTTCTTCGGCGAACTCGACGCGACCTACACGCTCGCCGATGTTCAGTACAACGCCGAAATCGACTACGGCCGGCAGCAGCATGCGGCGTTCAACGGCGGGCTCGCGCAGTGGTACGGTCTGTCGCTGCTCGCGCACCGCAAGTTCAACGCGCCGGTGGTCGGCCGCATGGGCGTGACGCTGCGCTACGACCTGCTCGCCAACACGAAGAACGGCGGCGGCGGTGGCGGCATCGCGCTGAACGGCAACGGGATGGATCCGAACAACGGCTTCGGCGTCGACGCGGACTGCCTCGCGATGTCGAAGGCCGGCGGCGGCCTGGGCTTCGAGTGCAAGGGCGCGGTGCGCCAGGACGTCGCGCTCGACCTGCTGTTCTACCCGACCCAGCAGATCACCGTGAAGGTCGAATACCGGCACGACTGGGCGAACAACAAGGTGTTCCTGCGCAACGACGGTTCGTACGGCAAGTCCAACGATCTGCTCGCGACGCAGTTCATCTATTCGTTCTGATGCGGGCCACGCGGGACGCCGTGCCGCGTGCATGGCGTCCCGCATCGTTTCACCCGGCCGGATCGCGGTGCGTCGCGCACCGACGCCGGCCGTCCTCGAGGGAGTCGGTTTGATGACGCAGTCTTTCACCGCCCGCGCCGACGCGCTCGCGCGCGACTCGTACTACGAAGCGACCGCCGCGCGCCCCGCGGTCGACGATCCCGTGTTGGAAGACGCGATCGACGTCGACGTGTGCGTGATCGGCGCGGGCTTCGCGGGCTTGTCGACGGCGCTCGATTGCCGCGCGCGCGGGCTGTCGGTCGCCGTGATCGATGCGCACCGGCCCGGCTGGGGCGCGTCCGGCCGCAACGGCGGCCAGGCAATCACGGGCTTCGCGAAAGACGAGGTGATCGAGCGGCAGCTCGGCGCCGCCGGTGCGCGTGCCGCGTGGTCGCTGTCGCTCGACGGCGTCGCGCTGATCGCCGAGCGGATCGCGCGCCATGGAATCGACTGCGACTTCACGCGCGGCTACCTGACGGTTGCGACGAAGCCGCGCCGCATCGACGACCTGCGCGCGTGGATGGATGCCGCGACGTCGCGCTGGGGCCATCCGTCGCTGTCGTGGCTCGACACCGGTGCGATCCGTGCGCGCATCGCGTCGTCCCGCTATCTGGCGGGCGTCTACGATCCACTGTCGGGCCATCTGCATCCGCTCAAGTATTGCCTCGGCCTCGCCGACGCCGCGCGCCGCGAAGGCGTCGCGCTCCATGCGCACACGCCCGCGCTCGACGTCGTGCGCGGCGTGCGGCCGGTCGTGCGCACGCCGTCGGGCGAAGTGCGCTGCCGCTTCGTCGTGTCGTGCTGCAACGCGGGCCCCGGCGGCATCCTGCCGGCCGCCACCGCCGCGCGCATCGCGCCGATCGCGTCGTACATCATCGCGACCGAACCGCTCGGCCGCGCGCGCGCCGACGCGCTGATCGCGCAGCGCGAAGCCGTGTGCGACAACAACTTCTTCCTCGACTATTTCCGGCTGTCCGCGGACCATCGCATGCTGTTCGGCGGCCGCGCGAACTCCGCGGGCGCGTCGCCCGACACGCTCGCCGAAACGATCCGTCAGCGCATGGTCGGCGTGTTCCCGCAGCTCGCCGACGTGCGCGTCGACCACGCGTGGGGCGGCTTCGTCGATGTCACGCGCAACCGCGCGCCGGACTTCGGCGCGCTCGATCCGAACTTCTTCTACGTCCAGGGCTTCAGCGGGCACGGCGTCGCGCTGACCGGCATCGCCGGACGCACAATCGCCGGCGCGATCGCGGGCGACCCCCGCGCGTTCGACCTGTTCGCGCAGCTGCGCCACCGGCGCTTTCCCGGCGGCGACGCGTGGCGACAGCCCGCGCTCGAACTCGGGATTCTGTATCACCGCGTGCGCGAGCTGTTCTGAGTCCCCTTCATTCGCTTTCCTGATCATGCAGACATTCGCCAACCAGCCGCACGTCGCGTCGTACTACGCGGCGACCGCCAACGATACGACCCGCCATGCGCCGCTCGCCGGCACGACCGACGCCGACGTGTGCGTGATCGGTGCGGGCCTCACCGGTTTGTCCGCCGCGCTCAACCTCGCCGAGCGCGGTCATTCGGTGACCGTGCTCGAAGCGTCGCGGGTCGGATGGGCCGCGAGCGGGCGCAACGGCGGCCAGCTGATCGGCGGCTTCGCATGCGACATCGACACGTTCGGCAACTTCATGCCGGAAGGCGACGTGAAGCGGATCTGGGACATGGGGCTCGAAACGCTGTCGCTCGTGAAGTCGCGCATCGCGCGGCACGACATCGACTGCTCGCTCGTGCCCGGCTATCTGACCGCCGCGAACACCGAACGCGACGCCGATGCGCTGAAGCGCTGGCGCGACGAGACCGCGAAGCGCTTCGGCTACGACCGCTTCCATTTCGTCGAAGCGGACGAGCTAGGCGACTACGTGCAGTCGGCGCGCTATCGCGGCGGCCTGTACGACCCCGACAGCGGCCACCTGCATCCGCTGAACTACACGCTCGGGCTCGCGCGTGCGGCGACGGACGCCGGCGTGCGGATCCACGAGGACAGTTGCGTGACGCGCGTGCGCGACGTGTCGGGCGGGCACGTCGTCGAAACCGGCCAGGGGCAGGTGCGCGCGCGCTTCGTCGTGCTCGCGTGCAATACGTACGTCGGCACGCTCGCGCCCGCGCTGTCGAAGAAGATCATGCCGGTCGGCACCTACGTGATCGCCACCGAGCCGCTCGGCGAAGCGCGCGCCGCCGCGCTGATGCCCGCGCGCGCGGCGATCTGCGACAGCCGCTTCGTGCTCGACTATTTCCGGCCGGCGCCCGACACGCGGCTCGTGTGGGGCGGCAAGGTCAGCTATTCGACACGGGAGCCGCGCGATCTCGCGGCGGCGATGCGCGCGGACATGCTGAAGACGTTCCCGCAGCTCGCGGACGTCAAGGTCGACTACGCATGGGGCGGCTTCGTCGACATCACGATGAACCGCGCGCCGCACTTCGGGCGCGTCGCGCCGACGATGTATTTCGCGCAGGGCTTCTCGGGGCACGGCGTGAACACGACCGCGCTCGCGGGCAAGCTGATCGCCGAGGCGATCGACGGCCAGGCGAGCCGCTTCGACCTGTTCGGCAAGATCCGGCATCGCGACTTCCCCGGTGGCGCGACGCTGCGCACGCCGGCGCTGGTGCTCGCGATGAGCTGGTACCGGCTGCTCGACGCATTCGGTATGCATTGAGCGGGCCGCATCGGAGCGAAACGAAAAACGGCCGCGCAACACGCGCGGCCGTGCAATCGAATCGCATGACATCGGTGCGTCGGGCACGTAACGTCCCCGCGCGCCGCGTACGACATGCGCCGATCAGTCCGTTCCGAACTTCGGCGAATGCGGACCGTACAGCAGCCCGTTGGGCGGACCGGCCGACAGCAGCCGCGTGCTGGTGAACGCGGCGACGTCATGGCTCTGGTCCATCAGCGTATTCGCGATCTGCTTGACCGCCGCCACCACCAGCATGCCGATCAGGCCGCCGCCGCCGTTGTTGCCGCCTTCGTCGCTGCTCGCGCTCGCCCGGCCCTGCCACAGCACGTCGCCGGTACGCAGGTCGACGAGCTTCGCCGAGGCCGACACGACCGTTGCGCTCGCAAGGATCCGGTAGACGGTGCCGTACTGCGACACCTTCGAATACAGCGCGGCATCCGCACCGAAGATCTCGCGCAGCTTCGCGGGCGGCGTCTGCTGGATCTCGGCCGCGTTGGTCAGGCCGTTCTGCTTGAACGTCTCGTCCATCACGGCGACCGGCACGACGTAATAGCCGGATTCGGCGAGCGGCAGCGTCATCTGCGACAGCATCCCGTAGGTCGCCGCCACGTCGGACGTTTCGTTGATGGGCGGCAGGACGAGGATCGAGCGCGGCTGGCTCTTCTTGAACGCCGTGTAGTCGGGTCGTTTCACCGGCTGCGCGCACGCGCTCAGCAGCGCGACGATCGACAGCACGGACATCAGCTTGAATGAGAGTGTCTTGAACATGGCGGGCGCGTTACTGTTTGGCGGTGGTCGAGGCGGTATCCTTCTGGCCGGCGATCGCCTGGGCGGCCGGCTTCTGAACCGCTGCCTTCGACGCGTCGGTCTTTTTCTTCATCAGAAAATCCATGAAGGTCGACGATTCCGGGAACGACTGCTTCTCGGCCTGCAGTTCCTGCTCGGCCTGCTGCTCGTTGCCGACGCTCGCGTACAGCATCCCCAGATGCGCATGGAAGCCCGGCGGCGGCATCTTGCCCTTCGCGCGAATCTCCTGCAGCGCCTTTTCGAGCGCGTCGATCTGCTCCTGCGGCGACTTCTGCCCCTTGAAATATTCGTACACCTGCGGCTGATAGCCGTTCCACTGATAAAGCGGCGGCGTGGAGCTCGCGCAGCCGGCGAGCAGCAAGGCGGCGGCCGTTGCCGGCAGCCAGTTACCCCGTTTCATGGTCTGTTCTCTTTTGATGTCGTTGTCGATCGGTCCAGCGCGGCGCCGGCCCCGGCGCGCGCTGCTGCAATGGCTGGGGCGCTTATTTCGGCGCCTTCAGCGTGCCGGCGTCGACCTGGTCGACGAGATGATTCACGGCTTCCTGGATCGCAAGGTCCAGCACCTTGCCGTTGAGCGTCGAGTCGTAACCGGCCGTGCCGCCGAAGCCGATCACTTCCCGGTTCGACAGGCTGAACTCGCCCGCGCCCTGGCTCGACGCGACGACTTCCGACGTCGTCGTGTCGACGATGTTCAGGTTGACCTTCGCATACGCGACCTGCGTCTTGCCGCGGCCGAGGATGCCGAACAGCTGGTGATCGCCGACGTCCTTGCGGCCGAACTCGGTCACGTCGCCGGTCACGACGTAGTTCGCGCCCTTCACGGCCTGCGCCTTCTTCATGAAGCCGGCTTCCTGCTTGATCTCGTCGAGGTTCTCGCGATCGAGCACGTTGAAGCGGTGGCTCTGCTGCAGGCGCGTGACGAGGATCGTCTTCGCCTGTCCGCCGAGGCGGTCGATGCCGTCCGAGAAGATGCCGCGCATGTAGCTCGAGCGGTTGTCGAACTTGCCGACGGCGATCGCGACGGGCTTGCCCGCATACGGCTTCTGCGCGCTGCTCACGGCCGGCACGTCGAGCGTGCGCGACGATTCGGTCGCGCAGCCGGACAGCGCCGCGACGAGCGCCGCCGCCACGAGAACGGTGCGTCGTGTCTGAATGTTCACTGCTGGTCTCCTTGCGTGAAAAGATTGCCCGGAACGGGCGTGCCGGCTCGTTGACGAGCCGGCGGTCGATGCGGTGATCGAAACGGTTGGGGCACGCATCGGCGTGCGCGACTTCATCGCCCGGATGGCGATGGAGATGGCGGCATGCGAAGGGAAGGTGCGCGCAACGGACGTGCTGCGGCAAGATGCGAACGCGCGGCGCATGGATCGACCACCCCGCTTGCGCCGGCTACCCCGTGATTCTGTCTACTGCGCTGTTGATCGCGCATGATCGGCCCCGAATATGATTTTGGCCGATGATACCAAGCCTGATTATCGAGACGGCATTTCCCTGGAAGAATTGACGTTCTTTACGAATCGTCGCGGATCCGTTGCGCGTCACACGCCGGCCGAGCGCGCGCGACGCCCGCGCCGGCCCGCAAGCCGGCGCGCCGATTGCGGTCAGTCGGCCACTTTCTGTCGCATCGTCACGAATTCCTCGGCCGCGGTCGGGTGAATGCCGATCGTGTCGTCGAACTGCGCCTTCGTCGCGCCCGCGCGGATCGCGATCGCGATGCCCTGGATGATCTCGCCCGCATCGCGGCCGACCATGTGCGCGCCGATCACGCGCTGGCTGTCGCGCGCGACCACGAGCTTCATCAGCGTGCGCTCGTCGCGGCCGGACAGCGTGTGGCGCAGCGCCTTGAACGACGTTCGGTAGATGTCGACCTCGTCGTGCAGGCGACGCGCATCGGCCTCGGTCAGGCCGACCGTCGCGATCTCGGGCTGGCTGAACACGGCCGACGGCACGTAATCGTGATCGACCGCGACGCGCGTGCCGCCGAACAGCGTCCGCGCGAGCAGGCCGCCGTCGCGGGTCGCCACCGGCGTGAGCTGCGGCCGCGACGTCACGTCGCCGATCGCGTGGATCGACGGCACCGACGTCGCCGAATACGCATCGACGGCGATCGCGCCGCGCGCGTCGAGCATGACGCCCGCCCGTTCGAGCCCGAGCCCGTCGACGTTCGGCACGCGGCCGGTCGCGTAGAGCACCGCGTCGTACGGGCCGTGCTGCGCGTCGCCGACACGCACGGAGAGCGTGCCGTCGTCCGCGCGCGCGATCGATTCGACCACGGCGCGCGCATGGATCGCGACGCCTTGCTTGGTCATTTCGTCGGTCAGGAATTGACGCATGTCGTCGTCGAAGCCGCGCAGGATCTTCTCGCCGCGATAGAAGAGATCGACCTGGCTGCCGACGCCGTTGAAGATGCCCGCGAACTCGACCGCGATATAGCCGCCGCCGACCACCGCGATGCGTGCGGGCAGCGTCGCGAGCGACAGCGCCTCGCGCGACGTGATCGCATGCTCGATGCCGGGCCGCGGCGGCAGCGCCGGGCGCGAACCGGTCGCAATCGCGATGTGGCGCGCGCGGATCGTACGATCGCCGATCGCGACCGTATGCGCGTCGACGAGGGTCGCGCGCCCCGCGTGCATCGCGACGCCGGATTGCTGCAGCAGGTTGATGTAGATGTCACTGAGCCGGTTGATCTCGCGATCCTTCGCGGCGATCAGCGCGGGCCAGTCGAGCGTGCCGGCGCCGAAGGTCCAGCCAAAGCCCTTCGCGTCCTCGAGCTCGTGCGGATAGTGCGATGCGTAGACGAGCAGCTTCTTCGGAATGCAGCCGCGCAGCACGCAGGTGCCGCCGATCTGCTCTTCTTCCGCTATGCCGACGCGCGCGCCGTATGACGCCGACATCCGGGCGAGCCTCACGCCGCCGGAGCCGGCCCCGATGACGAACAGGTCGTAGTCGAAATCCATCGCAAGCCCTCATCGCAGTTCGGATGACGGCACGATAACAAGATTCGGGAATTCGTGTGGAACGTGGCGCCGCAGGACGTCCGCCATATAAAAAACGGCGAGAGACGTCGCCTCTCGCCGGTCAAACCAGCTGCCGGGTGTGCCATGCGTCACCGATCGACCACATGCCCGGCCTGCCGGCCGCGCGGCACCGGTCCGTCCGGGCGCGCGAACAGCGCACCCGCGGCAGGACCGGCCGCCATGCTCAGGCCTGCGACGTGTCGCTGCCGTCCGTCGCCTGCGTATCGTCCGCCTGCTGGGGCTGCTCTTCCTTCTTCTCGAGCATGCCTTCGATCGCCTCGGCGCCCTTGAAGCCGGCGACGGCCGCCGCCGCCTTGGTCAGCAGGCCCGCATCCGGATCGACCTTCTCGGCCGCCTCGACGGCTGCCACGGCGCCAGCGATTTCACCCACGGTGTTCAGGATACCCATCGTCATCCCCTTTCAAGAAAATCGTGAGCGCATCGTCCCACGAAAAAAACCGGCAGACCGTGTTTGTCATCACCGGATACACAAGTTACGCACCAGGCCGGCCGCACGCGAAACGCGCGCCGGAACCACGCCCGCGCGTGCGTCGCGGCACGCGGCGGGCCCTGCACGCAGCGTAGCGGAATCGCTTCGCGCGCACTGTCAAAGTATGTTCTGGAATGCCGACGGAATCCTTACGGGCGGGCCGTTCCCGATGGAGCGATCGCTGAATGGTCGTCCGCGCGCATGAAGGGCGCGTGACGAAAAAAAGAGGCTCCCGCAGGAGCCTCTTCGATGCGCGCCGAGCGTGAGCCGGCGCGTGCGTTCCGATTTTCGTCAGAAGATATTGCGCAGGCCGATCGCGATGCCGGTCTGGTTGCTGCGACCCGGCAGTTCGACGTTCGCCGCGCCGTTCGTCTTGTTGAAGTCGATGGTGCCGTAGACTTCAGTGCGCTTGCTGAGCGCGTATTCGGCGATGCCGACGATCGCGTAGCGGTTGCCGCTCGCGAGCGTGCCGTTCGTGGTCATCGCGTTGCGCATGTGGTCGTAGTAGAACGCGCCGGTCAGCGTCAGCGGCGTGCTGACCTGCCAGCTCACGCCCGCGAACGGACCATCGTCGATCCGGCCCGTGCCCTTCGCGACCGGAATCGACTGCTGCGCGAGCAGGCTGTCGACGAATCCGGTGTCGTCCTTCGAGCGCAGGTAGCCCGCATAGACCTTCGCCTTGCTGAACGCGTACACGACGTTCGCGTGGTAGATCGTCTGCTTGCGTGCGGAGTTGTCGCTGTTCTGCTGCGCGCCGGCGGCGATGCTGAGCGGGCCCATCACGTACGACAGCGACACGCCCCATGCATTGCCCTTGCCGAGCGAGCCCGGGATCTGGCCCGAGAAGCCGCCCGCGCCGGTCGATTCGTAGTTCGTGCCCGTCGAGTACATCGCCTTCGCGGTCAGGCCCGCGAACGTGCCCGTGTACTTGATCTGGTTGTCCGCATACAGGCCGCCGCCGAGTGCGACCGGCAGCCATGCATTTTCGAAGTAGTTGCCGACCGTCAGTGGATCGTAGGTGTCCGACAGCAGGTCGAACAGCGGCGTCTTCTGGCGGCCGAGGGTCACCGTGCCGTACGGGCTGTCCAGGCCGACGTATGCCGCACGGTTGAACAGGCGGCCGCTGTCGGCGAATGCGCCGTTCTGCAGGTTCACGCCGCTTTCGAGCTTGAACAGGGCCTTCAGGCCGCCGCCGAGGTCTTCCGTGCCGTAGATGCCGAAGCGGCTGTTGGTGATCGCGCCGTTGGTCATCGACAGCAGGCCGTCGTTCTTGGCGTTTGCGTTGGTCAGATAGCGAACGCTGACGTCGGCGACGCCCCAGAGCGTGACCGAGCTTTGTGCTGCTGCGTACTGGCTGGCGAAGGCCAGTGCCGCGCCCCCTGCGATGGCTGCGAGTCGGGTGGTCTGCTTCATGAGCTTTCCTATTTGTAGGTGTCTCCATTCATGGCCGGCCGCGTGCGCAGCCGGGTGGCGATCGCGCACGTTCATGGCGCGCGCGATGTGGGCTGAATCATAAGACCAGTGCGCGCCCTGAAAGAAATTGAAATGCGCGGTAACGCGCGATTGTCGCCCTGGAACAACAACGGTCCCGCACCAGGCTTGCCTCGCGCGTAACGGACGCGGGGTGCGGCGATGGCGAAACGAGGGCTGATGCCGTAAGGATCGGCCGGGGCAGCCGGCTGGCGTTCGGGTCGTGTCGCGGGTCGGTGACGCGATGAACCGGGAATTCGGTCACGCGGCGCACCGGCAGGCCGCATGGTGGCGGCCCTGCACACGTCAGGCGGGCTGCGACGTCCCGCCGTCGGGGTTGGCGCCGCTGCTGCCGTTGCCGGCCGCCGCATCGCCACGATCGCTCCCGCCGCCCGCCCGCCGCGCCCGCCGCACGATTTCCGCGAACGCGCCCGCCAGCAGCAGCACCGCGCCCCACAGCGCGACGTCCGGCACGAGCCGCGTCGCGAAGCCGCCGACCACCGCGCCGGCCAGGAAGCAGAAGCTGATCGTCGCCAGCAGCGCCGAGTCGTGCAGCGCGCCCGCGTCGTAGCGCGGAATCAGCCCGACGAACAGCTTCTGCGCGGCGCGCCGCAGATTGCCGGTCGTCATCACCGACGTGTACGACAGTTCCTCGAGATGGGTGAAGGACAGCGTCTGCAGCGTTGCAACGAATGAGATGCCGGGAATCAGCCACGCGCTCGATGCGCCGACGAGCCCGCTCGCGGCAATGCCGAGAAACGCGATCTCGACGATCAGGCTCGCGAACGCGGTGTGGCGCATCCAGCCGCGCCGCGCGGCGAGACCGAGCAGGTGCGCGACGAATACCGCGACCACGAAGCCGCCGAGCGGCGGCACGTGATGCAGCGCGGCCGCCCATTCGCCGGCCGACAGATTGATACCGAGCAGCGCGACGTTGCCGGTCATCGTGTTCGCGAACACGTGGCCGTGACCGACGTACGTGTACGCGTCGAGGTAGCCGCCGGACAGCGTGAGCAACGCGGCGACAGTGAGATTGCGGCTGGCGCCGTCGAGATCCATCGATCCTCCCGTGAATATTCGCGCCAGTATGCGGGACGGGAGACAGCTTGTCCTTCGCTCACTGGCCGATGCCGGTGAGCCCGATCAGCGCGCCGGCCGCGAGCAGCCATAGCGGATGGATGCGCGTGCGCCACGCGAGCACCGCGCATGCGGCGGTGATGCCCCACTGGATCGCGGTGCGGTTCGACGCTTCCGAGATCAGCACCGCGCTGGCCGCGACGAGCCCGGCCGTGACCGGCATCAGCCCCTGCTGCACGTAGCGGCGCCACGGCCGGTCGCGAAAGCGCTCCCACGCGTGCAGCGCCAGCACCGTGACGAGCGACGACGGCCCGAACTTCGCGATCGACGCGACCAGCAGCCCGGCCCAGCCGGCCACGTGCCAGCCGACCAGCGACACGATCATCATGTTCGGCCCCGGCGCGGCCTGCGCGAGCGCGAACAGCGCGGTGAATTCGTGCGCGCTCATCCAGTGGTGCACGTCGACAACTTGCCGCTGCATCTCCGGCAGGATCGTGTTGCCGCCGCCGAATGCGAGCAGCGAAAGCTGGCTGAAGATCGTCGCGATCGCGATCAGCGTGTCGTTCATGACCGGCCTCCGTCGCGCGCGGCGGCGTGCTGCGGTGCCGGCGTATCGCGCCGCCGCGACGCGAGCCAGATGCTCAGGGGCGTCAGCACCAGCATCGTGGTCAGGAGCGGAATGCGCAGCACCGCGATCGCGACGAACGCGAGCGCCGCGATGCCGGCCGCGGTGCGCGGCGCGTGCAGCAGCGGTTTCACGACCTTCACGGCCATCGCGACGAGCAGGCCCGCGGCCGCGGCGGCAAGCCCGCCGAACAGGTGCTGCACGCGCGGATCGCCCTGCGTCTTCGCATACAGCACGCCGAGCGCGACGACCACGAGCGTCGGGCCCGCGATCAGCCCGAGAATGCCGGCGAACGCGCCCGCGACGCCGCGAAAGCGCATGCCGACGGCGACCGACAGGTTGATCACGTTGCCGCCCGGCAGGAACTGGCACAGCCCGAGCAGATCGGTGAATTCGTCGGCGGTGAGCCATTTGCGCTCGTCGACGATCGTGCGCCGCGCGAACGGCAGCGCGCCGCCGAACGACATCAGGCCGAGCGACAGGAAGCCGGTGAACAGCTCGGCGAGGCCGATCCGGCGCGGGGATGCGGCGGGCGGCGGAGAAACGGATTGCATGGGGGTCCTCATCAAACGGTGTCCCGAGATTACCGCCGTTCCGCACCCCGGCAAAACGATTTTATCGACGCGCCCTTGTGATCTAGAATCACAAGCATGGCACGCGACCTCCCGCCCTTTTCCGCGCTTCGGGCCTTTGAAGCAGCGGCACGACACGAAAGCTTCAGCGCCGCCGGCGACGAACTGCATGTGACTCACGGTGCCATCAGCCGGCAGATCGCCGGGTTCGAGGCGTGGCTCGGCAAGCCGGTGTTCCACCGCTACGGCAAGCGCGTGAAGCTCACCGACGAAGGCCGCCGCTATCTGGATACCGTCCGTGCCGCGTTCGACAGCATCGCGCTCGCCACCGAGCAGCTGCGCAACACCGGTGCCGCGCGCGTGCTGCGCATCAATGCGCTGCCGACCTTCGCGATGAAATGGCTGCTGCCGCGCCTGTCGCGGTTCCAGCGCGACGTGCCGAACGTCGAGCTGAAGCTGTCCACGTCGAACGCGCCGCTCGACATGCTCGACGGTTTCGACGTCGCGATCCGCCGCGGCCCCGGCCCCTGGCCGAACTGCACGAGCGGCCACTTCCTCGACGAAAGCGTGATTCCGGTTTGCAGCCCCGCGCTGCTCAAGCGCGCGCCGATCGCCCGAGCGGACGATCTCGCGCGGCACGTGCTGCTGCATTCGGACACGCGGCCGGAAGGTTGGCGCGACTGGTTCGCGGCGGCCGGCGTGACGATGAAGGGGCGCAAGCGGCAGTCGTTCGATCACTTCTACCTGGCGCTGCAGGCGGCCGTCGACGGGCTGGGCGTCGCGCTCGGCCCGCTGCCGCTGATCGACGACGAGCTCGCGAGCGGCCGCCTCGTGATGCCGCTGCCCGGGCCGCGCATCGCGACGCGCAGCTACTGGTGGATCGCGCCGGGCGCGCCGGCCGGCGATGCGCTCGTCGCGCAGTTCTGCGCGTGGCTGCAGGCGCAGTCGAATATCGGCGCGTAATTACGTGCCGGCGGGCGGCGTTGCACCGCCCGCTGCCAAGGTCAGACCACCGGGCCCGGTTCCTTTTCCTTGCGCAGGATCGCGTACAGGATGATCGCGCCGAACGTCGCCGTGCCGATCCCGCCGAGCCCGAAGCCGCCGAACTTCAGCGAGAAGTCGCCGGCGCCGAGCACCAGCGTGACGGCCGCGACGATCAGGTTGCGGTTGTCGGAGAAGTCGACCTTGTTGACGACCCAGATCCGCGCGCCCGTCACCGCGATCAGCCCGAACACGACGATCGACACGCCGCCGAGCACCGGGCCCGGAATCGTCTGGATCACCGCGCCGAATTTCGGCGAGAAGCCCAGCCCGATCGCGATCAGCGCGGCGATCGCGAACACCAGCGTCGAATAGATCCGCGTGACGGCCATCACGCCGATGTTCTCCGCGTAGGTGGTCACGCCCGTGCCGCCGACGCTGCCCGACACGATCGTCGCGAGCCCGTCGCCGATGAACGCGCGACCGACGTAGCGGTCGAGGTTGGTGCCCGTCATCGCGCTCACCGCCTTGATGTGGCCGAGGTTCTCCGCGACCAGGATCACCGCGATCGGCGCGAGCATCAGCATCGCGTGCGGATCGAAGACCGGCGCACGGAAGCTCGGCACGCCGAACCACGCGGCATGCGCGACGATCGAGAAATCGACCGGCTTGCCGAGGCCCATCCCGTTGGTCGCGATCGCATAGATCACGTACGCGATCACCAGCCCGACGAGGATCAGCAGGCGCTGCATCATCCCGCGCGCGAACACCGCGACGCCGCCGACGCACAGCACCGTGACGAGCGCCATCACCGAGTCGAAGGTCGATGCCGACACGCCCTTGACCGCGATCGGCGCCAGGTTCAGCCCGATCACCGCGACCACCGCGCCGGTGACGACGGGCGGCATCAGCGTCTCGATCCAGCGCGTGCCGATCGCCTGCACCAGCGCGCCGAGCGCGACGTACACGACGCCGCACGCGACGATCCCGCCGAGCGCGACGGGGATGTTCGGGTTCGGGCCGCTGCCGCCGTAGCCCGTCACCGCGATCACGAGGCCGATGAACGCGAAGCTCGAACCGAGGTAGCTCGGCACGCGGCCGCCGACCAGCACGAAGAACAGCAGCGTGCCGATGCCCGACATGAAGATGCACAGGTTCGGGTCGAAGCCCATCAGCAGCGGCGCGAGCACGGTCGAGCCGAACATCGCGACGACGTGCTGCACGCCCATCGCGACCATCTGCGGCCACGCGAGGCGTTCGTCGGGACCGACCACGCGCGAGGCGGCGCCGGTCGGTTGCACCCGCCAGCGCGGGAAGTAGGAATCGGACATGGGGAAAAGGGCTCCTGTCGAACGCCGGCTGCGGACGGTGCGCCGGTCTGGAATCTGGCGCGAGTTTACGGAGCGGAAATGGGGCTGGCAAGCGCGAACCGCCGGCGCGGCGGTGGCGCGGTGCGGCGGTCGTGCCCGCCGGGCGGGGTGCCGGTCGGCACGATCGGCCGATGAAGGCCGACGGCGGCCGGCCTGAGCCCGCCGCGATGTAAGCGGGCGCTCACATCGCGGCGGATGTCGTGGGGATCACGGATTGATGTACTGGAACAGCGACATGTTCTGCAGCTGCGCATACGCCTTCTGCGCGCCGCTCAACGCGTTCTGCACCTGCAGGTACTGGCTGATGGTCGTCACCATGTTGGTGCTGGTCAGGTCCGACAGGTTGCTGGTCGTCTGCAGCGCCGCGGTCTGGTTGACGGCCTGCATCGCCTTGACTTCCTGCTCGCGGCCGCCGACCGACGCCAGCACCGTCGTGACGTTGCGCATCGAGTTGTTGATCTTCGTCGCGGCCGTGCCCATCGTGTTCGACAGCGCGGCGCTCGCCGTCTGGTTGCCGGTGACGGGCGTCTTCAACGCCGTGATCATCGAATCGAGCGTCGAGAACACGTCGACCCCGCTTGCCTGCGGCGCGGGCGTGACCGAAAATGTGTCATTGACCGCCGGCGTGCCCGACACGGCCACCTTCATCCCGCTGCCGAGCGCGATCGCGGTGCCCGACGTGTAGGCCTGCGCGGGCGTGGTCGTCGGCGGCGACGCCGTATTGTCGGTCACCGTGTAGGTCGGCGCGGCCGCCGTGCCGCCGAAGGTGATCGTGAACTGATGGCCGTTCGTCGCGGCCGACGGGTCCGTCACCGTGACGTTGCCGATGGTCGCCGTGCCCGTGTTGCTCGCGCCGGCCGCCTGGACCGGCGAGCTGCCCAGCGCCTGCACCGACATGAACACCGCGAGGCCCGAGTCGCCCTGCGGCACGCTGCGCGAATCGTCGATCTGTACCGTGCGCGTGCCCGTATCGCCGACGTAGCTGATGCCGCCGGCCGCGTTCTTCGTGAACGGCGCCGCCGCATTCTTGAAGCCGGCGAACAGGTAGTTGCCCGCGCCGTCCGTCGCGTTCGCGAGCGACATCAACTGGTCGCGATAGCCCTCGAGCTGCGTCGCGAGCGCCGCGCGGTCGCTGTCGGCGAGCGAACCGTCGCCGGCGCGCACGATCACCGACTGAATACTGCCGAGCACGGTGCCGACGTTCTGCAGCGTCTGGTCCTCGGCCTGCAGCGACGCGAGCGCCGTGCTCTGGTTCGCCGCGTACTGCGACAGCGTGGCCGACGTCATCGACAACTGCACGGCCTGCGCCGCGCCCACCGGGTTGTCGGCCGGCGTCGTGAGGCTCACGCCGCTCGAGATCTGCTGGTAGAGCTGCGCGAGCTGGGCCTGCTGATCGTTCATCTGGCCAACGTTCAGCTGGTAGAACTGGGTCGTGGAAATCCGCATCGTTTCTATCCTCTCGAATCCGCTCAGCTGAACAGGCCCAGCACGGTCTGGAACAGCGAAGCCGCCGTCTGGATCACTTTCGCGTTCGCCTGGTAGAGCTGCTGGTACTGCATCAGGTTCGCGGCTTCCTCGT
This sequence comes from Burkholderia sp. BCC1638, assembly GCF_902833195.1. Lineage (NCBI taxonomy): Bacteria > Pseudomonadati > Pseudomonadota > Betaproteobacteria > Burkholderiales > Burkholderiaceae > Burkholderia > Burkholderia sp. BCC1638. Next base: position 249,397 of record NZ_CADFEC010000002.1, read on the forward strand.
TCTGGTTCACGCCCGACACCGACTGCTGCGCGGACGTGATCTGGCCGACCAGCGCCGTCTGTGCGGTGCTCGACGACTTGAGCTGGCTCGCGGCGTTGCCGATGTTGTTCACGTAGTTCGCATAGGCGCCCGTGAGCGTCGTCGTGCCGCCGCCGAGCGTCTTCGCGTTGACGAGCTTCGACAGCGCGAGCGCGTTGCTGCCGTCGCTCGTGCCGCCCGCGTACGGTCCGATCGTGAACGAATCGCCGTCCGACGGCGTGCCCGACAGCGTGATGGTCACGCCGTTCATCGCCCCGGCGGCCGCCCCCGACATCGTCATCGCCGCACCGGTCGACGGGTCGTACGGCACGGGGTCGGTCGGACTGGCGATCGTCACCGACGTCGGCGGCGTGCCCGGGATCGTCACCGTGGTGCCGACCGGGAAGCCCGACAGCGACTTCGTCGCCGCGTCGTAGGTCAGCTTGGTCGACGGCACCTGGTAGCCTGCGCTCACCCCGCTCAGCGCGATCTTGCCGGTGCCGATGTTGGTGCTCGACGCCGACGTGATGGCCGGCGACGCGGCCGCGATCGCCGAGCCGCTCGTCGTCGCGAGGCCGAAACCGGTCAGCGCGCCGCGCGTCGGCAGCACGGTGAACTGGTCGCCGGCATTCATCGCGCCGGACGAGAACGAGAAGTTCAGCCCGCCGAGCGAAAGCGGCATCGGCCCCGCCTTCTGGTCGACCACCGCGCCGCTCGCGCGGTCGGTCAGCGTGTAGTTCGTGCCGTCGTACGACAGCGTGTAGTCGCTCGTCGTCGGCTGCGACGCATTGGCGAACGAGACGGACAGCGATGCGTTGCCAGTGTTGCCCTGATTCGAATAGACGGCCGGGGCCGCCACCGTGAACAGGTTGCCACCCGGCTTGCCGGACAGATCGATGCCCAGCGCGTTCTGCCCGTTGACCTGCGCGGCGAAGCTGGCCGCGACCGCGCCGAGTTGCGCCTGCGCGGGGTTGAGCGTCTGGCTGCGGAACGCGAGCAGGCCACCGAGCGTGCCGCCCGACAGCGATGCATCCGGCAGCGCCTGGTTCGGGCCTGGCGGGTTCGCGCCGGCGATCCCCTGCGACACGACGGTCAGCTCGCTCGGATCGGACGGCGACGTGACGGCCGCGAGCTGATAGCTCTTGTCGGCGAGGACGAGCGGCTGGCCGCCCGCGAGGAACACGCTGTAGCCGCTGTCGTTGCGCACCACCTGCACGCCTGCGAGGCTCGACAGGTTCGACACCGCGAGGTCGCGCTGGTCCATCAGCTGGTTCGGCGGCTGCCCCTGGCTGCTCGCCGCCGAGATTTGCTGGTTCAGCTTCGCGATCTGCGCGGTGTACGTGTTGATCTGCGACACCGTGCTGGTGAGCTGTGTATTCACGCTCTGGCGCAGCGCGTCGTACTGCTGGCCGGCCGCGTTGAGCTGGTTCGCGAGAATCTGCGCGTTGCTGATCGCGGTCTGCCGCACCGACGGATCGGCAGCGCTGTTCGCCACATTCTGCAAGCCGGTGAAATAGCCGGTGATCGCGGTCGAGATCCCGGCCGTCGGGCTGCCGACGTAATTGTTCAGCTGCGCGACGAGCGAATACCACGTCGACAGCGCGCCGCCCTGCGACTGCGCGCTGTTCAGCTGGTCGCTCAGGTACTGGCTGTACTGCCGCTGCACCGTGACGGTGTTCACGCCCTGCGGCATGTAGCCGCTCGACGTGTACTGGCCGCTCGCCTCGGCATAGACCGGGCGTTCGACCGAATAGCCGGGCGTGGCGGCGTTGCTGATGTTCTGACCGGTCGTCGTGAGGCCCCAGAGCGCGGCATTGAGGCCGCTGACGCCGAGGTTCATGAGTGTGTTGGACATGCGCGATCCTGATGAGCCGGCCGCGCTGCGGCCGCCGGGTTGCGTGACTCCCGGTATAACGGCCGCGGATCGGAAAAATTGAGGGAAAAATGCGCGTGCGACGCGCGCGTGCGCGTCGTCTGTCGAGCCGCCGGGCGGACGCCGCCGGCGCCGGTGCGAAAGCGGCCCCGGGCGGGGCCGCGAGAGGGATTACGTCAGGCCCGCGCGAGCGAGCGGCGCTTCATCTCGAGCTGCGTGATCAGGCGCTGCAGCGTGTTCTCCGCGCTGCCCGGCAGCGACATGAAGCGAAAACCGAGCTGGAAGCGCCGCGAACCGTTCGGCATCTGCGTCGAACGCTGCGACACGAGCCGCAGGTCGAGCGACAGCTTGCCGTGGCCGGTCAGCTCGAGCTCGACCTCCGGCAGCAGCGTGCCGACCTCGAGCGCCTCGACGCGCTCGTCGGCCGTGCGCAGCCCGACGCCGCCCAGCGACAGGTTATGCACCTCGAACACGAAGCTCTCGCCGTCCGGCAGCTTGCCGCGGCACAGGAACGGATCGACGATCGGCGCATCGACGCGGAAATACTCGCGGCGCTGGATGCACATCAGCACGTCGGGAAAATCGGCGACGAACGCGGGCAGCCCCTCGTAGCGCGTCTCGCGCGGCGTGCTCGTGGTGAATTCGACGCGCACGCCTTCGGGCGCCGCCGCGAACGTGCAATGCGACGCGCCGAGGATGCCGGCGTTCTGCTCGGACAGCGCGCCCCAGTCGAACGTGAACGTGCGCGCGCCGACGTCGACCTCGAGCAGGCGCGTGACGAGCTGGCCGCCCGGGTACTGGACGGTCAGGAAGTCGCCGCGGTTCACGAGGTTGCGCAGCTGCACGCCGATCTCCAGCGGATTGCGGCGGGCGTAATCGGGCCCGGAATGGCCCGCATCCAGGCTCGGATCGGTCGACGTTTCGATATTCATGGCTAGCCGGTTTTCTTTTTCATGGGCGCCCGGGCGACCGGTGCGCAGTAAAACCGGGCCAGAACAAGGGCCCGGTTGCAGGTCTCACACACTTAGCGGCAGTGCTCACCGAAAGTTTAGATCGAATTGGCGGTTTTTTTCGCGCAAACGTTGAAACCGCGCGCGGCGGGGTGCCGGGCGCGGTCCGTAAGACTGCAAGCATGGGCGGCAGGCGGGGCCGTTGCGGCCCCTGCCCCGTCAGCCGATCTGCTGCATGATCGAGATCAGCTTCTTCGCGTAGTTCGGGTCGGTCGCATAGCCGGCCTTCTGCAGCCCGTGCGCGAAGCCCTCGACGCTGCGGCTCGCGCTCAGCACGCCCGCGTAGCGCGGGTTGTTCTTCAGCAGGTTCGCATAATCGGTCATCGCGTGCTCGTACGAATCGTACGCGCGGAACTTCGCGACGACGCGGCGCGGCGCGCCGTTCACGTATTCGGTCGTCAGCGCCGACACCGTGCGGCCCGTCCAGCCCTTGTTCGCCTTGATGCCGAACACGTTGTAGCTCGTCGAGCCGTCGCTCGCGCGGATCTCGCGCTTGCCCCAGCCCGATTCGAGCGCGGCCTGGCCCACGATGAAGCGCGCCGGGATGCCGGTGGTCGCGCTCGCCGCCTGCGCCGGGGCGGCGAGCCGGTCGACGAACGCGTCGGCGTCCTGGGCGCCGCTCGCGCCCTTCAGCGGCGGCGTCAGCGCGCTGCCGGCCGTGTAGCCGCGCGCGCCGGCGAGCCCGCCGTTGTTCGCCGCGTTCGCGTAGGCCCGCGCCATCGCGTTCATCGCGGCGAGGCTGCCTTCGTTGCCCGACGTGCCCGAGCCGGCCGCACCCAGGCCCACCGCGCCGAGCCCGGCCGCGCCGGCGTCGGCCGCCGTGTCGCCGCCCGTGCCTTGCCCCGCGTTGCGCAGCAGCTGCTTCATCAGCGCGTCGGCCACGCCGATCCCGCGCTTCGACATCTGCTGCGCGAGCTGCTGGTCGAGCATTGACGTGTACATCTTCGACGTGTGCGAATCGAGCAGCCCGCCGTCGGGCGACGCGTCGCGCATGCTCTTGAGCATCATCTGCGTGAACATCGCGTCGAACTGGCCCGCGACCGCCTTCGCGCCGGCCTGCGGCGACTGCTTCGCCTGCGCGCGCAGCGCGTCGAAGCCCTGCACGTCGAGGGCGAAGCGCTGCGTCAGGTCGTTTGCGTTCGGGAGAGTAGCTGCCATTTAGATGATCTCCAGATCGGCGCGCAGCGCGCCGGCCGCCTTCATCGCCTGCAGGATCGACATCAGGTCCGCGGGCGTCGCGCCGAGCGTGTTCAGCGCCTTCACGACGTCGGCGAGGTTCGCGCCGGCCGTCACCATCTTCAGCGCGCCGCTGTCCTGCTTCAGCTGGATCTGCGATTGCTGCGCGACCACCGTCTGCCCGTTCGAGAACGGCCCCGGCTGCGACACCACGGGCTGCGTGTTGACGACCACCGACAGGTTGCCGTGCGCGACCGCGCAGCTTTGCAGCGTGACCATCTGATTCATCACGATCGAGCCGGTGCGCGCGTTCAGGATCACCTTCGCGGCGGCCTTGTCCGGGCTCACGTCGAGGTTCTGCAGGCGCGCCATGAACGCGACCTGCTGCGCGGAATCCGCCGGCGCGGCGAGCTGGATCGTGCGGCCGTCGAGCGCCGTCGCGGTGCCCGGGCCGAAGCTCGAATTGACCGCGGACACGATCCGCTGCGCGGTGCCGTAGTCCATGTCGTTCAGCTGCAGCTGCAGCACGCCGTTCATCTGCGCGATCGCGTTCGGCACTGAGCGCTCGACGATCGCGCCGCCGACGATCCGGCCGGCCGCGAGCTGGTTCACCTGCACGCGGCTGCCGTTCGCGCTCGCCCCCGCGCCGCCGACCGCCATGTTGCCCTGCGCGAGCGCGTACACCTGGCCGTCCGCGCCCTTCAGCGGCGTGAGCAGCAGCGTGCCGCCGCGCAGGCTCTTCGCGTTGCCGAGCGACGAGACCGTCACGTCGAGCGCCTCGCCCGGCCGCGCGAACGGCGGCAGCGTCGCGGTGACCATCACGGCCGCGACGTTCTTCAGCTGCATGTTGTTCAGCGACGACGTGCCGCCGTTCGCCGAGCCGTTGTTGATCGAGATGCCGAGGTTCGCGAGCATGTTCGCGAGCGTCTGCGTCGTGAACGGCGTCTGCATCGTCTGGTCGCCCGTGCCGTCGAGACCGACGACGAGGCCATAGCCGATCAGCGGGTTGTCGCGCACGCCCTGGATCTGCGCGAGGTCCTTCAGGCGCTCCGCGTGCGCGGGCGCCGCGCCGAGCGCGCATGCGGCCAGCACGAACGCGGCGGCGAGCCGCGCGACGGCGGGCACGCGCGACATACGGGACGCGCGCGACGAGAAGCGGTGGAAAAGAGGCTGCTGCATCGTCGTCACCACGGTGCGATGTTGAGGAAGAAGCGCTGCAGCCAGCCCATCGTCTCGGCTTCGTTGATGTAGCCCTTCGCCGAGTATTCGATCCGCGCGTCGGCCACCTGCGTCGAGTAGACCGAGTTCGCGCCCGAGATCGTGTTCGGGTTGACGACCCCGGAGAAGCGCACGAACTCGTTGCCCTGGTTGATCAGCATCTGCTTCTCGCCGCTGACGACGAGATTGCCGTTCGGCAGCACGTTGGTGACGGTCACCGTGATCGTGCCGTTGAACGTGTTCGCCGCGCTGGCGCCGCCGGTCGCCGCGAACTTGTTGTTGCCGGCCGCCGACAGATTCGCCTTCGCGAACAGCCCGCCGAGGAAGGCGGCCGTCGGCACGCTGAAGCTGGTGTCGCCCGCGCGGTTGGTGTTCGCGCCCGACGACTTGGTCGCGTTGATGTTCTCCGCGATCACGATCGTCAGGATGTCGCCGACGTTGCGCGGCCGCTGATCCTCGAACAGCGGCCGGCCGGCGTAGCCCGGGTTGTAGATCGAGCCGGGCGCCTGCATCGCCATCGGCGCCGGCGGCTGCGCCGTCATCGGCTGCTGGATGATCGGGTCGCGCGGAATCTGCGCGCAACCGGCGAGCGCGGCCACCGCGACCGCGCACGCGGCGCGGACGGAGGCTGACGGGAGGAGGCGAACCTGCTTCATGGCGACGACGGGACTTTCCGGTTAGCTCTTCATCTGCGTGACGGTCTGCAGCATCTGGTCGGACGTCGTCACGGCCTTGCTGTTGATCTCGTACGCGCGCTGCGTCTGAATCATGTTGACGAGCTCCTGCACGACGTTCACGTTCGACGCCTCGACATAGCCCTGGTTGAGCACGCCTGCGCCGTTCAGGCCCGGCTGCGACACGTTCGGCGCACCCGACGACGTGGTCTCGGCGAACAGGTTCTCGCCCTTCGCCTCGAGGCCGGCCGGGTTGATGAAGGTCGCGATCTGCAGCGAGCCGATCTGCACCGCGTTGCTCGAGCCCGGCTGCGTGACCGACACGACGCCGTCCTTGCCGATCGTCAGCGACTGCGCGTTCTGCGGCACGGTGATCGCCGGCAGGATCTGGTAGCCGCTCGACGTGACGAGCTGGCCCTGCGCGTTGGTCTGGAACGAGCCGTCGCGCGTGTATGCGTTCGTGCCGTCCGGCATCAGCACCTGGAAGAAGCCCGCGCCGTTGATCGCGACGTCCTTCGAGTTGCCGGTCTGCGTGAGGCCGCCCTGCGTGTACAGGCGCTCGGTCGCGACCTGCTGCACGCCGGTGCCGAGCTGCAGGCCCGACGGCAGTTCAGTCTGCTGCGTCGAGTTCGCGCCCGGCTGGCGGATGGTCTGGTACAGCAGATCCTCGAACACCGCGCGCGACGCCTTGAAGCCGTTGGTGCTGGTGTTCGCGAGGTTGTTCGAGATCACGTCCATCTGCGCCTGCTGCGCATTCATGCCGGTGGCGGCGATGTAGAGCGATCGGTTCATGTTGAATCTTCTCCTGGTAGCGAGGGCCGTGCCGCTCAGCTGAAGTTGAGCAGCTGGTTCGCCGACTGCTCGTTCTGGTCGGCCGTCTGGATCAGCTTCGACTGCAGCTGGAACGCCCGTGCGTTGTCGATCATCGCGACCATCGCGGTCACCGGATTCACGTTGCTGCCTTCGAGCGAATTCGGCGTGACGACCACGTTCGGGTCGGTGTCGGCCGGATTGCCGTCGGCGGTGCGGAACAGCCCGTCGTTGCCGCGCGTGAGCGTGGCGGGGTCCGGGTTCACGAGCTTCATCTGGTCGACGATCGCGACCGCCGTCGGCGGATCGCCCGGCATCAGCGCCGACACCGTGCCGTCCTTGCCGATCGTCACTTCCGCGTTCGGCGGCACCGAGATCGGGCCGCCGTTGCCGATCACCGGCAGGTTGCTCGCGTTGACGAGCTGGCCGTTTTCATCGACGTGCAGGTTGCCGGCACGCGTGTAGGCCTCGCTGCCGTCGGCGGTCTGCACCGACAGCCAGCCGGCGCCCTGCACGGCGACGTCGAGCGGGTTGCCGGTGCGCGTGATCGGGCCCGGTGCGTAATCCGCGCCGGGCGTCGATGCGAGCACGTAGGTGCGCGTCGTCGTCGGGTCGATGTTGCTGCCGTCGCCGAAGTTCATCGGCACCGCGCGATAGGTCGCGAGCTGCGCGCGAAAGCCCGTCGTCGACGCGTTCGCGAGGTTGTTCGCGACGATCGCCTGCTGGTCGAGCGACTGCGACGCGCCCGTCATCGCCGTGTAGATCAGTCGGTCCATGGCTGCCGGTTATCCGCGCATTACAGGTTGATGAGCGTCTGGTCGACGGTCTGCTGCGTCTTGATCGTCTGCGCGTTCGCCTGGTAGTTGCGCTGCGCGGTGATCAGGTTGACGAGCTGCGACGTGAGATCGACGTTCGAGTTCTCGAGCGCGCTGCCCTGCAGCGAACCGTGGTTCGTGCTGCCCGGCGACGAAATCTGCGGCACGCCCGACGCGGACGATTCGGCGTACTGGTTGCCGCCGAGGTTGACGAGCCCGTTCGGGTTGTTGAAGTTCGCGAGCACGATCTGGCCGAGCACCGACGTCTGGCCGTTCGAGTAGTTGCCGGTCAGCTTGCCGTCGGCGCCGATCGAGAAGGTCGTCAGCGTGCCGCTCGCATAGCCGTCCTGCGCGAGGTTGTTCACGCCGTCCTTGCCGCCGTACTGCGTGGTGCCGGTCAGGTCGAGCGTGAGCTGCTGCGGCGTCGCCGAGCCGTCGGTGTTCGGAACGGTGAACTGGAACTGGCCGAGCGATGCGGTCGGCGCGGCCGGCGTGCCCGTCGTCGTGCTCTGGATCGCGCCCGACGAGTTGAACGTGACCGTGCCGAGGTCCGTCGTGGCGCCGCCCTGCACGCCCGCGTAGGCTTCCCACGTGCCGGCCGCCGACTTCACGAAATACATGTTGACCGCCTGCGAGCCGCCGAGCGAGTCGTACACCTGGATCGACGTCGAGTAGTTGTACGTCGTGGTGTCGGTCGCGCTGAACGGCGTCTTGGTCGGCACCGTGTCCTGCGAGTTCAGGTTGAACTGGCCGGTGATCTTGGTCGTCGCGGTCGGCGCGATGTTGCTGGTCGGCGCCTGCAGCGGCACGGTCTGCGCGGTGTTGATCACGCCGCCCGTGTTGGCCGCGTAACCCATCAGGTTACGGCCTTGCGAGTCGACGATGAAGCCGTTCTTGTCGCGCTGGAACGTGCCGTCGCGCGAGTACGTCGTCACGCCGTTGTTCGACATCTGGAAGAAGCCGTTGCCGTTGATCGCGACGTCGAGCGACGAGTTCGTCGTGTTGATCGTGCCCTGGCCGAACTGCTGCTGCACCGAGGCGAGCGTCGTACCGATCCCGATTTGCGTGTTGACCGACGTCGCGACCGAGTTCGCGTACATGTCGGAGAACTGCGCGGTGCTCGACTTGAAGCCGACCGTGTTCGCGTTCGCGATGTTGTTGCCGATCACGTCGAGCGCGTTCGATGCGCCGGCGAGGCCGCTCAGACCCTGTTGATAACCCATTTCGGTCTCCGTTTTCGAGAAATCTGGATCAGTTGGTGGTGGTCGTGCCGCCGGACGACGACGACGCGGTGTTCGGGAAGATCGACGCGACCTGGGTCAAGCCCACCGTCGTGCCGTTCGACAGCACGAGCCCCGCCGTGCCGTCGGCCTGCTTGATCACGCTCTGCACCTGCGCGGCCGCGAGCACGGTCGGCGCATACGTCTTGCCGTCCGAGCCCGTGTACTGCGCGCTCACGGTGTACTTGCCGTCCGGCAGCGCGTTGCCGGCCGCATCGGTCGGCGTCCAGTTGAACGGCACCGTGCCGGCCGACTGCTTGCCTGCGTTGATCGTGTTGACGACGACGCCCGAGCTGTTCTTCACGGTGATCGTCAGGTTCGACACGTCGTTCGCGAGCGACACGCCGAACGGCGACGCCGCGCCACTCTTCACCGCGACGCCGTTGCCCGGCGCGAGCACGTTCGTGCCGATCAGCAGCGCGGCCTGCGTCTGCTGGCCGGCCGCGAGCTGCGTCGACAGCGACGTGAGCGACGTGTTCAGCTGCGCGATGCCGCTCACCGTGTTGATCTGCGCGAGCTGCGACGTCATCTGCGAGCTGTCGACCGGGCTCGTCGGATCCTGGTTCTGCAGCTGCGTGACGAGCAGCTTCAGGAACGTCGCCTGCAGGTCGCTCGCCGACGTGCCGTTCGTCGACACGTTGTTGGTGTTCATCGTGTCGGTCGGCAGGGTCGACACGTTGGTGCCGTTGCTGCCGATCGTCGTGCTGGTGGAAGTCATCCTGGGTGGCCTTGTGTCGGAACTGTCGGGTCTGGGTCTCGGTGGGGAAGGACGCCCGGCGCGCGGCTTACGTGCCGATCGTCAGCGTCTTGAGCATCAGCGTCTTCGCGGTGTTCAGCGTCTCGACGTTGGCCTGGTACGAGCGCGACGCCGAGATCATGTTCACCATCTCCTGCACCGGATCGACGTTCGGCATCTGCACATAGCCGTTCGCGTCGGCGGCCGGGTTCGCCGGGTCGTAGGTCGACTTCATCGGCGACGGATCGTCGACCACCCTGGTCACGCGCACGCCGCCGACGCCCTGGCCGGACGCGGTGCGCGCGCCGCCGATCGGGTCGGTCGCGAACACGACCTGCTTGGCCTTGTACGGCTTGCCGTCGGGGCCGGTCGCGCTGTCGGCGTTCGCGAGGTTCGACGCGGTGACGTTCAGGCGCTGCGATTGCGCGGACAGCGCCGAACCGGCGACGCCGAAGATGTTCATCAACGAGGGCATGGGGGCTCCTTGTTCGGGACGGAAGCGGCGCGCGCTTACGAGTTCGTCGAGATCGCGGCGATCATCGCCTTGATCTGCTGGGTCATCACGGTCATCCCGGTTTCGTAGTGCAGCGCGTTGTTCGCGAACTGCACGCGCTCGACGTCGAGATCGACCGTGTTGCCGTCGAGCGACGGCTGCAGCGGCATCCGGTACTGCGCGCGACCGTAGTCGTCGGCCGGGCCGCCCGTCGGAATCAGCTTCGCGGTGCCGGCCATGTGGCCGGGCGCCGTCGACACCATCGTCATCCCGCTCGTCACACCGGCCGGCTGCGCCATCGGCAGCTGCGCGGCGTTGCTCGGCGCGAGGCCGCCGCCGGTCTGCTTCAGCGAGCGCGCGAGAGTCGACGCGAAGTCGACGTCGCGGGCCTGGTAGCCGGGCGTGTCGGCGTTCGCGATGTTCGACGACAGCAGCTCCTGCCGATAGGCGCGCACGTCGAGCGCCTGTCGGCCGAACGCGAATTCGGCATCGAGTTTGTCCAGCATGTGTGCGTCTCTCCGTATGAAGCGCTGCACGCCCCCTTGCGCCGGATGGCGACCCAAGGGGCTTTTTTCCATGACAGCGATGGTAGGCGTCGGGCGCAACCGGCAATCGGACGAATAACGCGGCAAAGGCCCCCTCTATTCATCGTTTGCGCGACGGCCGGGCTCCCTAGAATGCGAATCGGATCAACGGCTTCGAGGACACGGCGATGACAGGCGCACTTCGCGGAAACGACGGACGCGGCACGCGCATGGCGCGGGCGTTCGCGCTCGCCGCGGCGCTGTGGCTCGCGGTGCCGCTTGCGCATGCGGACGACGGGATGATCGTGATTCCCGGACGCGGCGAGACGGCCGAAACCGCGCTCGCGCATGCGAACGCGGCGAGCGGCGGGCAGTTCGGCGGAAATGCGGGCACGGCTTCGGGTACGGGCATGGCGATGGCGGGCGGTGCCGTTGGCGCGGGTGGTGGCGCCGGCGTAACCGGCGCGGCCTCGGCCGGCTCTGCGGCGCTGCCGGCTGGCTCGATGATCGTGACGAGCGTCCCGCCGCCGGCCGCCGTGCCGGCACCCGCGCCGCGCCCCGTCTACGCCGCCGCGCGCACGAACGCCGGCGATGGCGCACGGCGCGTCGCCGATCCGGGTGCCGTCGCGACCGTCGTCGCCGGTACGGCCGAGCCCGCATCGAATTCCGCGAATTCCGCGCGACCGGCCATCGCCGCGCGCATGGCCGCGGCCCGGGCCGCTTCGGCCGCGCCGGCGCCGCGCGCGCCGGCCGCTGCCGCCAACCCGGCCCAGGCCACCGCCGCGTCTCAGCCGGCCACGCCGGCCGGCCAGCAGGACCCCGACACGATCCGGCGCACGGCCCTCGCGTTCCTGCAGCAGCAGGTCGCGGGCCTGCCGGGCAAGACCACCGCGACGGTCGCGACCGCATTTCCGCGCGGGCTCGCCGCGTGCACGACGCTCGAGCCGTTCCTGCCGACCGGCGCGCGCCTGTGGGGCCGCACGACGGTCGGCGTGCGCTGCGCCGGCGAGCGGCCGTGGACCGTCTATCTGCAGGCGAAGGTCGCCGTGCAGGCCACTTATTACGTCGCCGCGCGGCAGATCACGCCGGGCGAGCCGCTCACCGCGGCCGACCTCGTCGCGCGCGACGGCGACCTGACGGTGCTGCCGCTGGCGGTGATCACCGATCCCGCGCAGGCGGTCGGCGCGACCGCGCTGGCCCGGATCTCGGCCGGACTGCCGCTGCGCCAGGACATGCTGAAGAGCGCCGCGTCGGTGTCGGCCGGCCAGACGGTGCGGGTCGTCGCGGCCGGGCCCGGCTTCACGATCTCGGCCGACGGCAGCGCGCTCGCGAATGCGGCGCCGGGCCAGTCGGTGCGGGTCAGGATGGCGGCGGGCCAGATCGTCACGGCGATCGTCAAGGACGCCGGGACCGTGGAAATTCCGCTATAGGGACGGATCGCGCCGCAAGATTGCAAAGAATTGTTTATTCGGAGAATGTCGGGCTCACGATGCTAAAGTTCGGGCCGACCCGGCCGTTATCTGGGTCATACCGTACAGGAAACCCATCGTGAAGATCGATTCCACTCCGAACCCGAGCCCACTCGCGTCGACCGGCAACGGCGCGACCCGCGCGCAATCCGGCGCGGCTTCGTCGTCGTCCGCGCAGGCGGCCGACGCAGGATCGACCGGCGGCGACACGACCGTGAACCTGTCGGGTCTGTCCGGCCAGCTGCGTTCGCTGTCGGCCTCCGGCAGCGCCGACATCGACACGGCCCTCGTCCAGTCGATCAAGGACGCGCTGAACAACGGCACGTTGACGATCGACGTGAACAAGATCGCCGACGGCGTACTGAATACCGCCCGCGACCTGCTGCAACAGCAGCGCTCGCAGGGCAACTGAGCCGGCCCGGGGCCCGTCACGCCCGGACCGGTCCCCTGGTTTGCCGGCATGCGGAAACGCGTGCCGGCGCGACGAGCATGACGCGATGAGAGAAGAGCTGCTGGCCACGGTCAACGACGAACACGCGACGGTCGAAGCGTTCGCGTCCCTGCTCGCTTACGAGGAAAAGGCACTGACGACGCCGGAGCCGCTCGACATGCTGCCCGGCATCGTCGAGAAGAAAAGCGCGTTGATCGACCGGCTCGCGCAGCTCGAGCGCACGCGCGACACGCAGTTGTCCGCGCTCGGCTTTCCGGCCGGCAAGAAAGGGATGGACCAGGCCGCCGAGCGCGATGCCCGCCTCGCCGGCCGCTGGCAACTGCTGCTGCAGGCCGCCGAACGCGCGCGCCAGGCCAATGCGACCAACGGGATGCTGATCCGGATCCGGATGGACTACAACGAGCGCGCGCTCGCGGTGCTGCGCTCGGCGCCCGCGCCGGCCGGCGTCTATGGCCCGGACGGGCGCGTGTCGGCGCTGATGCGTTGATGCCCTGCGGCGGCCTGCGTCCCGTTCCGCCCTCAACACGCCTCGCCGCTTCACCCGCTTCACCCTGAATTCCGCTTCGACAGACCGGGCTCCAGTCCGGCACATGCGTCCCCCCGATACGCGGCAGCGCAGCCGCGCTGCCTGATCCGAAAACAACCGATCGGAGGGCATCGATGCATCATCATTCCCGTCTTGAATCCGCGCGCCGCGCGGCCGCCATCGCCACGCTCGGCGCCACGCTGGCGTGCACCGCGTCGCTCGCGCCGGCCGCCCCGGCCCCGCTGCCGACGCCGACCGGCGACATGACGCTGTCGCCGGCCGGCCCGCTCGCTGCGCCGGCGTCGGCACCGCCGGGCGCAGCGCAGCGCGCCGCGTCGCGCGGCAGCGACACCTACACCTACCTGCGCTGCTGGTACCGGATCAGCGACGATCCGCTCAAGCCCGAGGCGACCTACGAATGGGCGCGCGATCCGGCGGGCGGCGACTGGTATCGGGTTCCCGGGTACTGGTGGGCGGACGGCATCACGCAGTGGAAAAACATGTTCTACAGCACGACGGCGCAGGAGACGCTCGCCGACGTCTGCCGCAAGACGCTCGCCGCGCGCGGCATCCGCGCGAACCTGACGCAGGCGGTCGCGGCGAACAACGCGCTGTCGTTCAACTACACGGTCTGGACCATCGACGCCGCGCAGCAGGACGCGCGGGTCAACAAGCTGATCGTGTTCGGCGACAGCCTGTCCGACACCCAGAACATGTTCAACGCGAGCCAGTGGAAGCTGCCGAACGGCACGAGCTGGCACGCCGGACGCTTCAGCAACGGGCCGGTGTGGGCCGAATACGTCGCGAACGCGCTGCGGCTGCCGTTCTACAACTGGGCGATCGGCGGAGCGGCAACCGACCAGCACCTCGTCGTGCCGGGCCTCGTGCAGCAGATCGACTCCTGGCGCGAATACATGGATCGCGCGCCGGACTACCGGCCCGCCAATACGCTGTTCGCGGTGTTCGCGGGCGGCAACGATCTCGTGAACTACGGCCGCACGCCCGAGCAGGCGGCGAACGCGGTGCGGGACAGTCTCGAGCGGCTCGCCGCGGCCGGCGCGACGCGCATCCTGCTCGTCACGCTGCCGGACGTGTCGCGCGCGCCGGTGTTCGCGACGCGCACCGACGCCGCCAGCGTCGCCGCGCAGGTCAGCGACTACAACAGACGGCTCGCCGACGCCGCCGCCGCCGTGCGCGCCCGCTACGGCGCGACGCTGCGTCTAGAGGTGTTCGACGCGTACGCGCCGTTCGACGATCTGCTGAGCCACCCCGCGCAATACGGCTTCGACGATGCAAAGCGGTCGTGCCTCGACATCCCGAAGCCGTCGTCGTTCACCTACCTGGCCGCGCAGACGCCGCGCACGGACTGCCGCGACCCGGCGCGCTTCGTGTTCTGGGACACGTTGCACCCGACGACGCGCACGCACGCGTGGCTCGCCGAGCGAATCACGCCGTTCGTGCGGGCGCGGTTGCTGGATTGAAATGGATCCGGGTCCAGCGCCGGTGATCCGTCATCGATGACCGGCGGACAGCGGGCGGCCGACGCCGCCCGCGCCGGCACCGCTTACAGCAACGGGCAGGCCGTCACCTGCGTGCCGCGTTCCACGCAAAGCCGTTCGTAGTCGCGCAGGTACGCGCGCTCGTCGTCGTTCAGCAATTCGACGTCGATCAGGTCCCAGTCGTAGCCGACCGTGACGATGTTCTCGAACGCCACGGTGTCCGACGCGTCGTCGTCCGCGCGCACGATCACGATGTTCTCGATCCGCACGCCGCCCTTGCCCGGCACGTAGATGCCCGGCTCGACCGAAATCACCGCGTTCGGCACCAGCCCGTACGTCGCGCCCGGCGCGAACCGCACGCCGCCCTCGTGCACGTGGATCCCGACGCCGTGCCCGGTACCGTGGCCGAAATCGTAGCCGTGGTCGCGGCACACCTGGCGCACCGTCGCATCGACGTCGCCGCCCGTCGCGGTCTTCGGGAAGCGCGTGACGAGCCCCTTGATGCACGCCTTCAGCGCGACCGTGTAGATCTCGCGCTGCCACGGCTGCGCGACCGTCTCCGGCCGCGTGCGACGCAGCACGACGCGCGTGCAGTCCGTCGCGAAACCGGCGTCGTAGTACGCGCCGCTGTCGAGCAGCACGAGCTCGCCTTCGGTCAGCTCGACGTCGGCGCTCGCCGCCGTGTAGTGCGCGAACGCGCTGTTCGCGCCGTTCGCCGCGATCGACGGGAACGTCAGTGCGACCGCCGAACGGGCGCCGTACGCGTCGTTGATCGTGCGGGCCAGGTCGTATTCGGTATGGCGCCGCCCCGGTTCGCCGGCCTTCGCCCAGCGCATCGTTTCGGCGATTGCCGCCGAACTACGCGCGAACGCGTCGCGGAACCGGTCGAGCACCGCCGGCGTCTTGCCGGCCCGCAGCGCCTCCACCGGGTTGAAATCGGCGTGGCGCGCGTGCGGCCACACGCGGCGCACCGACTCGACGAGCGCGCAGTTGACCGATTCGAAGCCGTAGCACACGTGGTCGACCGCGAATTGCGCGAGGAAGCGCTCGAGTTCCGCGAAGTCGCGCCGGATCACGTGCAGCGCCGGATACGACGCCAGTTCGACCGGGCAGCGGTCGCAGCCTTCCGGCAGAAACAGCGCGACCTGCTCGCCGACCGCGAACAGGAAGCCCAGGTGCGACGACGCATTCGGGATGTGATAGCCGCGGCTGTTCAGCAGGTACGCGAGATCGTCGGACGCGCACGTGAAGAACGCGGTCTTGCCGGGCGCCGCGCCGGTGTGCGCGGCGAGCCGCCGGTTCAGCGCGTCGAGGTTCTGCGCGACGCTCGCGCCGGTCATCGCATCCGGCAGCTCGAAGATCGGCCGCTCGACCACCCAGCCCGGTAGCGCGATCGCGCAGTCGATCTCGCGCTCGACGAGGCTCGTCCAGTCGAGCGACGCCGCCAGCGTGCGCTCGACCAGCCGGTCGCGCTGCGCGACGCTGATCCGCAGCGCGTCGTAGCCGACCCGCGCGAGCCGGCTCGCGTGCGCGAGCAGCCAGTCGGCCAGCGCCTGCCAGATCGTCACGTTCATCCCGAGCTTTTCGATGCGCACGCGCGCCGGGTCGCACTGCTGTTCGGCCTGCAGGTGATAGCGGCCGTCGACGAACAGCACGAACGGCGGCACGCCAAGCGCCTGCGCGGTCGCCGCGCTCAGGAAGATCCCGCAGCCGGCCGAGCCGTCGAAGCCCGACAGCGCGTAGCGCGGGTTGTTGCTGCGCGGCAGGTATTCGGTGATGTACTCGTCCTGCGACGTGACCACGACCGCGTCGAGCCGGGCGGCGTCGAGCAGTCGCGACAGACCGGCCTGCGTGTCGGCGACGGACGCGTCGTACGAGGGAAGGCCGGAGAAGCTGTATTTCAGTCGATCGATCATCGGATACCCGCTATTGATTGTTGTCGTCCGCCGGCGGCGTCATGTGCCGGCGCGTGCCTGGCGCGCCGCGTCGCCCGTGCGGGGACGACGCGCGGCCCGGCGGGCAGCCCCGCCGCGGCGCCGTTCCATCGACGGATTTTCGGGGAAATTTTTGTCTCACTTAACTTTGTTTGATGCGAGCGACAGAATCTAGAGCACGCTGAAAACGAGGTCAAGCCAAAATTTTCGTAGGGCTAAAATTACCGGCACCGCGCGCGACGGCGGCGCGGCCCCACGCGGCCCTGCCTGACGCGAGGCGGCCGGGCGCCGGCGTGCGCGGTACAATGCGCCGGCATCGTCGTCCCGACGGCCGTGCTTCGTGCGATTCGCGGAATGCCGCATCCCGGCGACGGCACCGCCCCTCCGCTCGCCTTGCGACTCGTTGCCACGAAAGAGATTCATGGATTCAGACATCATGCGTATCGGCCAGCGCATTCGCCGCCTGCGCCGGGAAGCGAAGAAAACGCTGCTGGAAGTCGCGACCGAAGCGAACCTGTCGGTCGGGTTCCTGTCACAGGTCGAGCGCCACCTCACCGGCATTTCGCTCTCGTCGCTCGTCAACGTCGCGAAGGCGCTGAACGTGCCGCTCGGCACGCTGATCGACCAGCCGCGCCAGGCGCAGCCCGACTCGCACGCGGGGCGCCGCGAACCGTACGCGGTCGATGCCGCGTCGCAGTGGTACGAGCGGCTGTCCACCACCTTCGACGGCAGTCAGATCAACGCGCTCAAGGTCCGGATGATGGAGGGCTACCGTTCGGAATGGGTCGCGCACGGCGGCGACGAGTTCGTCTATGTGCTGACCGGCCGGCTCTGCTACACGATCGGCAAGAAGGATTACCCGCTGTCTGCCGGCGACTCGCTTCACTTCGACGCGCGGAAGCGCCACCGCGTCGCGAACGTGGGCGACGGGCCCGCCGAAATGATCGCGGTCGGCACGCTGCCGCTCTTCGACGACAACGGTGCCGAGCTGGGATCCGAGGCGATGAAGATCAGACTGCTCGCACGCGATGCCGGCGCGGCGCCGGGCGAACCGCGCGTGAGCCGCCGCAAACCCGCACCGAAGCGAGAGCGCGATGCGGATTCGATCGCGGCTGCGCCCGCCGACACGCCGGCCCGCGCGACGGCCACGTCGGCAGCCGGGAAGCCGCGCGCGACCGCCGCCAAACGTCCTGCCGCCGCCACCCCGGCCCGCCGCGCCGCCGCCCGCACGAAGAAATGACGGCTGGCCGCCGGGCGGCGCACCACGCCACCCGGCGCTTCCGCAGCACTATTCCCCGATCGCCAGCGCCTGCTTGACGGCCTCGATGCGCGCGCGATGCACGGCGTCCTTGATCTGCATCGCATCGTTGGCGACGCCGCGCGCGATCGCGCCCGCGTCGACGCTGCGCGCCGCCACCAGCGCCACGCGCAGCCGCTCGGCCTGCGGATACGGCTGCGTGTCGAGCCCGAGCCGGCCGCGCGCATCCGATTCGCACGCCTGCAGCATCTCGGCGAAGCGCGCGGGCTTGCGCATCGCGTCGCTGCGCTCGAAGAGCCGCACCAGCGCGGCCGCGCCCATTTCCATCACGCGATGCAGGTTGCCGTGCTCGCGCGCGACCACCAGCGCGAGATCGCGGCACTCGTTCGGCACACGCAGCCGCTCGCACAGCGGCTTGATGAGATCGACGCTGCGGCCTTCGTGGCCGACATGGCGCGGCAGCACGTCGGCGGGCGTCGTCGCCTTGCCGAGATCGTGCGTAAGCGCCGCGAAGCGCACCGGCAGCGAGTAGCCCTGCTTCGCCGCGTAGTCGACGACCATCATCACGTGCACGCCCGTGTCGACTTCCGGGTGGTAGTCCGCGCGCTGCGGCACGCCCCACAGCGCGTCGACCTCGGGCAGGATGCGCGCGAGCGCGCCGCACTCGCGCAGCACCGCGAACATCCGCGACGGCTTCGCCTCCATCAGCCCGCGCGCGATCTCCTGCCACACGCGCTCGGGCACCAGCGCGTCCGCTTCGCCCGCGTCGACCATCCGCCGCATCAGCGCGAGCGTGTCGTCCGCGACCGTGAAATCCGCGAAGCGCGCGGCAAAGCGCGCGATCCGCAGGATTCGCACCGGATCCTCGACGAACGCGTCGCCCACGTGCCGGAACACACGGGCACGCAGGTCGGCCTGTCCGTCGAACGGATCAATCACCGGGCCGATCAGCGCGCCCTCCGGGCTCACTTCACGCGCCATCGCGTTGATCGTCAGGTCGCGCCGCGCGAGATCCTCGTCGAGCGTCACGTCCGGCGCGTAGTAAAACTGGAAGCCGTGATAGCCGGCCGCCGTCTTGCGTTCGGTGCGCGCGAGCGCGTATTCCTCCTGCGTGTCCGGATGCAGGAACACGGGGAAATCCTTGCCGACCGGCCGGAAGCCCTGCGCGGCCATCTGCTCGGGCGTCGCGCCCACCACCACGTAGTCGCGGTCCTGCACCGGCACGCCGAGCAATTCGTCGCGGATCGCTCCGCCAACTGCGTAGATGTTCATGGCGTCGGTTCGTATTCGGCGATCACGTTGGTTTCGCGGCGCGCGGCATCGATCCAGCGCTGCACCGCCGGCAGCGCCGTCACGCGCGCGGCATACCCGGCCGCCTCCGGCGACAACGCCGGCGCATACGTGTTGAAACGCATCACGACGGGCGCATACATCGCATCGGCGATCCCGAATTCACCGAATAGGAACGGGCCGCCCGATGCCTCGATGCACGCGCTCCACAGCGCGTCGATGCGCGCGACGTCGGCGAGCGCATCGGGCGTCGCGCCGCGTCCCGGCATCGACGCGCGCACGTTCATCCCCATCTGCGTGCGCAGCGCGGCGAAGCCCGAGTGCATCTCGGCCGAGATGCAGCGCGCATGCACGCGATCGAGCGGATCGGCCGGCCACATCGGGAACTGCGGATAGCGCTCGGCGAGCGTCTCGGCGATCGCGAGCGAATCCCAGATCGCGACGCCATGGTCGTCGATCAGGCACGGCACCTTGCCGGTCGGCGAATACTCGCGGATGCGCGCGGCCGTGTCGTCGCGGCGCAGCTCGATTGCGATCTCGTCGAACGGGATGCCGAAATGCGCGAGCAGCAGCCACGGCCGCATCGACCACGACGAGTAATTCTTGTCTCCAATGACGAGTTTCATGGCGGGGTTCCGAAAAGCGCGAAAGTGAATGACGGAAGCGACGGCCCGCGACGCCTAGCGGCGCGAGCGGAACCAGTCGAAGCGGGAGCGCCGCGCGGCATGACCGAGATACGCGGGCGCGATGCTCTCGAGACTCGCGGGCGAGATCCCGAGTTCGGGCGCGAGCGGCCCGGACAGCACGTTCGGCACCGACATCGACGCGAGATTGTCGCGCGTGATCACCGGCTCGCCGGGCAGGCATTCGAACACGCTCGCCTGCAGCCGCGCGAGCGCGTCGGGCAGGCGCACGATGCGTGCCTGCCGGCCGACCAGCGTGCCGCAATAGCGCACCAATTGCTCGAGCGTATAGACGGTGGGACCGCCGAGTTCGTAAGTCTTGCCGTGCGCGGCCGCGAGATCGAGTGTGTTGACGAACGCGCGCACGACGTCGCCGACGAACACCGGCTGGAAGCGCGCATCGGGCATCGCGAGCGGCAGCACCGGCAGCGTGCGCTGCAGGTTCGCGAACGTGTTCAGGAACGCGTCGCCGGGGCCGAACACGACCGACGGGCGGAAGATCGTCAGCGCGAGCGAGTCGGTCGCCGCGACCGCATGCAGCGCGGCCTCGCCGTCGCCCTTCGAGCGCTGGTACATGCTCGGGCCGTGCGAATCGGCGCCGAGCGCGCTCATGTGCAGCACGCGCCGCACGCCGACTTCGACGCACGCGGCGGCCAGCGCGGCCGGCAGCGCGACGTGCGCGCGCTCGAACCCGGGCCCGTACGGCGTGCCGCGGCCGCCGTGCAGCACGCCGACGAGGTTGACGGCCGCATGCGCGCCGGCGACGAACCGCGCCAGCGTGCGCGGATCGAACGCGTCGAGCTCGACGATCTCGACCGGCAGCATCTGCAGGTGGCGTGCATGCTCGCGCCGCCGCGTGCCGATCCGTACCTGCTTGCCGGCGTCGATCAGCGCATTGACGAGCCGGCTGCCGATGAAGCCGGTGCCGCCCAGCAGCGCGACGGTCTGGCGATCCATGTTCGAGACCTCCAAGGAGCTGTTCACGCTCATAACGGGCTTGCGCTGGCCGCCAGCCCCGCAAATGACTTTTCCAGTCAGGGAAACGAGCCCGGTATCAGCGTGAACAGCCCCTTGCACACTGCCGCGTCTCGCGCGGCAGTGTGAAGATTGCGGATCAGGGCGAGATCATGCCCAGGCGTTTCTTCAACGACTGCGGTTTGCCCTCGAAGAGCGCCGCGTAGTAGACGGTATTCGACAGCACGTTCTTCACGTAGTCGCGCGTCTCGTTGAACGGAATCGTCTCCGCGAAGATCGCGCCTTCGACCGGCTGCGTCAACACCTGGCGCCACTGGCGCGGCCGGCCCGGGCCCGCGTTGTAGCCGGCCGTCGCCAGCACCGGCGAGCTGTCGAAGTTGTTGTAGATGTCCGACAGGTACCAGGTGCCGAGCTGGATGTTCGTATTGATGTCGTGCATCTGCGCACGCGTGATCGTGCCCATCCCGAGCTTCTTCGCGACGAGCTGCGCGGTGGCCGGCATCAGCTGCATCAGCCCGCCCGCGCCGACCGACGAACGCGCGTTCGTGATGAAGCGCGATTCCTGGCGGATCAGCCCGTACGCCCATTCGATGTCGAGGCCGGTCGACTGCGCGTAGCGCTCGACGATGTCGCGATACGGCGACGGGTAGCGCAGCGTGAAGTCGTGCTCGGCCTTCGTGCGGTCGGCCGTGTTGACCGTGCGGTCGAGCAGGTCGATGCGCTTGCCGTATTCGGCGGCCGCGAGCAGCTGGCGATCGGTCATCCCGCGCAGCGGCCAGTTCCATTCGCGGTTGCCTTCGAGGCGCAGGTTCAGCCCATAGAAGCGTTGCGCGAGCGCGAATCCGGGGATCTTGCTCATCGCGTCGACGTCGGCATCGCTCACCTTCGTGCGCGGCGGGACCGACGTGCGCTGGCCGAGCTCCTCGCCGGCGAGCTGCCCGTAGAAGTTGAACTGGCCCGCGACCTGCTCGAATTCCTGGTTCGCCTGCAGCGTGTCGCCGCTCTGCTTGAGCGCGCGTGCATGCCAGTAGATCCACGCCGGATCGCTGCGCAGCGACGGCGGCATCTGTTCGATCGACCAGCGCACCATCGGCCAGTTGCCGACGAGCAACGCGGCGCGCGTGCGCCATTCGTAACCCGGGTTCGACAGCGGCGCGTTCGCGGATTGCGCATACCAGACCGATGCGAGCGCCGAGCGCTTGATCGCCCCCTGGTAGCCGATCGCGCCCCATGCGATCGCCTGCTCCTGCTTCGTCAGCGAGCCGGCGATGGACGTCAGCATCCCGGCCGCGGCGTCCGGGTCGTTGCGCGCCATGCGGCCGAGCGCGATCAGCGCGAGCTGATGCGATACCGCGTCGGGGCCGACGCCGCGCGCGAGGTACAGCGGCGGCGCGCTGGTCGCCTGATCGAAGCCGACCGGCCGCGCGCCGAGCGCGTCGACGATCTTCCCGCCGAGCGTCGTGTAGTTCTGCTCGTAAGCGAGGCGTGCCTGCTGCCACACGTCGTCGCTCGTGAACTGCTGGTTGACGGTGAGCGCCGTAATCAGGTCGACACAGGCGTCGCCGTAGTATTTCGGCTCGACGAGCAGCGCGCGCGCCGCCTCGGCGACGTTCTCGCCGCGCGCCGCGCGCGATTCGAGCGCGTAGCACTTGACCTGCGTGTCGTCGTCGAGCACGAAGCGCTTGTACTGCTCGTCGAAGCCGCGCCAGTCGTGGCGCGCGCCGAGCACGAGCAGGTAGTCGTTGCGCAGGCGGTCGGCGATCGCCTGACCGTCGTAGCGCTGCAGGAACGACTGCACGGGGGCGTCGGGGGCGTCGACACGTGCGCGGCCCGTCGAATCGAAGAGTTGCGGCTTGATCTGGAAATACTCGACGTAGGACGGGACCGGATAGTTCGGAATCATCGCCGCGAGTTGCGCGGCCTTCGCGGCGTCGTTGCGGCGCGCGGCTTCGCGCAGCTGCACGAAGATCTGGTCGTCCCCGGCGAGCGTGTCGTCGTTCGGTGCGGCGCACGCGGCCGTGCCCGCGACGAGCGCGGCGGCCGAAAGCGCGAGCGCGACCGCGCGATATACTCGGAAAAGGCTGTTCGACATCGTTTTGAATGGAGCACGAAGTGAGCGAAAGCATAGCATGCAACCCTGTGCCGAACCCGAAGGTTGCACTGCGCAAAACGCTGTCCGGCGCGCGTCGCGACGCCGCGTCGCAGCCCGCCGCGAACGCCGCGCTCGACGCGCGGCTGCGCCTGTTGCTCGAGCGGCTCGCGCCGCGCACGGTCGGCTTCTACTGGCCGCTGCCGGGCGAATTCGACGCACGCGACGCGGTGCTCGCGTGGTCCGCGGCAGGCCCGGGTCGCCGCGCCGCGCTGCCGGTGATCGGCGAGAAGCACACGCCGCTCGCGTTCCATGCGTGGGATGCGCACACGCCGATGCGCGAAGGGCATCACCGGATTCCGGAGCCGGCGTCGGGGGTCGTCGTCGTGCCCGATCTGTTGCTGATTCCGTGTGTGGGATTCGATCTGCAGCGCTACCGGCTCGGCTATGGCGGCGGCTATTACGACCGCACGCTCGCGGTGTGGCCCGGCGACACGCTGCCGGTGACGGTCGGCATCGCGTATGAAGCGTGCCGCCTGGACGCGCTGCCGGCCGAAGCGCACGATCTCGCGATGCGCTGGATCGTGACCGACGGCGCGCTTTACCCGGCCGCCGGATGACGGGGCGCGCGACGCGAAGTCTGCGGCATGCCGCGCGTCACCGCGTCGACCGTCCCGTCCGCAATCGTTTACAGCGACGCCGCCGCGCGCGCGGCCGTGTCGTAGAGGCCCGATGCGTGGCGCAGCAACTGCGCCGCGTCGCCGATCTGCTCGTTGGTGAGGCCGCTGTCCTTCAGCGTCTCGATCAGGCAATGCTCGCGCACCTCCCGATACTTCATGCACAGCTCGCGGCCCGCGTCGGTCGCGAAGAAGAACACTTCCTTGCCGCTCTTCTCGCTCTTCACATAGCCGCGCGCGATCAGTTTTTTCAGCGCATAGGTCGCGACGTGCGTATCCTCGATATTGAGCACGAAGCAGATGTCGGCGAGCTTCTTCTTGCGTTCGCGATGGCTGACGTGATGCAGCAGCGACACCTCGACCGCCGTCATGTCCTTCGCGCCCGCGGCCGACATGCAGCGCACCATCCAGCGATTGAACGCATTGCCGGCCATGATGAGCCCGTATTCGAGTTCCGACAGCTCCGCGCTCGAATCGGAAACGAGGTGTTCGGATGACACGATCTTGGTCGCAGGACGCTTCATGGAAAGGCGGCGCAAGCCGGATGACAGGGTGTGCCGAGTGTACGCCAGAAGCCCGGACATACGGGCTAGGCGAAAACGCTTATTGGGAAGTTGTCGATATTTTATTGACAATGTGCGCTAACATTGCCGTCCAAACCGTGCCAGTCCGATGACGCAACCCCGCATTTATCCGCTCGGCGACGCCGCCCTCGTCTGCGAGGTGCCGCCGCCCGCCACGCTCGATTGCCAGCGCCGCGTCTGGGCCGTCGCCGAGGTCGCGCGCGCGTGGCCCGACGTGATCGACGTCGTGCCGGGCATGAACAACCTGACGATCGTGTTCGACGCGCTCGCCGCGACGGCCGAGTCGCTCACGCCCGCGCTGCGCGACGCGTGGGAAACCGCCGACGTCGAGCATGCGGACGGCCGGGAAATCGAAATCCCGGTCGAATACGGCGGTGCGGCCGGCCCCGACCTGGCAGCCGTCGCCGCGCACACCGGGCTGCCGGCCGACGAAGTCGTCGCGCGCCATGCGGCCGGCGAATACGTCGTGTTCTTCGTCGGCTTCCAGCCGGGCTTCGCCTATCTCGGCGGCCTCGATGCGTCGCTGCACACGCCGCGCCGCGCGGCGCCGCGCCTGGAAGTGCCGGCCGGCTCGGTCGGCATCGGCGGGGCGCAGACGGGCATCTATCCGGCCACGTCGCCCGGCGGCTGGCAGCTGATCGGCCGCACGTCGCACGTGCTGTTCGATCCGGCGCGGCCGCAGCCGGCGCTGCTGCTGCCCGGCGACCGCGTGCGCTTCACCATTGCCGGAGTCGACGCGACATGACCCAGAACACCGCACCGGGCACGATCGAGGTGGTCCGCGCCGGTCCGTTGTCGACCGTGCAGGATCTCGGCCGCCGCGGCATGCGCCATCTCGGCGTCGCGCAGGGCGGCGCGCTCGACGGCCTCGCGCTCGAAGTCGGCAACCGGCTGGTCGGCAATCGCCCCGACGCGGCGGCCGTCGAAATCACGATCGGCCCGGCAGCGTTCCGCTTCACGCGCGCGACGCGCATCGCGATCACCGGCACCGAATTCGGCGCGACGCTCGACGGCAAGCCCGTGTATTCCTGGTGGAGCCTGCCGGTCGACGCCGGGCAAACGCTCGTGCTGCCGGCCGCGAAACGCGGGATGCGCGGCTATCTGTGCATCGCCGGCGGCATCGACGTGCTGCCGATGCTCGGCTCGCGCAGCACCGATCTCGCATCGCGCTTCGGCGGCCTCGGCGGCCGCGCGCTGCGCGACGGCGATCGGCTTCCGGTCGGTGTGCCGCCGGCCGGCGCCGGCTGCCTCGCGGCCGATGCGCCCGAATTCGGCGTGAAGGCGCCCGCGTGGTGCGCGTTCGTGCGCGTCGACGAACCGCCGCGCCGCCACCGGCCCGCGCATGCGCCGTGGGCGATGCCCGTGCGCGTGCTGCCGGGCCCCGACTACGCGTCGTTCGCGGCCGATTCGCAGCAGGCGTTCTGGGACGAGGAATGGCTCGTCACCGCGAACAGCAACCGGATGGGCTATCGCCTCGCCGGCGCCGAGCTGGTGCGCGAGCGGCCGGTCGAGCTGCTGTCGCACGCGGTGCTGCCCGGCACGATCCAGGTGCCCCCGAACGGCCAGCCGATCGTGCTGATGCACGACGCGCAGACCACCGGCGGCTATCCGAAGATCGGCACGGTGATCCGCGCGGATCTCTGGAAACTCGCACAGGCGCGGCTCAACCTGCCGATCCGCTTCGTGCGCACGACACCCGACGCCGCGCGCGCCGCGCTGACCGCAGAACGTGCCTATCTGCGTCAGATCGACGTCGCGATCGAGATGCGCGAGGAGACCCGCCGCCGCGCGCAATCGCGCGCTGCGTGACAATGGCGGAAGCAGGACGAAGGACGCGCCACGCCATCAGTGGACGAGGAACATCATGGAAATCGATCTGAATGCCGATCTCGGCGAAGGATGCGGATCGGACGAGGCGCTGCTCGACCTCGTCACGTCGGCGAACATCGCGTGCGGCTGGCATGCAGGCGGCGCCAATGCGATGCGCGACTGCGTGCGCTGGGCCGTGCAGAAAGGCGTGTCGATCGGCGCGCACCCGAGCTTTCACGACCCGGAGAATTTCGGCCGCAAGGAAATGCAGCTACCGGCCGGCGACATCTATGCCGGCGTGCTGTACCAGCTCGGCGCGCTATCGGCGATCGCGCAGGCCGAGGGCGGCCGCATCGCGCACGTGAAGCCGCACGGCGCGCTGTACAACCAGGCCGCGCGCGACCCGATGATCGCCGACGCGGTGGTGTCCGCGATCCACGACTTCGATCCGTCGCTTGCCGTGTTCGGGCTCGCGAACAGCGTGTTCGTCGCGGCCGCGCGCCACGCGGGGCTCGCCGCGGTGGAGGAAGTGTTCGCCGATCGCGGCTACCGCGCGGACGGCTCGCTCGTGCCGCGCAGCCAGCCCGGCGCGCTGATCGATGACGAGGACGCGGTGCTCGCGCGCACGCTCGACATGGTGCGCGATCGGCGGGTGCAGTCTGTGAGCGGCGAGTGGGTGCCGCTCAATGCGCAGACCGTCTGCCTGCACGGCGACGGCCCGCATGCGCTCGCGTTCGCGAAGCGGATCCGCGCGGCGCTCGAAGCGGCCGGCATCGATGTCGTCGCTCCGGGCGCGCTGGAAGCCGACGAAGGCGCCTGACCGGCGCGCAAGCCGCGCGGCCGCCCGACGAAAACCGCCGCACCAAAGAAAAAAAGCGCCCTCGTGGCGCTTTTCTGTTGGCGCAATCGCCGCGGACTTCGCCGTCTGTCGATTCGCCCCCCGAAACCGTCTGTCGACGGTGACCGGAAAGATGCTCCGGATTAAAAAACGTCCGCCGCCGCCCGATTGCTGCTTCCCCCGGTCGGACGACGGAACGTCGCTTATCCGCAAGTCTGTCGCATGCATTTGTTGTCCCGACGATGTTTGGCCCCGCCGTGCATGCAGACACTCCGCGGCCGGCACGATCATCACGTGCCGGCTACGCTAACCCCGCGCTTTGTTTTCTGCTACCCCGTAGAACTTTTTCTATTCTTTTCAATTTTTCAACTTGTGGGATGAAGAATAGAGATCGGCAGAACCGGATGTCAATCGTTTTAAACGCTATTTCCTGAGGATTCAAGGGTTTTCCTTATCGAATCGCGCGGTCGCACAGGCGCCTCGCCGCGCGTGCGTATCGTCGATCAAACAGGGGAGGATCGGTGCGCGGCGGCCGGCGCGATCAGTTCGCGTCGACCTGATACCCTTGCTGGCGCAACAATTCGAGCACGCCGCGCGGGCCGCCCAGATGCAGCGCGCCGATGGCGACGAATACCGGCCGATTCGGCGCGGCGATTGCCGTCATCCGTGCAACGAAACGCCGGTTGCGCTCGTACAGGATCTTGTTGTCGATCGACGCCGACAGCGCCTTCGAACGGGCCAGCCGCTCGCTCTTCGCGACCGCCCACGCCGAGATCGCATCGGCGTCGCCAATTTGCCACAGCCGGTGCAGCGCCTTGATGTCGTCGGCGTTCTGCGCCGGCGTCTGCACCATGTCCTGCGCGAGCATCTCGCGCTGCTCGGCGAGCGTCAGCCCGGTGAACGCGCGCATCTGCTCGGCGAGCGTCTCGAGCCCGATCACGCGGCCACCCTTCTTCTTCAGGAAGACGTTCTGCAGTTGCGCCTCGGTGCCGTATTCCGTCTGCAGGCCGGCCGCCAGCGAGTCGTAGGTTTCGACGACCAGCGCCGCGAGCCACGGCCGCATCCGACGGATCTCCGCGAGCGCGGCCGGATTGCCGCGCAGGCGCCCCGCGAGGCGCTGCCACAGCGGCTCGGGCAACAGGCGCTGCAGGCACGGGTAGCGGCACACGCCGTACTTCGACACGTCGTCCTGCGATTCGAGCAGATCGTCCGGCGACAACTCGAGCGCGAGCGTCGGCGACGCCGCGAGCGCCCCGAGGATGCGCGGCCGGAACGGCTGAGCGGGCGGATAGTCGGACGGGTCGCCCGTGTGCAGCGTGCCGAGCACGTACAGCGTGACCTTGCCCCGGGTGGCGACATAGAACGGCATGCGCGCGGGCTGCACGCGCACCGTGCCGCGCGCGACCGTGCCGTTCGACACGGACGGCGCGTGGAAGCCCGGCAGGCTCATGCCGGGCGGCGGAACCTGCGACGGACGGATCGGCGAACTCGCCGGCGCGCGCCCTTCGGCGCGCGCCGACTCGACGGGAACGACGAGGCTGGCCGCCACGCACGCGCCGGCCAGCGCCGCGCCCGTGACCGTGCGCACGCTCCAGCGCCGTGCGTTGCGGCACGCGCGCATCACGCGCGCGCTGCCGGCCCCCGAACGGCGCACGCCGGACGCGCGCGCCGCCAAACCATCAGGCATTCGCCTCCCCCACCTCCTCGGCGCGATGGCAGGCCACGCGGCGTCCGTCGACGTCGCGCAGCTGCGGTTCCTCG
The DNA here is from genome assembly GCF_902833195.1 of Burkholderia sp. BCC1638. Lineage (NCBI taxonomy): Bacteria > Pseudomonadati > Pseudomonadota > Betaproteobacteria > Burkholderiales > Burkholderiaceae > Burkholderia > Burkholderia sp. BCC1638. The sequence continues at coordinate 277,867 of NZ_CADFEC010000002.1, forward strand.
ACACGGCAACGCTCGACCGCGTACGGGCAGCGCTGGTGAAACGCGCAGCCCGACGGCGGATTGAGCGGCGACGGCAGCTCGCCCTGCAGCTTGATCTGCACGCGGCGGTCTTCCTCGAAGATCGCCGGCGTCGCCGACATCAGCGCGCGCGTGTACGGATGGCGCGGCCGCGCGTAGATCGTCGCCTTGTCGCCGAGCTCGGCGACGCTGCCGAAGTACATCACCATCACGTCGTCGGCGACGTGCTCGACCACCGACAGGTTGTGCGAGATGAACACGTAGCTCGTCTTGAACTGCTCCTGCAGATCCATGAACAGGTTCAGGATCTGCGCCTGGATCGACACGTCGAGCGCGGACACCGGCTCGTCGGCGACGACGATGCGCGGATCGAGGATCATCGCGCGCGCGATCGCGACCCGCTGGCGCTGGCCGCCCGAGAACATGTGCGGATAGCGCTTCGCGTGCTCGGGCCGCAGGCCGACCGTGCGCATGATCTGCGCGATGCGCGCCGCGCGCTCGGCGGCCGTCAGGTTCGCATTGATCTCGAGCGGTTCGGAAAGCGTCTGCTCGACCGTCTTGCGCGGGTTCAGCGACGCGAACGGATTCTGGAACACCATCTGCACGCGGCGGCGCAGGTCGGCGACCGTCTCGCGGCTCGCGCCGGCCACGTCCTTGCCGTCGATCGTCAGGTGGCCCGAGGTGGGCGTCTCGATCATCGTGAGCTGGCGCGCGAGCGTCGATTTCCCGCAGCCCGATTCGCCGACGACGGCGAGCGTCTTGCCGCGCTTCAGCGAGAACGACACACCGTTCAGCGCCTTCACCGTGCCCTGCCCGAACATCCCGCGCTTGACCGTGTAGTGCTTCGCGAGCTGGTCGGCAACCAGCACCGCTTCCTCGTCGTGCGGCACGCGAGGCGTTTCTTGGACAGCATTCATCGTGCGCCTCCCGTCAGGTCGAGGTTGGAAACATTGAGCGGCTTGATGCAGCGCGCACGCATCGCATCGTTGGCCGGCACCAGCGTATCGAGCGCCGGACGCGCCTTGCGGCAATCGTCGACGACGTACTTGCAGCGCGGCGCGAACAGGCACCCGGACGGGCGATCATCGCGGCCGGGCACCATGCCCGGCAATGCGGCAAGGCGACGCGCCCCCTGATTGTGCTCGGGAATCGCCGCGAGCAGCGCTTCGGTGTACGGATGATGCGGCGCACGGAAGATGTCCGGCACGCGATTGGTCTCGATGACCTCGCCCGCATACATCACCGCGACACGCTGCGCGACCTCCGACACCACGGCCAGGTCGTGCGAGATCAGCACGAGCGCCATCCCGCGCTCCTTCTGCAGCTTCACGAGCAGATCCATGATCTGCGCCTGGATCGTCACGTCGAGCGCGGTGGTCGGCTCGTCGGCGATCAGCAGCTTCGGGTTGCACGCGACCGCCATTGCGATCATCACGCGCTGGTTCATCCCGCCCGACATCTGGTGCGGGAACGCCGTGATGCGGTTCTTCGCGTCGGGAATGCCGACCTGATCGAGCAGTTCGAGCGCGCGCCGGTGCAGCGCGTCGCCGCGCAGGCCTTCGTGCAGCTTCAGCACCTCCTTGATCTGGTAGCCGACCGTGTAGCTCGGATTCAGGCTCGTCAGCGCGTCCTGGAACACCATCGCGATGTCCTTGCCGACGATCTTGCGGCGCGCCTTCGGCGACGCCTTCAGCAGATCCACGCCGTTGAACGTGACCTCGTCGGCCGTCACCTTGCCGGGCGCGTCGATCAGGCCCATCAGCGCCATCATCGTCACGCTCTTGCCCGAGCCCGATTCGCCGACGACGCCCACCACCTCGCCCGGCGCGATCGACAGGTTGATCCGGTCGACAGCGGGCAGGCCGTTGAAGTTCACCGCGAGATTGCGGATGGTCAGAAGATTCTGGGTCATGTCAGGCCATCCGCTTCAGTTTGGGATCGAGCGCGTCGCGCAGCCCGTCGCCGAGCAGGTTGATCGCGAGCACCGAAATCAGGATCGACAGGCCGGGCATCGTCACGATCCACCATGCGTTGTCGATGTAGTCGCGCGCCGACGCGAGCATCGCGCCCCACTCCGCGGTCGGCGGCTGCACGCCGAGGCCGAGGAAGCCGAGCGCGGCCGCGTCGAGGATGGCCGACGAAAAGCCGAGCGTCGCCTGCACGATCAGCGGCGCCGTGCAGTTCGGCAGCACCTGGGAGAACATCAGGCGCAGCGTGCCGGCACCGGCCACGCGCGACGCCGTCACGTACTCCTTTTGCAGTTCGCCGAGCGCCGACGCACGCGTGAGACGCACGTAGGCCGGCAGCGCGACGATCGCGATCGCGAACATCGTGTTGGTGAGGCCCGGGCCGATGATCGCGACGACCGCGACCGCGAGCAGCAGCGACGGCAGCGCGAGCAGCACGTCCATGATGCGCATCACCGGCGTGTCGGCCCATTTCTGGAAGAACGCGGCGACCAGCCCGAGCACGATGCCCGGGATCAGCGCGAGCACGACCGACACGAAGCCGATCCAGAACGACATGCGCGCGCCGAACATCAGGCGCGAAAGGATGTCGCGGCCCGCTTCGTCGGTGCCGAGGATGAACTGCCAGTTGCCGCCCGCGAGCCATGCGGGCGGGATCTTCACGTAGTCGCGGTATTGCTCGACCGGGCTGTGCGGCGCGATCAGCGGCGCGAGGAGCGCGATCAGGATCAGCACCAGCACGACGATGCCGGCGCCGACGGCGCCGCGGTTGCGCGAGAAGTTGGCCCAGAACTCGCGCAGCGCGAGCGCACGGCCGCCGGCCGGCGCGGATTCGCTCGGCAGGGTGTTTTGCAGATTGCTCATGGAATTACCTCGTGTGGCGGATGCGCGGATTCAGCACGCCGTACAGCAGGTCGACGACCAGGTTCACGACGATCACGAGCGTCGCGATCAGCAGGATGCCGCCCTGGACGACCGGATAGTCGCGGCGGCCGATCGCATCGATCAGCCACTTGCCGACACCGGGCCACGAAAAGAGCGTCTCGGTCAGCACGGCGCCGGCCAGCAGCGTGCCGATCTGCAGGCCGATCACCGTGACGACGGGGATCAGCGCATTGCGCAGCGCATGCACGACGACCACGCGCGCGGGCGACAGCCCCTTCGCACGGGCGGTGCGGATGTAGTCCTCGCGCAGCACTTCGAGCATCGACGAGCGTGTCATCCGCGCGATCACCGCGAGCGGGATCGTGCCGAGCACGATCGCGGGCAGGATCAGGTGGCTGACCGCCGACTTGAACGAACCTTCGTCCGGCGCGAGCAGCGCGTCGATCAGCATGAAGCCGGTCGGATGCGGGAAGTCGTATTCGACCGCGATGCGCCCGGACACGGGCGTCCAGCCGAGGTACGACGAAAACACCATGATGAGGATCAGCCCCCACCAGAAGATCGGCATCGAATAGCCGGTGAGCGCGGTGCCCATCACGCCGTGATCGACGACCGAGCCGCGCCGCAGCGCGGCGATCACGCCGGCCGGCAGCCCGACGGCGAGCGCGAACACGAGCGCGCACAGCGACAGCTCGACGGTCGCCGGGAAGCGCGCGAAGAATTCGCCCGCGACGCTGGTGTTGGTGATGATCGACGTGCCGAGGTCGCCATGCAGCGCCCGGCCGATGTAGTGGACGTACTGCAGGGGCAGCGGCTGGTCGAGCCCGAGGCGTTTCATCGCCTCCGCATGCATCGCGGGATCGACGCCGCGCTCGCCCATCATCACTTCGATGGGGTCGCCCGGTATCAGGTGAATCAGCGCAAACGCCAGGATGGTGATGCCGATGAAGGTCGGGATCACCATCCCCACGCGGCGCAACACGAATGTGAACATGATGCGACTCGTATTTTCTTGTGGGAAATGTGCGACCGGCGACGAGGGGCTTTTGGCCCCTCGCCGCCGGATGATTTCAAGCCGGTCTTCTCAATGACGACAGCTTAGGCCAGGTCGGTTACTTCACGCTGACACCGTCGAAACGCGCATAGCCGAGCGGCTCGATGCGCATGTCGACCACGTTCTTGCGCACCGGCTGGTAGACCGTCGAGTTCGCGATCGGCGAGAACGGCAGTTGCTGCGCGAAGATCTGCTGGGCCTGCATGTAGATCTTCGTGCGCGCGTCCTGGCCGGTCGTCGTGCGACCCTTCTGGATCAGCTCGTCGAACGGCTTGTAGCACCAGTGCGAGAAGTTGTTGCCCTTGATCGCCTCGCAGCCGAGCAGCGTGCCGAGCCAGTTGTCGGGGTCGCCGTTGTCGCCCGTCCAGCCGATCAGCATCGTGTCCTGCTCGCCCGTGTGTGCGCGCTTGATGTACTCGCCCCACTCGTACGTGACGATCTTCGCCTTCACGCCGATCTTCGCCCAGTCGGCCTGGATCATCTCGGCCATCAGGCGGGCGTTCGGGTTGTACGCGCGCTGCACCGGCATCGCCCACAGCGTGATGTCGAAACCGTTCGGATAGCCGGCCTTCGCGAGCAGCGCCTTCGCCTTCGCGGTGTCGTTCGGCGCCATCTTCAGGTTCTTGTCGTACGACCATTGGGTCGGCGGCATCGGTGCGCTGGCGGCCTGGCCCGCGCCCTGATAGACGGATTCGAGGATCGCCTTCTTGTTGATCGCCATGTCGAGCGCCTGACGCACTTCGAGCTTGTCGACCGGCTTGTGCTCGACGTTGTACGCGAGGTAGCCGAGGTTGAAGCCCGGCTGCGACGGCATGTCGATGCCCGAGTCGGCCTTCAGCGTCGCGATGTCGGCCGGACGCGGATAGCTCATCACCTGGCATTCGTTGCGCTTGATCTTCTGCACGCGCACGCCCGGGTCGGGTGTGATCGAGAAGATCAGCTTCGACAGCTTCACAGCGCCCTTCTTCCAGTAATCAGGATTCCCGTCGAAACGGATCGTCGCGTCCTTCGTGTAGCTGCGGAAGATGAACGGGCCCGTGCCGACCGGCTTCTGGTTGATGTCGGCGGCCTTGCCTGCCTTCATCAGCTGATCGCCGTATTCGGCCGACAGGATCGACGCGAATTCCATCGCCATGTTCTGGATGAACGGCGCGTTCGGCTCGGCCAACGTGAACTTTACGGTGTACGGATCGACCTTCTCGACCTTCGTGATCAGCTTGTCGAGGCCCATGTCGGTGAAGTACGGGAACGACACCGGGTAGGCCTTGCGGAACGCCTGGTTCGGATCGAGCATGCGCTCGAACGAGAACACGACGTCGTCCGCGTTGAATTCACGCGTCGGCTTGAAGAAGTCGGTCGTGTGGAATTTCACGCCATGGCGCAGGTGGAACGTGTACACCTTGCCGTCGGACGAGACGTCCCACTTCTCGGCGAGGCCCGGCTCGACCTTGGTGCCGCCGCGCTCGAATTCGACGAGGCGGTTGTAGACGGTGAACGTGGCGGCGGTGAAATCGACGCCAGTCGTGAATTGCGCGGAATCGAAACCCGCCGGGCTGCCTTCTGAGCAGTAGACGAGCGTTTTGTTCGGGATCTGTGCGAATGCAGAACCCGCGACGCCGAGCGATGCCGCTGCCACGCCTGCAATGGCGGTAACACGCAGGGTGTGCAACAGACGGTTGTATTCCATGTTTCCTCCAGGTCTCCAGATCGGAACCGGTCCCCCCTGGGGCCGGGTACGCGGATATTACTTGAGCTAGCGATTTTGCAACAAGCTGGAGAAAAAACTCTTCTAGACGCATTTACGCGGGTTTTTGCGGATGTCTCGCGCACGCAAAAAGTGCGTCTGCGCGCGCTAGCGGCGAATTCGTTCATCCCGCGCGTGTTTCCTTCGACAACTAAACAATTCGTCCGCGGGCGCGAACGATCGCCGCGCCGATTTCGGGGCCAAAGCCCGCATCGTTGCGGATTTCGAAATGATGGTCGCGCTGCAATGCGGCCGTCAGGCCGGGGCGTCGAGATCCGCGCTGCGCGCGGGCACGAACGCGACCGCGACGATCGACAGCGCGAGCCCCGCCATCACGTAATAGGTCGGCGCGAGCGGCGTGCCCGTCACCTTGATCAGCCACGTGACGATGAACTGCCCGAAACCGCCGAACAGCATCACCGCGACGTTGTACGCGATCGACAGCCCCGTCGAGCGCACGTTGGCCGGGAACAGCTCGGCGATCATCGCGCCGAACGGCCCGTAGTAGCCGGCGAGCGTCACCGACAGCACGGCCTGCACCGCGATCAGCCGCCCGATGCTCGGCGCCGCGTCGAGCCACGCGAACAACGGATACATCAACGCGAGCGTCAGCACGAGCGACCAAAGCGACAGCCCCTTGCGGCCGATGCGGTCCGACCACGCGCCCGCGACCGGCGACAGCACCATCAGCAGCAGGTTGCCGACAATCACCGCGTAGAACGATTCCGCATACGGCAGCTTCAGCTGCTTCACCGCGAAGGTCGGCAGATAGCTGATCAGCACGTAGATCGTCACCGTCAGCGCGATCACCGAGCCGAGCCCGCACAGCACCTCGCGCGGATGGCGCGTGAACACTTCGCCGAGCGTCGCGCGACGTGCGCTTTGCTGCGCATGCAGGAATGCTTCGGAATCGGCGAGATGACGGCGGATGTAGAAGCCGATCGGGCCGATCATGAGCCCGAGGATGAACGGCACGCGCCAGCCCCAGCTGCGCAGCGCGTCGTGTGACAGCCCGCGCGTGACGGCCGCGCCGACGAGCGCGCCGATCAGCAGCGCGGCCGCCTGGCTCGCCATCTGCCAGCTGCCGTAGAAACCGCGTTTCGAGAACGGCGCGGCTTCGATCAGGAGCGCGGTCGCGCTGCCGAATTCGCCGCCCGCCGAGAAACCCTGCAGCAGGCGGCCGAGCACGATCAGGATCGGGCCGCCGATGCCGATCGCCGCATAGGGCGGTGCGATCGCGAGCAGGAAGATGCCGGCCGTCATCAGCAGGATCACGAGCGACAGCGCGGCCTTGCGGCCCGCGCGGTCGGCGTACAGGCCGAACACGATGCCGCCGATCGGACGCATGAAGAACGCGACGCCGAACGTCGCGGTGGTCAGCAGCAGCGACGAGTATTCGCTGGTCGTCGGAAAGAACAGTTCGGCGATCACGACGGTCATGAAGCCGAACACCGTGAAGTCGTACCACTCGAGCGCGTTGCCGATCACGGCCGCCGCGACGGCCCGCCGGTTCAGCGCACGCTCGGGCCGGACCGTTTTCGTTGAATTCGCAATCGTCGCCATGCGTGCCTCGTCCTCGTGAATTCGCCATCGGGTGGCGCGGCGCACGGGGGGCCGCGGCGCGCTGGTTTGCAGCGAGTGTAGAAAGCGACGGAACCGTTTTCAAGCATAAAAAACGCCCGCCATCGTCCGATGGCGGGCGTTTTGCGGTTTTCGCCACATTGCGGCATCGCACGATGCCGCCGCGGACGTCAGCCCATCTTCGTGAATGCGCTGCACCAGCCCTTCGCCGATACCTGCTTGCCGGGGAATGCGCCGCACGGGCCCGAGGCCGAGCCCTTCTTGCCCTGATACAGCATGCAGGCCGCGCAATCCTGGCCTGCTGCGTATTTCGGATACTTCGTCTTGTCGACCTTCGTGGCATCGGCCTTGTAGCCGAGCGCCACCGCGGCCGGATCCGTTTCCGACAGCATCGGCGCGTCGGCCAGCGCTTCGCGCGACAGCGCCAGCGCGGACACGGCACCAATGCTCGTAATCAGGAAACTCCGACGGGATGTTTTCATGGGGGACTCGCTCCAACGTTATCGGTTTGAAAGCCGTTCTGGCGACGGCCGTTCGACAGAATAACGCTCAAGCGAATGAATGTGCGCGCCGAAATGCCGGAAATAAGGGATTTCACACGGCCGGCCCGCACGAATGCGGGCCGCGTGCGTCACGCATGTGACGTCATGTCGCCGACGCGCTGCGCGAGCGCGAGCGACGCGGTCAGCCCCGGCGACTCGATGCCGAACAGGTTCACGAGCCCGCGCACGCCGTGCTGCGCCGCGCCCTGCACGATGAAGTCGGCCGGCGGCTCGCCGGGCCCCGCGAGCTTCGGCCGGATTCCCGCGTAGGCCGGCTGCAGCGCGTCGTCGGGTAGCCCCGGCCAGTACGTGCGGATCGACGCGTAGAACGCCGGTGCGCGCGCCGGATCGACTTCGTAGCGCAACGCATCGACCCACTCGACGTCCGGGCCGAAACGCGCCTGTCCGGCCAGGTCGAGCGTCAGGTGCACGCCGAGCCCCGCGCGGTCGGGCATCGGATAGACGAGGTGCGAGAACGGCGCGCGCCCGGACAGGCTGAAATAGTTGCCGCGCGCGAGATAGAGCGGCGGCACCCAGCGCGGATCGAGCCCGCGCGTGCGGCGCGCGAGCGCCTGCGCGCCGAGGCCCGCGCTGTTGATCACGCACGCGGCCTCGATTTCGGTCGGCGCGTCGCCGCCGGTACGCACCACGAAGCGGCCGCCGCGCAGCACGTCGATCGACTCGACCGGGGATTTCAGCGCGCACATCGCGCCGTCGCGCTCGGCGTCGCCGAGCAGCGCGAGCATCAACTGGTGACTGTCGACGATACCGGTGCTCGGCGAGAACAGTGCCTCCGCGCATTCGAGCGCGGGCTCGAGCGTCTGCGCCTCGGCACGCGTGAGCGGCATCAGGTCGAGCACGCCGTTTTCCGCCGCGCGCGCGGCGATCGCCTTCAACTGCTTCACCTGCGCGGCGCTCGTCGCGACGAGCAGCTTGCCGACGCGCCGGTGCGGCACGTGACGGGTCTCGCAGAACTCGTACAACAGGTCGCGCCCGTGCACGCACGACATCGCTTTCAGCGAACCGCGCGGGTAGTAAAGCCCCGCGTGAATCACCTCGCTGTTGCGCGAGCTCGTGCCCGTGCCGATCGCGTCGGCCGCCTCGAGCACGACGGTTTCGCGCCCGCGCGCGGCCAGTTCCCGCGCAATCGCAAGACCGACGACACCCGCGCCGATCACCACACAATCCATCTGCTCCATGACGTTTCGCGTTGCTTACGCATCAAGGGGAGAGAAGGGAATTGTACGTCCCGGTTCGCATGCTTGCCGGACGCATCCGTATCGGCCCGTACGCGTCGCGCGGCGCGGCTGGGCGCGACGCGTACAGGTCGCGGCGAAGCGCACGCCGCCGGCTCAGAATCCGATCGGCCGGCGCTTCGCCGCGCCCTCGTCGGCGCGGATGTCGGACGGTGCGATCACGTCGCGGCCGTCGAGCCGCGCGGCGCCGAACGCATGCAGCAGCGCACGGCGCATCGTGCGCGGCGGCGTCGCGGCCAGCACGTCGAGTGCGTCGTCGTCGAGCGTGTCGGGGAAGCGCCGCCCCCACGCGTGCGACGTGCGGATCTCGTCGTAGATCGTCTGCGCGATCCGGCGCGCGCCGGCCGCGTCCGGCGGCGCGATCTCGTACACGTTCATCCGGTTCAGCAGCGGCTCCGGAATCGCCTGCGCATCGTTCGCGGTCGCGACCCAGATCACGTTGCCCGCATCGATCGGCACTTCGGCGAATTCGTCGACGAACGCGCGCGCGGTATCGTGTTCGAGCAACGCGTACAGCGCGCCGAGCGGGTCGTATTGCGCGTCGCTGCCGGCCTTGTCGATCTCGTCGACCGCGATCACCGGGTTCGCATAGCTGCCGTTGACGAGCGCATCGAACACCTTGCCGGGCTTCGCGTTCTTCCATTGCGACGACGCGCCCGACAGGATCCAGCCGGCCGTCAACGAACTCATCGGCACGTAGTGATACGCGGTGCCGAGCAACTGCGCGAGCGCCTTCGCGAAATGCGTCTTGCCGATACCGGGCGGCCCGAGCAGCAGGATCGGCATGAGTTCGAGCCGGTCGTCCGTCTCGAGGCACAGCGCGACCTGCTTACGCACGTCGTCGAGCGGCTCGGTGAAATTGGGCAGCGCGTCGCCGAGTTCGTCGAACGACGGCATCCGGTTCGGCTTCACGCAAAAGCGCAGATTGCCGGTCTTGAGCATGCGCTCGTAGGTGGCGCGCAGTGCGTCGCTCGCGCTCTCGTTCAGGTCGTTCAACGCGGTCTCGACCTGCTCGAGGTCGTACACCGTGCTGAAGGACGCCACCGCCAGTTCCTGTTTCACCATCGCCGTCGTCATACCAACCTCGCTACCGCTACCGTCACACGACCATCAGACCCTTACGATTTCAGTGTAGCGATCCCGCATCGGCGTGCAAGCAAGCAGCCGTCCCGGTCTGCTGCTAACACTGCGCGCGCGCTGCAGGGCGGCGCCGCGCGGCGTATGATCGAACGTTCACCGGCCGCCGCGCCGGCCTCGCCACGGCGCCCGCGCGGCGCCGTGCGCTTCGTCTCGAAGGGTTGCCGATGTCCATCCCCGCTGCCGTCCCGCGCGTCGACACCGATGCGATCCACGCCGTCGACGCCGCGCTCAAGTCGCGCCGCGCGATTCGCGCGTTCCTGCCGACACCCGTGCCACGCGACACGCTCGAGGCGATCCTCGAAGCCGCGAGCCGCGCGCCGTCGGGCACCAACATCCAGCCGTGGCGCGTGTACGTTGCAACCGGCGCGACCCGCGACGCACTCGCCGTGGCGCTCACCGCCGCGTACGACGATCCGGCGCGCGACGAGAAATACGTCGCCGAGTACGACTACTATCCGCGCGAATGGGTGTCGCCGTATATCGACCGGCGCCGCAAGGTCGGCTGGGACCTGTATGGTCTGTTAAACATCGGCCGCGACGAAAAGGCCCGCATGCACGCGCAGCACGCGCGCAACTTCCGCTTCTTCGATGCGCCGGTCGCGCTGTTCTTCACGCTCGACCGCGTGATGACGCACGGTGCATGGCTCGACTGCGGCATGTTCCTGCAGGGCGTGATGACGGCCGCGCGCGCACGGGGCCTCGACACCTGCCCGCAGGCCGCGTTCGTGCCGTTCCACCGGATCGTCGCCGAGCATCTCGGCATGCCGGCCAACGAGCAGCTCGTCTGCGGAATGTCGCTCGGCCATGCCGACCCGGACGCGATCGAGAACCGCCTCGTCACCGAGCGCGCGAGCGTCGCCGAATTCGCGCGCTTTTTCGCTTGAAAACGCGTGACGCGTACCTACCTTTTGATCAGGACCGGATCGTGCTGCGAACCTGCGGCGATGCGTCCTGTCACACCACCGTCCAAATCGATCGGGCGTAAGATGTGCGTCCGTTCCCCGCTACCCCGCGTTTCCGGAGAAGTTTCATGCTGAAACACGGCCTGGCCGTCCTGCTCGCGAGCGCCGCGCTCGCGGCCCATGCGCAGAGCCCCGCACCAGCCGTCGTCGCGTGGGAGATCCAGGTGGTGCGCGACGGTCAGACGATCGACACGTTCCAGCAACGCACCACCGTGGGTCAATCCCGTACCGACACCCATCGCTATCCGTCCGCCGTGCCCGTCGGCTGCGGCAATGCCGCGCGCGTCGTGCCGACCGAGCGCTCGCGCTCGGTGACGGTCGCGCCGCTCACCGTCGACGACGCCGCGCACACGGTATCGCTCGCGCTCGACGTGCAGGAAACCCTCGACGACGAAAACGCGACGCGCAGCGATCCGTGCCTGCCCGCGTCGCCGCGGCAGATCGTCGCGAGCCATCCGGGGCTGTCGGTCGGCGGCGATGCATGGACCGACTGGACGCTCGTCGAGCAGCGCCCGCATCTCGTCTACCGCGTGCGCGCGCACGTCGCGAAGGACTGAGCGCCATGTCCGCCGACGCCCTGTCCTTGCCGTTCGCCGAACCGCACGCCGCGCCCGACGAAATCACCGCGGTCAGCTGGAACCTGCACAAGGGCCGCTCGCCGCTCGGCTTCACCGCATGGAACGCGATGCGCAACTGGATGCAGTCGACGCACGCCGACGTGTATTTCCTGCAGGAGGCGATGGCGCGCCGCATGCCGCGCCCGATGCTCGCCCCCGGCTTCGGCGCGCCGATGGACGACGCGGTCGACGACGTTTGGCACTGCCAGGCCACCGAGATCGCGCAGGCGCTCGACTGGCAGATCGCGCTCGGACCGAACGTGTTCAAGCCGTCGTGGCGGCACGGCAACGCGATCCTGTCGCCGCATCCGCTCGACCTCGGCGGCCGCTGGGACATCTCCGCGCACCGCTTCGAGCGCCGCGGACTGCTGGTCGCGCGCGCGACGCTCGCGGGCGCACGGCCCGTCACGCTGCTGTGCGCGCACCTCGCGCTCACGCGCGCGGCGCGGCTGCGCCAGATGCACTGGATCGCGCACTGGATCGTGCGCAACGCGGGCGACGACCCGCTCGTGCTCGCCGGCGACTTCAACGACTGGCGCAACGATTCGGTCGCGCTGTTCGGCGAGATCGGGCTGTCCGAGGTCGCGACGCTGCTCGGCCAGTCGGGCCGCACGTTCCCGGCGTTCTCCCCGGCGCTCGCGCTCGACAAGATGTTCGTGCGCGGGCTGACGCCGCTCGAATGGCAGGCGCCGTCCGGCGAAACCGCGTGGCTGTCGGATCACCTGCCGTATATCGCGCGGCTGCGCCTCGATCCGCAGTGACGCGGTAGCGCGGCGCGCTGTGCCCCGCACCGCGCTCGTCGCTCTGGGCGTGAAGCTCGCGGCCGAACACTGAAAGCCGGTTGCAAGATTTCGTTGCGCCAAATCCGCGCGGCCGCGCGGGTCAAGCCCGCATCTGCCCCAAGCAGGGTAAAATAACGAGTTCCTCAATCGTCTGTCATCGAGAAGGCGCGTGTCCGACGCGCCGGCCGGCCGATCCGCGATCGGGCCGACGCACTCGGTTTTTTTGCCCGTTTTTGGGCCCGTTACACGCGTCCGCTACGCGCGTCCGTTTTCAAAGCCATGAGCAAATACGACACCGCCACCGTCCAATCCGTCCATCACTGGACCGACACGCTTTTCAGCTTCACCTGCACCCGTGAGCCGAGCCTGCGCTTCAACAACGGCGAATTCACGATGGTCGGCCTCGAGGTCGACGGTAAGCCGCTCGCGCGTGCCTACTCGATCGTCAGCCCGAACTACGAAGAGCACCTCGAATTCTTCAGCATCAAGGTCCAGAACGGCCCGCTGACGTCGCGCCTGCAGCACCTGAAGGTGGGCGACTCGGTGCTGATCGGCAAGAAGCCGACCGGCACGCTCGTCGCCGACAACCTGCTGCCCGGCAAGACGCTGTGGATGCTGTCGACCGGCACGGGCCTCGCACCGTTCATGTCGATCATCCGCGACCCGGACATCTACGAACGCTTCGACAAGGTCATCCTGACGCACACCTGCCGCCTGAAGGGCGAGCTGGCGTACATGGACTACATCAAGCACGACCTGCCGGGCCACGAGTACCTCGGCGACATCATCAAGGAAAAGCTCGTCTACTACCCGACGGTCACGCGCGAGGCGTTCGACAACGAGGGCCGGATCACCGACCTGATCGCGACGGGCAAGCTGTTCACGGACCTCGGCGTGCCGGCGTTCTCGCCGGAAAACGACCGCGTGATGCTGTGCGGCAGCACCGCGATGCTGAAGGACACGACGGACCTGCTGAAGCAAGCCGGCCTGGTCGAAGGCAAGAACAGCGCGCCGGGTCACTACGTGATCGAACGCGCATTCGTGGACTGATCGAACCCCGAATTTGTGCCACATCAAGAACCGGAGCAAAAGCTCCGGTTTTTTTTCGTCCCTACTTGGCGAATTCGTAACAAGCCACGATCATTTCATGTCAAATCGTTACATTTGGATACGGGCGATCCGTGTGCTTTCGCGTCAGTGTTTTTCCTACAACAGCTTCGCTCGGATTATTCACATTTACCCTTAAATGTCCGCCCAGCATGACGTTTTCCAAATTTTTGAGATATTATTCGCCCCGCGTGGTCGCCGATCGGGCGACCATTGGAGGGTCGGACTCAAACGTTACAAGATGTAACTTTTGTTACCTCGGCACGGGGCGATTCTCTGGCGGCTGCCGTCATCGAAACGGCAGCCGATCCACGCAGCCAGCCGGTGTCTGAACCGCTTTCTGACAGCAGGGAGAGTCATGGATACGTCGCTCAACGCGCCCACGGGCGCTCATGCCCCGTTCCCGTCGCAGCCGCTCGTGCACGGCTGCGACGCGGCCGCGCCCCTGGCCGAAGCCCTGCCCCAACGCGACACGTCCGCCGCCCGGATCGCGGCGCTGTCCCTCCAGCTGATGGTTGCCGACGAGGCGGCCCGCCGCCATCTCGCCGGCGAACTGCATGACGGACTCGGCGCCGAACTCACCGCCGCACGTTTCGCGCTCGCAAACGTTCAAACGTGGCTGCCGGCCAATGCGCCGGACGGCTGCCTGCGCGCGCTCGAGCTGGCGCAGCAGGCGCTCGACTCCGCCACCGACGCCAACCGCCGGCTGATCGACGAGCGCGACACGCCGGCACTCGACGGCGGCGTCGTCGGCGCCCTGTCGGCGTGGGTCAACAGCCACACGGCCCGCACCGGCCTGCGCACGAGCTTCGTCTGCGCGGCCGACGCACGGCTCACGCAACTCGGCGGCGCCGGCGCGCTCGCGATCTTCCGCGTCGCGCAGGAAGCGCTGTCGAACGTCGCGAAGCATGCGCGCGCGACGTCCGTCGACGTGCAGATCGACACCGACGACTCGCATATGTCCCTGATCGTCACCGACGATGGGACCGGTTTCGCGCGTGGCCGGCGCACCGGCTACGGCCTCGCCGGGATGCGCGCACGCTGCGAGGCGTTCGGCGGCAGCTTCGACGCGAGCGCACCGGAAGCGGGCCGCGGCACGCGCGTCACCGCGCGCTTCGCGTGGGACTCGCTGTTCGCGGTGCCGGCGGCCGCGCGCCGCGCGTCGCTTTCGTGAGGCCGTCATGAGCCTGAACATCCTGCTCGTCGACGATCACGCGATCGTCCGTCAAGGGATCCGCCACTTGCTGATCGACCGCGGCATCGCGCGTAACGTGACCGAGGCCGAGACCGGCAGCGATGCGGTGGCGGCCGTCGACCGCGAGGCCTTCGACGTGATCCTGCTCGACATCTCGTTGCCGGACACGAATGGCATCGAGGTGCTCAAGCGCATCAAGCGCAAGCTGCCGGGCGCGCCGGTGCTGATGTTCTCGATGTACCGCGAGGACCAGTACGCGGTGCGCGCGCTGAAGGCCGGCGCGGCCGGCTACCTGTCGAAGACGGTGAATGCCGCGCAGATGATCGGCGCGATCCAGCAGGTCGCGGCCGGCCGCAAGTACGTGAGCCCGGCGATGGCCGAGGCGCTCGCCGAATACGTGTCGTTCGAGAACGAACCGCTGCCGCACGAGAAGCTGTCCGACCGCGAATACCAGACGCTCTGCATGCTCGCATCGGGCAAGCGCCTCACCGACATCGCGAACACGCTGTCTCTGTCGGTGAAGACGGTCAGCGTGTACCGGTCGCGGCTGCTCGAGAAGATGCGGCTGTCGAACAATGCGGAACTGACGTTCTACGTGATGAGCAACCGGCTCGTCGACATGGCGCCCGCGTCGGGCGCCTGATTCTTCGTCCTCGCTGCACCCGGCCGGCTCCACGCCGGCCCCGGCGCGCCGAACGCCGCACACAAGCACTTGTTTTATCGGACGATTCCCGAGCGCAGCGCTGCGCCGCAGCGGGTCTTCCACGCCAAATCGGCTAAAATTACGGGTTTTCACTCACTCGGCGCCGCCGCGCTCGCGCGCGCTGGAAACTCATCCGCAATGTCCTTCTTCCGCAAGAAAAACGTCGATCGCATGATCGCCGGCGCGCACGGCGCCGGGCTCAAGAAAGCGCTCGGCGCCATCGACCTCACCTTCCTCGGCATCGGCGCGATCATCGGCACCGGCATCTTCGTGCTGACCGGGACGGGCGCCGTGCAGGCCGGCCCCGCGCTGATGCTGTCGTTCGTGATCGCCGCGATCGCGTGCGGCCTCGCGGCGCTGTCGTACGCCGAATTCGCGTCGACGATTCCGGTCGCGGGCTCGATCTACACGTACTCGTACGCGACGCTCGGCGAGCTCGTCGCCTGGATCATCGGCTGGGACCTGATGCTCGAATACGGCCTCGCGGCGTCGGCCGTGTCGGTCGGCTGGTCGGGCTACCTGCAATCGCTGCTGCAGGGCTTCGGGCTCACGCTGCCGACCGTGCTGACGGCCGCGCCCGGCGCGATCCCGGGTGTCGTCACGTGGTTCAACCTGCCGGCGTTCCTCGTGATGCTGGTGATCACGACGCTGCTGTCGATCGGCATCCGCGAGTCGACTCGCATCAACAACGTCATGGTGTTCATCAAGGTGTCGGTCGTGCTGCTCGTGATCGCGGTCGGCGTCTTCCACGTCACGCCCGCGAACTGGAAGCCGTTCATGCCGCACGGCTGGAACGGCGTGTTCGGCGCAGCGGCCGTGATGTTCTTCGCGTTCATCGGCTTCGACGCCGTATCGTCGGCGGCCGAGGAAGTGAAGAATCCGAAACGCGACCTGCCGATCGGCATCATCGCGTCGCTCGCGGTCTGCGCGGTGCTGTACGTGACGGTCGCGGCGGTCGCGACCGGCATCGTGCCGTCGGCGCAGTACGCGAACGTGTCGCATCCGATCTCGTATGCGCTGCAGATCGCCGGCGAGAAGTGGGTCGCGGGCTTCATCGATCTCGGCGCGGTGCTCGGCATGCTGACCGTGATCCTCGTGATGAGCTACGGCCAGACGCGGATCATCTTCGCGATGTCGCGCGACGGCCTGCTGCCGGCGGCGCTGTCGCGCGTGCATCCGCGCTATGCGACGCCGTTCCTGACGACCTGGCTCGTCGGCCTGTTCTTCGGGCTGATCGCCGCGCTCGTGCCGCTCAACGTGCTCGCCGAGCTGATCAACATCGGCACGCTCGCCGCGTTCTCGATGGTGTCGATCGCGGTGCTGGTGCTGCGCCGCACGCACCCGGAACTGCCGCGCGCGTTCCGCTGCCCGGGCGTGCCGGTGGTGCCGATCCTCGCGGTCGGCGCATGCCTGTTCCTGATGCTGAACCTGCAGCCCGTCACGTGGGCCGCGTTCGGCATCTGGCTCGTGATCGGCCTCGTGATCTACTTCCTGTATTCGCGGCATCACTCGAAGCTCGCGCACGGTCAGCACGACGCACATTGACCGCCGTCGCTGCGCGCGCACGCCGCGCGCAGCGGCACGACGCCACGCCGGGCCGTCACCGGCCCCGTGCGCGCCTCATCCCCGCCGGAGCCGGCCCGGCCATCGGCGCCGCCGCGCCCCGCACGCACGCCCCGCACGCGCGCGATCGCTGCCCGATCGTCGCGATTTCTTGCCCGATCGTCCGGATTTGCCCACACGATTTGCACGCTGCCAGCGCGCGCGCGCCGAGCGGTTCATAATCCGGCCATCGAACGACGGCCCGGCCCGGCGGGCCGTCCGGCAACAGGAACAGGATGATGGAAAGCGTCGATCTCGATGTACTGAAATCCAGCGCGCGCTGGCTCGACGAAGGGCGCCGCGTGCTGCTCGTCACGGTCGTGAAGACGTGGGGCTCATCGCCCCGCCCCGAAGGCGCGATGCTCGCGGTGCGCGAGGACGGCCTGGTGGTCGGCTCCGTGTCCGGCGGCTGCATCGAGGACGACCTGATCGCCCGCGTGCACGCAAGCGGCATCGCGGCCGATGCACGCCCGGAAGCCGTCAAGTACGGCGTGACGGCCGAGGAAGCGCACCGCTTCGGGCTACCCTGCGGCGGCACGATCCAGCTCGTGCTGGAGCCGCTCACGCCCGACAGCGGGATCGCCGCGCTGTGCGCGGAAGTCGAGGCCGGCCGCCTCGTCACGCGCACGATGACGCTCGCGACCGGCCGCGCGTCGCTGTCGCCCGCGCAGGCGACCGACGGGCTCGCGTTCGACGGCGACCGGCTCGTGACGATCCACGGGCCGCGCTACCGGATGCTCGTGATCGGCGCGGGACAGTTGTCGCGCTATCTGTGCCAGATCGCGGTCGGGCTCGATTACCAGGTGACGGTCTGCGATCCGCGCGAGGAGTACACGGATGCGTGGGACGTGACGGGCACGCGCGTCGTGCACACGATGCCCGACGACACGGTGCTCGACATGAAGCTCGACGCGCGTTCGGCCGTGATCGCGCTCACGCACGACCCGAAGCTCGACGATCTCGCGCTGATGGAGGCGCTGAAGACGCCCGCGTTCTACGTGGGCGCGCTCGGCTCGCGACGCAACAACGCGGCCCGGCGCGAGCGGCTGCTCGAATTCGACCTGAGCGAGGCGGAACTGGCGCGGCTGCACGGGCCGGCCGGCATCTACATCGGCAGCCGCACGCCGCCGGAAATCGCGATCTCGATCCTCGCCGAGATCACGGCCGCGAAGAACAACGTGTCGCTGCCGACGATCCTGCAGGTCGAGGGCGCGAAGGCCGCCCGCGAGATCGCGGCAAACCGCGGCGCGACCTGCGGCCTCTGAGGCCGGTCGCCTCCGCGGCGCATGGCCGCGCCGGCAGGAAACCGGCGCGCGTCGAGGGTGACGTCAGGCGAGACCCGCGGCGAGCGCCGCGGCGACGGAGCCGACCACCAATACGACGCCGGCCGTGCGGCGCTTGTTCAGCTCCGTCCACAGCAGCACGCCCGTCAGCGACAACAGGATCAGCGAACCCGCGATCGTGTCCATCAGCAGCACCCAGCCGAGATTCATGCCGACGCCGCGATGCAGGTTGTTCAGCGTCGTCAGGAACGTATTGCCGGTGCGCTTCACCGATACGTAGCCGTTGCCGACCCAGTATTCGGCCTGCAGGTTCTGGTGCGGACCGAACAGGCCCATCTGCCAGTGCTCCGGCTGCATCACGCGCTTGTCGCCCCAGGCGACCGGCTGCGCGGGCTCCTTGCGCACGCGGCCCGGCCGGCCGTCGAAGCGCAGTTCGTGCTGCAGCCACTTCGTCATCGCGGCCGGCGACTTCGGCGCCGGGTCCGGCAATGCGATCTGCATCTGCTCGACCTGCGGCTCGCCGGTCGGGATCTTCAGCGGCGGCGCACGGTGGTTGAGCAGCACGCCCGTCACGCCGAACAGCAGCCCGAGCACCGCGCCCCAGAGCCCGACCCAGCCATGCACCTTGCGCAGCCATTTGATGAAGGTCGCGCGCCGCGAGCGCTGGCGGCGCGCCGCCAGTTCGGCGTCGCTCAGGGGCCGTGCGGCCGGATGCAGCACGGTGACGCCCGCGATGGGCCTGCCCGCCTGCGGCGGGGCGATCGTTTCGGGCGCGTTCACGCGAGAGTGTCCATTCGTTCAAAGCAACGGGCGGCGCACGGAAAACATGCGCCGCCCGGATAACATGAAAATGAGAATGGATATCATTACACAAATGATGCAGCCGCTCAATCTGCCGGCGCACGCCGGGCCGACAAGACAATCCGGCGATAACCGACGAAGCGCGCAGATTGCACGCCGATCCAGGTCGATAAAAGAGAAATGCCGGTGAAATGATCGCGAAAGTCCGGGACGGCATTTCGCAAGAAAAACGGCGCGGCGAACGCTCAGCGGCGCAGCGGCGGTAGCGGAAAATGCGGGGCGGCGTCGCCCGGCCCGGGCTCGGTTCGATCGAGCGCGTACAGCCATGCCAGCAAATCGGCGACGGCCTGGTAAAGCTGCGGCGGAATCCGGTCGTCGAGATCGACCTGCATCAGCAGCGATACCATCTCCGGCGCGGTATGCACGTACAGCCCGGCATCCCGCGCACGGGCGACGATCATCTCGGCGAGCAGGCCGTACCCCTTCGCGACCACGCGCGGCGCGGTATCGCCTCCCTTCGGATCGTAGACGAGCGCGGCCGCGCGCTTGCGGGACGTCATGCTCATCGCGGCACCTCGTCGTCGGCGCCCGGCGTGCCGCCGGCCGCGCTGCGCGCATATGCGGCGGCGGCCGCCTGCGCGACGAGCGGGTCGAAGCCGTCCGGTTCGTCGCCGACCGCACGAATCGACAGTCCGCCGAGCTGCAGCCCCGATCCCTCGAACCGCTGCCGTAGCGCGGCCTCGTTCCGCGTGAGCCGGTCGGCGCCGGCCGAATTCGCACGCAGTCGCGCGACGAGCTGCGCGCCGTTCAGCACCAGCTCCGCGTCGACCGTGCCGAGCGACGGCAACGTGAGCGTCAGCCGCGTGCGCCATGCGATCCCGTCGCCTGCGTCGTCGCCGCCGCGCGACGCGTGGCCGCCCGGATCGTCGGGCTCGATCGTCCAGTCGAGCCGCGCGCCGGGCCATGCCTCGCCTGCCCAGCGGAACTGATCGGTCGCGAGCGCATCGAGCTGCTGCCGGACGATCGGCACGGCGGCAGGATGCACGGGAGCCGGCGTCTGCGTCTGCGGATCGGCCGACGCGGCGGCGAGTTCGGCGCGCGCGGGCGTCCAGCGCGCGTCCGGGCGATCGCCGAGCGGGTCGGTCGTCGCGGCCGTGGCCGACGCCGCACCTTGCCGAGCGGCGGCAGCCGCGTTCTGTGCAAGCTCGCGCGGCACCGCACCGCCCGACGCGGGCGCGCCCGGCTGCGTAGCGGTTCGCGCCGCCGTCGGCAGCGGCAGGCGCTGCGCGAGCAGTTCGTCGAGCACGTCGGGCGCGTCGTGCTGCGCGGCATCCGGGGCGGGCTGCACCGGCGCGGTCGTGAGCCGCGCCTGCGGTTCGCGCATCAGCGCGGCGAGCGGGCGCTGGCCGGCCAGCCACTGCGCGAGATGGGATTCGTAAAAGAGGCCGCTTTCGCTGACGGCCTGCGCGAGCGCCGCACGCAGCGCCGCGACGGGCGGCGCGGCCGCCGCAGCGCGCGCGGCCGCGACGTCGGACGCGGGCGTTGCGGTGGAAGGCGCGGCGGCGGACGCAGCCGGACCGGCGGTCGGCTGCCCGTCCGGCGGCACGGCCGCCGCCGTGCTCAGCAACACGGCGGGATCGGCCAGCAGCGGCGTGCGCCCGGCGATCACGGGTGTCGCGACGCCGCCCGAGCGCGAAATCGCGTCGAGCACGAGCGCGACATCGGACAACGCGGTCTGCGCGGATGCCGGCGGCGGCGCCGGCGGGGCCCCGGCCGAAGACGGCGACGACGCGCCGGCGCCCGGCGTGCCGACCTGCGCGGTCGCGCCGCCGCCTGCGGGCGCCATCACGGGGCCGGTCAGCAGGCTGTCGAGGCGACTCGCCAGCAGGGCGGCCGCAACGGAGTCGATACCGGTCATGATCGGAGCCTGCTCACCTCAGCGACATCGTTGCGAAGCCGGGCATGCGGCAACCGCCGCCCCGGCAAACGGGCACTACCCGCGAGCGCGGTAGAGATCGGTCAATACCTGGGTCGAGCGCCGCGCCTCGAACAGCGCGGACAGCCGTGCGACGTCCGGGCTCGCGAGGTCGCGGATCGCGGCGTCGTCGGCGAGGATGCGGCGAATCAGCTCGAGCTTGCGGCCGAGGTCCGCCTGGTCGAGCGCGACGCCCGGATGGGCCTCCTTCAGCCCGTCGACGAGACGCAGGAATTCGGCCTGCAACTCCGGCAGCGCGCTCCACTGCGCGCCGCGCGCCGCGGACAGCATGCGGCCCGACACGGCCGCAAGCGCCTCGTAGCGAGCGAAGTATTCGGCCTTGAGATTCATCGTGCCGCGCCCGCCGCCTGTTGCGCGGCCATGCGCGCGACTTCCGGAGCGATGCCCGTCCACGCTTCCTCGAGCGTCGCGAGCAACCCGTCGACCTCGACCAGCATCGCGTCGCTGGCATGCATGTTGGCTTCCAGCAGGCGCCGGCCGATATACGTATACAGCGCGTCGAGGCGCCCGGCGATCTGGCCGCCCGCGTCGCGGTTCAGCGACGCCTGCAGGCCGCTCTCGACGATCCCGATCGCCTTGCCGATCGCTTCGCCGCGTGCGGGCACGTTGCCCTGCTGCAGGTGCATGCGCGCGAGCGCGATGGCCTGGCGCGCGCCCTGGTACAGCATCGCGATCAGCCGGTGCGGGGAGGCGCCCATCACCCCCGTCTCGACGCCGACACGCGCGTACGCATTGGCTCCAGCGTGTCCTGGGGAAAACATGCGCTTCTCCTTGTGATGCGTTGGCTATGCGGTAGCCGCCGCCGTGCAATGCATGACGCGGCCTTGTTCCAGAGTTATCGGAAGGGAATTGAAAAGCTTTAGGCGCACGGCCCGTCGCCGGTCGGCCGCCCGCGGATGCCCGTCGGCGGCTGGCCGTCCCCGGTTGCCGGTCGCGTCACACGGACATCTGCATGATGTCGTTGTACGCGCTCACGAGCTTGTTGCGGACCTGAAGCCCGAACTGGAAACCGATGTTGGCCTTCTGCATGTCGACCATCACGTCGTTCAGCGACACGTTCGCCGCACCGACCTCGAACGCCTGCGCCTCGCCGAGCGCGTGCTTCTGGTCGCCGCTGATCTTGTCGAGCGACGCCTTCATCGCGCTCGCGAACGTACCGGCCGTCGCCGCGCCCGAACCGGCGAGCGCCGCCGTCGGGCTCGCGACGCCGCCGCTCGCCTGCGCGGCCATCGCCTGCATCTGTTGCAACACCGAACCGATTCCGCTGACGTTGGCAGCCATGCTGTCCCCAGACATATGAGAGAAGAGACCCGGACGCACCGGGCGGTCCGGCGGCGCCGCACGATGCGCACCATGCCGGATCGCGAAAAAGGATAGCAGCGCGGCGCGCGCCAAAGCCGCGAAAGTACGGGGGAAACCCCGCTCTTTTCGGTCGATCGGAGTCGGGCCCCGGTCCCGATAATCGCATCGTGTCATTGTCCGTCCGCTCGTCCGAGCGGCTCAGTCGTCCCGCTCCGGAGAAATTCCACGCATGGATTCGCAGGCCAACTCGCTGATCAACCCCGACGCCCGCACGGGCCTCGCCAGCCCGGTGCCAGGCGCCACCGCGGCCGCCGCGTTGCCGGGAGCAGGCGGCGCCGGCGCGGACTTCGGGTTCGGCGGCTTCGCGGAACGCATCCCCGGCATCACGCGGATGAAGGGCAACCCGAAACTGCCGTTCGTGATCGCCGTCGCGCTCGCCATCGCCGCGATCACCGCGCTCGTGCTGTGGAGCCGCACGCCCGACTATCGCGTGTTGTACAGCAACCTGTCGGACCGCGACGGCGGCGCGATCATTACCGCGCTCCAGCAGGCAAACGTTCCCTACAAGTTCGCCGACGCCGGCGGCGCGATCCTCGTGCCGTCGAACCAGGTGCACGAAACGCGCCTGAAGCTCGCCGCGATGGGCCTGCCCAAGGGCGGCTCGGTCGGCTTCGAGCTGATGGACAACCAGAAATTCGGCATCAGCCAGTTCGCCGAGCAGGTGAACTACCAGCGCGCGCTCGAAGGCGAGCTGCAACGCACGATCGAGTCGATCAACGCCGTGAAGACGGCGCGCGTGCATCTCGCGATCCCGAAGCCGTCGGTATTCGTGCGCGACAAGGAAGCGCCGAGCGCGTCGGTATTCGTCGATCTCTACCCGGGCCGCGTGCTCGACGAGGGCCAGGTGCAGGCGATCACGCGGATGGTGTCGTCCGGCGTGCCCGACATGCCGGCCAAGAATGTCACGATCGTCGACCAGGACGGCAACCTGCTGACCCAGACCGCATCGGCCACTGGCCTCGACGCGAGCCAGCTCAAGTACGTGCAGCAGGTCGAGCACAACACGCAGAAGCGCATCGACGCGATCCTCGCGCCGATCTTCGGCACCGGCAACGCGCGCTCGCAAGTCAGCGCGGACATCGATTTCTCGAAGCTCGAGCAGACCTCGGAAAGCTACGGCCCGAACGGCTCGCCGCAGCAGACCGCGATCCGCAGCCAGCAGACCAGCAGCGCGACCGAACTCGCGCAGGGCGGCGCGTCGGGCGTGCCGGGTGCGCTGTCCAACACGCCGCCGCAGCCGGCCTCCGCGCCGATCGTCGCCGGCAACGGCCAGAACGGGCCGCAGTCGACGCCCGTCAGCGACCGCAAGGACCAGACGACCAACTACGAGCTCGACAAGACGATCCGTCACGTCGAGCAGCCGATGGGCAACGTGAAGCGGCTGTCGGTGGCCGTCGTCGTCAACTACCAGCCGGTCGCCGACGCGAAGGGCCACGTGACGATGCAGCCGCTGCCGCCCGCGAAGCTCGCGCAGATCGAGCAGCTCGTGAAGGACGCGATGGGCTACGACGAGAAGCGCGGCGACTCGGTGAACGTCGTGAACAGCGCGTTCTCGACCGTCAACGATCCGTACGCCGACCTGCCGTGGTGGCGCCAGCCGGACATGATCGCGATGGCGAAGGAAGCCGCGAAGTGGCTCGGCATCGCGGCGGCCGCGGCGGCGCTCTATTTCATGTTCGTACGCCCGGCGATGCGCCGCGCGTTCCCGCCGCCCGAGCCGGCCGCGCCGGCGCTCGCGGCGCCGGAGGACCCGGTCGCGCTCGACGGCCTGCCCGCGCTGGAACAGCCGGACGAGCCCGATCCGCTGCTGCTCGGCTTCGAGAACGAAAAGAACCGCTACGAACGCAACCTCGACTACGCGCGCACGATCGCCCGCCAGGATCCGAAGATCGTCGCCACCGTCGTGAAGAACTGGGTGTCCGATGAACGCTGAAGGCCTGACCAAGAGCGCGCTGCTGCTGATGTCGATCGGCGAGGAAGAGGCCGCTGAAGTATTCAAGTTCCTCGCGCCGCGCGAGGTGCAGAAGATCGGCGCCGCGATGGCCGCGCTGAAGAACGTCACGCGCGAGCAGGTCGAGGACGTGCTGCACGAATTCGCGAAGGAAGCCGAGCAGCACACCGCGCTGTCGCTCGATTCGAGCGAGTACATCCGCTCGGTGCTGACCAAGGCGCTCGGCGAGGACAAGGCCGGCGTGCTGATCGACCGGATCCTGCAGGGCAGCGACACGAGCGGCATCGAGGGCCTGAAGTGGATGGACTCGGCCGCCGTCGCGGAACTGATCAAGAACGAGCATCCGCAGATCATCGCGACGATCCTCGTGCACCTCGATCGCGACCAGGCGTCCGAGATCGCGTCGTGCTTCACCGAGCGCCTGCGCAACGACGTGCTGCTGCGGATCGCGACGCTCGACGGCATCCAGCCGGCCGCGCTGCGCGAGCTCGACGACGTGCTGACGGGCCTGCTGTCCGGCAGCGACAACCTGAAGCGCAGCCCGATGGGCGGCATCCGCACCGCGGCCGAGATCCTGAACTTCATGACGAGCAATCATGAGGAAGGCGTGCTCGAAAGCGTGCGCCAGTACGACGCCGACCTCGCGCAGAAGATCGTCGACCAGATGTTCGTGTTCGAGAACCTGCTCGACCTCGAGGATCGCGCGATCCAGATGGTGCTGAAGGAAGTCGAGTCGGAAACGCTGATCATCGCGCTGAAGGGCGCGCCGCCCGCGCTGCGCCAGAAATTCCTCGCGAACATGTCGCAACGCGCGGCCGAACTGCTCGCCGAGGATCTCGACGCGCGCGGCCCGGTGCGCGTGTCCGAAGTCGAGACGCAGCAGCGCCGCATCCTGCAGATCGTGCGCAACCTCGCCGAGAGCGGTCAGATCGTGATCGGCGGCAAGGCGGAAGACGCCTATGTCTGATTCCGCGCGCGACCGCGCCGGCACCCTCACCGCGTACCAGCGGTGGGAGATGGCGTCGTTCGATCCGCCGCCGCCCCCGCCGCCGCCCGACGACGCGGCTGCGGCCGCCGCCGCGCTCGCCGAGGAACTGCAGCGCGTGCGCGATGCCGCGCACGCCGAAGGCCACGCGGCCGGTCACGTCGAAGGCCAGGCACTGGGTTATCAGGCCGGTTTCGAGCAGGGCCGCGAGCAGGGTTTCGAGGCCGGCCAGGCCGAAGCCCGCGAACAGGCCGCGCAGCTCGCGGCGCTCGCCGCGTCGTTCCGCGAAGCCGTGTCGAGCGCCGAGCACGACCTCGCGTCCGACCTCGCGCAACTCGCGCTCGACATCGCGCAGCAGGTCGTGCGCCAGCACGTGAAGCACGATCCCGCCGCGCTCGTCGCGGCCGTGCGCGACGTGCTCGCCGCCGAACCGGCGTTGTCCGGCGCGCCGCATCTCGCGGTGAACCCGGCCGACCTGCCCGTCGTCGAGGCCTATCTGCAGGACGATCTCGATACGCTCGGCTGGAACGTGCGCACCGACGCGTCGATCGAGCGCGGCGGCTGCCGCGCGCACGCCGCGACGGGCGAAGTCGACGCGACGCTGCCCACCCGCTGGCAGCGCGTCGCCGCCGCGATCGGCAAGGTGAGCGCATGGTGACGCCCACGCCCGAATCGATCCTGTACGACGGAATGACGCCGCTCGAGCGCGAACTCGCGCTCGCGTCGTTCGGCCCCGAGAGTCCGCACGGCACCGCGCACGGCGCGCCGGCGCACGCAACGGACGCCGCGGCCGACACGCCGCGCGCGCCGCACAATCCGCATCTCGCGCACTGGCGCACGCACCTGAACGGCCTCGCGACCCGCAGCCACCGCGCGCTGCCGCTGCGGCCGTGCGGGCGCCTCACGCGCGCCGCGGGCCTCGTGCTCGAGGCAATCGGCCTGCGCCTGTCGGTCGGTGCCGAATGCACGATCGAATTGCCGCCCGGCAGCACGCTGCCGCATGCGGAAGCGGAAGTCGTCGGGTTCGCCGGCGATCGCCTGTTCCTGATGCCGACCACCGACGTCGCGGGCGTCTTGCCCGGCGCGCGCGTGTGGCCGCGGGAGGCCGCGCCCGTCGCCGATCCGCTCGCGGGCGCGAAACGGCTGCCGGTCGGCTGGGAAATGCTGGGGCGCGTCGTCGACGCGTCGGGCCGCCCGCTCGACGGCCTCGGCCCGCTCGCGTCGAAGGTCGACGCGCCGCTGTCGGCGCCGTCGATCAACCCGCTCGATCGCGAGCCGATCCACCACGTGCTCGACGTCGGCGTGCGCGCGATCAACGCGCTGCTCACCGTCGGCCGCGGGCAGCGGATGGGCCTGTTCGCGGGCTCCGGCGTCGGCAAGTCGGTGCTGCTCGGCACGATGGCGCGCTACACCAGCGCGGAAGTGATCGTGATCGGACTGATCGGCGAACGCGGCCGCGAAGTGAAGGAATTCATCGAACAGATCCTCGGCGAGGACGGGCTCGCGCGCTCCGTCGTCGTCGCGGCGCCGGCCGACGTGTCGCCGCTGCTGCGGATGCAGGGCGCCGCGTACGCAACGTCGCTCGCCGAGTATTTCCGCGATCAGGGCAAGCACGTGCTGCTGCTGATGGATTCGCTGACGCGCTACGCGATGGCGCAGCGCGAGATCGCGCTCGCGATCGGCGAGCCGCCCGCGACCAAGGGCTATCCGCCGTCGGTGTTCGCGAAGCTGCCCGCGCTCGTCGAGCGCACCGGCAACGGGCCCGAAGGCGGCGGCTCGATCACCGCGTTCTACACGGTGCTGACCGAAGGCGACGACCAGCAGGACCCGATCGCCGATTCGGCGCGCGCGATCCTCGACGGCCACATCGTGCTGTCGCGCGCGCTCGCCGAAGCCGGCCACTATCCGGCGATCGACATCGAGGCGTCGATCAGCCGCGCGATGACCGCGCTGATCGACGAAACGCATCTCGACCGCGTGCGGCAGTTCAAGCAGATGCTGTCGCGCTACCAGCGCAATCGCGACCTGATCGCGGTCGGCGCCTATGCGCCCGGCCGCGACGCGCAGCTCGACCGCGCGATCGCGCTCTACCCGCGCATCGAATCGTTCCTGCAGCAGGGCTTTCGCGAATGCGCGCCGTTCGCGTCGAGCCTCGGCGCGCTCGATGCGCTGTTCGACGTACACGGAGGCTGACCCCGATGGCACACGGCTTTCCCCTTCAACTGCTGCTCGACCGCGCGCAGGAAGATCTCGACACGGCCGCGAAGCAGCTCGGCACCGCGCAGCGCGACCGCACCGCGGCCGCCGACCAGCTCGATGCGTTGCTGCGCTATCGCGACGAGTATCACGCGCGCTTCGCGCAGTCCGCGCAACACGGGATGCCGGCCGGCAACTGGCGCAACTTCCAGGCGTTCATCGATACGCTCGACGCGGCAATCGTGCAGCAGCGCAACGTGCTGGCCGCGGCCGAAGTCCGCATCGACGAGGCGCGTCCCAACTGGCAACAGAAGAAACGCACCGTCGGTTCATACGAAATCCTGCAGGCGCGCGGCGTCGCGCAGGAAGCCCAGCGTACGGCGAAGCGCGAACAGCGCGACGCCGACGAACACGCCGCGAAGATCCTGCGCATGCGGGCCGATGCGGCCCGTTCGGCGTAACCGCTCACCGCTTTCGAACGAGAGAATCGTCATGCCTCCCCTGCCCCTGCTCGGCGTGCTGCTCGACACCGCCGGCACCGCACTCAAGGCGATCCGCGACGCGGGTTCGTCCGCCTCCGCCAAGTCCGCCGGCAACGATGCCGCAAGCGGGCCGGCCGCCATGCCGTTCGCGCAGACGCTGAAGCAAAGCGTCGTCACGCGGCACGACGCGGCAACCGCCGACAAGCCGGACGCCTCGACGAAACAGGCGTCGTCGACATCCGCCGCCGGCACGAAGTCCGCCGACCGCGACGACGACCCGTCGACCGAAGACGCCAGCGCGACACTCAATCCCGACGCTGCCGCGCTCGCCGCGGCAGCCGCCGTGCAGGCGCAACTGCAGGCGCGCGCGAACGACGCGGCGCCGGCCAATGCCGATACCGCTGCCACCGCCGCCGCCACGACAGCGACGGCCGTGTCCGGCCAGCCCGACGCGACGGCCGCGCTGACGAATCACGCAAGCAAGGATGCGGCCGCCGAACCTGCCGTGCCGGTGTCGGGTCGCGACACGCTGCAGGCGGCACTCCAGAAGCTGACCGGCGGCGCGGGCGCCATCGCGATGCCCGCGTCGGGCACGGCCGCGACAGCGACAGCGCCCGCGGCGGCGACGTCCGCATCGGCCACCGCCGCACAGCCGACGCCGAAAGTCCCGACCTTCGACCGCACGCTCGCCGACGCGAAAGGCGCGCTCGCGACGCAGCAGGCGCCCGCGCAGGCCACCGCGCCGGCGCTGCAGGCCGGCGCAACGGCCCAACCCGCTGCGCAGCATGCGTTCGCGGCCGCCGAAGAAACCGCCAGCCCGGCCGTCGACGCGACGGTCGCCGCCGCCGCGACGGCTGCGGCAGCCGCACAGGCGAACCTCCAGGCATCGCCCGCCGCCAGCTCGATCGCCGCGGCCAACGCACACGCGCTGGCGCCGCACGTCGGCACCGCCGACTGGACCGATGCGCTGAGCCAGAAGGTCGTGTTCCTGTCGAATGCGCACCAGCAGAGCGCCGAGCTGACGCTGAACCCGCCGGACCTCGGCCCGCTGCAGGTCGTGCTGCGCGTCGCGGACAACCACGCGCACGCGCTGTTCGTGTCGCAGCACGCGCAGGTGCGCGACGCGGTGGAAGCCGCGCTGCCGAAACTGCGTGAAGCGATGGAAGCGGGCGGGCTCGGCCTGGGCAGCGCGAGCGTCAGCGATGGCGGCTTCGCGTCGCAGCAGCAGAACCCGCAGCAAAGCTTCGCCGGCGGCCGGCCGTCACCGCGCGCGCGCGCCGGATCGTCAGCCGTCGACGCACCGGTCGACGCCGCGCAATCCGCAGCGGCCGGCGCAACCGTGAGCCGCGCGGGCCTCGTCGATACGTTCGCCTGAGCATCGCGTCGGTCGCGTGCCGGTGCGCGCCGCTCAGCGGCCGTGCGCCGCCGCGGCCGCCTCGTTGCGCGGCACGCCGCCGCCCCGGCGCGTCGCGACGATGAAGTCCGCCGCGCGCTCGCCGATCATCACCGACGGCGCATTCGTGTTGCCGCCGATCAGCGTCGGCATCACCGACGCATCCACCACCCGCAGCCCTTCGACGCCCCGCACGCGCAGTTGCGGATCCACGACCGCGCGCGCATCCGAGCCCATCCGGCAGGTGCCGACCGGGTGATAGATCGTGTCGGCATGCGCGACGATCGTCGCGCGCAACTCGGCTTCGCTTTGATCCGCCCGCGTGTACAGCTCGCGCCCGCCCTGCGACGCGAGCGGCGCCTGCGACAGGATCCGGCGCATCGCCTGCGCGCCGCGCACGAGCAGGTCGAGATCGCGCGTATCGCTGAAGAAGCGCGGATCGATCAGCGGTGCGTCGCGCGTATCGCCGCTCGCCAGCGCGACCGTGCCGCGGCTGAATGGGCGCAGCGCGCACACGTGCAGCGAATAGCCGAAGCCCCAGTGCATCTTGCGGTTGTGATCGTCGACGAGCGCCGTGCAGAAATGCAGCTGCAGGTCCGGACGATCGAGCGACGGGTCGCTCTTGATGAAGCCGCCGGCCTCCGCGACGTTGCTCGTCATCATCCCCGTGCGGCTCGAAAAGTAGCGCGCGAGCGCCGGCGTCATCTTCGCGATCCCGCGCAGGCAGACGCCGACCAGCTCCGACGAAGTCACGCGCGTGTTGATGATGAAGTCGATGTGGTCGATCAGGTTGGTGCCGACGTCCGGCGCGTCCTGCACGACGGCGATCCCGTGCCGTCGCAGCTGTTCCGCCGGACCGATCCCCGAGCACATCAGCAGTTGCGGCGAATTGAACGCGCCGGCCGACAGGATCACTTCCGCGCGTGCGCCGAGCGTCTCGACGCGTCCGTCGCGCGACACCACGACACCGACCGCGCGCTTGCCGTCGAAGCCCACGCGCAGCACCGTCGCATCGGTGATCACGTGCAGGTTCGGCCGGTCGCGGTCGTAGATGTACGCACGCGCGACGCTGCAGCGCGAGCCGTCGCGATGCGTGACCTGATAAAAGCCGACGCCTTCCTGCGTCGCGCCGTTGAAGTCGTTGTTGAGCGGATAGCCGGCCGCGTGCGCCGCCTGGATGAATCGTTCGGAGAACGGATTGCGAAAGCGCAGATCGGACACCGTCAGCGGGCCGTCCGCGCCGTGCCATGCATCGGCGCCGCGCGCGTTGCCTTCCGCGCGGCGGAAATACGGCAGCACGTCCTGCCAGCCCCAGCCCGTCGCGCCGAGTTGCGCCCATTCGTCGTAGTCGCCCGGGTGGCCGCGCGTGTAGATCATCGCGTTGATCGCGCTCGAGCCGCCCATTCCGCGCCCGCGCGGCTGATAGCCTCGGCGGCCGCCGAGGCCCGGCTGCGGCACCGTCTCGTAACCGTAATTCGTGCCGAGCTTGAACGGCACGAGCGCCGCGATTCCCACCGGCATGTTGACGAGCAGGTTGCGCTCCGTGTGCGAGCCGGCCTCGATCAACGCGATCGTCGCGTCGGGGCATGCATCGGCGAGGCGGCTGGCGAGGCTCGAACCGCCCGACCCTCCGCCGACGATGATGTAGTCGTATTGCATGTCACGTCTCCTTCGTGTCATGAACGGCGCCCGGCGCGGCCGGCTCCCGCTTGTAATGTTCGGGCATTGTAGGAATGGCCGTCGCGCGCGCGGCACGCCGATTCAAGAGCGATTCCTCTAAACGCCCGCGTGAACTAAATTTAAGATGTATCGATTGATGCGACGCGATGCATCGGCCGCCAGAAGCCGCGCCGTCGCGAAACTGGGGAGACGACGATGCAGCGCGACGTTCTGCAGGCCGCGTGCCGACCGGGTTGTCCGGACGCACCGCGCGCGGCCCGCATTTCATTTCAAACGGATGCCCGGACGGTGACGTGCAACACCGTGCGCGCGGCCGGTCGAAATCGAACGACGCCACGTATCGCCGACCGTTTGGACGGCTCGTCGCATGAGCCGCACGCCCTGCCGATGCGTGCGTCGCCGCGCGCATCGCACTGCCCTGCTTCGGTGCGCCGGCAAGTGCCCGCCGCGCGCGATCGCACACCGGTTGGATATCGCATCCGGCCGTACGCGCTCGCCGTGCAATCCCGTTTTCGGACACGACCACCGTCGCGCGGATGCGACGCTTGCCGCACGCTGCACCCTGTTTTCGCCCGTGCCTCGCATCCGGCCCCATGCCGCGCGACGCGCGCCATCCCGACCCGCCCCGCCACGCTCGCCGAGCGGGCACGTGCGGCCTGACTGCTGGCCGACGTGCCACGCCCAACTGGAGGAGACGACATGAAGAACGATTTGCCCGAACTGGCCCCGCAAGCGCTGCCGTCGGTCGATGCCTTGACGTCGCTGCTGCGCGACCAGCGCGCGGCCTACCTGCGCGCGCCGTACCCGGAGTGGGACACCCGCGCGCAGCACCTGCGCGCGCTGCGCACGATGCTGATCGATCACGCCGATGCGCTCGCCGATGCGATCAGTGCCGACTTCGGGCATCGCGCGAAGCAGGAAGTGCTGCTGTCGGAAATCTGGATGGCGAAGGAAGAGATCGACGACGCGCTCAGGCACGGCAAGCGCTGGATGAAGCCGATCCGCAGGCCGATGAACAAGTGGCTGAGGCCGGCGCGCGCGAAGGTGCTGCCGCAGCCGCTCGGCGTGGTCGGCATCGTCGTACCGTGGAACTATCCGATCCTGCTCGCGGCCGGCCCGCTGATCTGCGCGCTCGCGGCCGGCAACCGCGCGATCGTCAAGATGTCCGAACTGACGCCGCGCACGTCGGCGCTGTTCGAACAGCTGATCGCGAAGGCCTTCTCGCGCGACCACGTCGCCGTCGTGAACGGCGATGCGGAGGTCGGCGCCGCGTTCAGCGCGCTGCCGTTCGATCATCTGCTGTTCACCGGCTCGACGCACGTCGGCCGCCACGTGATGCGCGCCGCGGCCGACAATCTCACCCCGGTCACGCTCGAGCTCGGCGGCAAGTCGCCGGCCATCGTCGGCCCGAATGCACGCTTCGACGCGGCCGTCGACGCGATCATCGGCGGCAAGACGCTGAACGCGGGCCAGACCTGCATCGCGCCCGACTACGTGCTGCTGCCGCGCGGAATGGAAGCCGCGTTCATCGAGCGTGCACGCGCGCGCTTCGCGAAGCTGTATCCGGACCTGTCGACCAACGGCGACTACACGACGATCGTGTCGCCGCGCCATTACGCCCGGCTGCAACAGCTCGCGACCGACGCGCAGGCCGCCGGCGCGCAACTGCATCCGCTATCGGACGCGCCGTCCGATCCCGCGTCGCGCCGCTTCGTGCCGTGCGCGGTCACGCACGTGCCGGCCGCGTCGCAGCTGATGCAGGAGGAGATCTTCGGGCCGCTGCTGCCGCTCGTGCCGTACGAGCGGCTCGACGAAGCGATCGCGTACGTGAACGCGCGCCCGCGACCGCTCGCGCTGTATCTGTTCGATGAGGATGGCGGCACGGTCGACCGCGTGATGCGCGAAACGATCTCCGGCGGCGTGACGGTCAACGATGCGTTGCTGCACATCGCGTGCGGCAGTTTGCCGTTCGGCGGCGTCGGCGCGAGCGGGATGGGCGCGTATCACGGCTACGACGGCTTCGTGACGTTCTCGAAGATGAAGCCCGTGCTCACGCAGGCGCGCCTGAATACCCGCGGGCTGATCGCGCCGCCTTACGGCAAGCGCTTCGCCGCGGTGATCCGGATGATGTTGAAGTTCTGAGCGGCGCGGGCCACGCGCGTTGCGCGTCGGTCCGCCCGAACATGTCGCGCGGCGACGTTGCCGCGCGCGCCGTCACACGGGCCAGAGCGGCCCTTCCTGCATCGCGCCGATCTGCTCGCGCAGTTCGAGCACGCGTGCTTCCCAATAGCGATGCGTGTTGAACCACGGGAACGCGGCCGGAAACGCCGGATCGTCCCATCGGCGTGCGAGCCATGCCGCGTAGTGGATCAAGCGCAGCGTGCGCAGCGCTTCGACCAGATGCAGTTCACGCGGCTCGAATTCGCAGAAGTCCTCATAACCGGCGAGCAAATCCGCGAGCGCGCGCGACGCGCCTTCGCGATCGCCGGGCAGCAGCAGCCACAGATCCTGGACCGCGGGCGCCATCCGGCTGTCGTCGAAGTCGACGAAATGCGGGCCCGCATCGGTCCATAGCACGTTGCTCGGATGACAGTCGCCATGCGTGCGCAGCAGACGGATCTCGCCCGCCCGCTCGAACGCGGCCTCGACGCCTTCCAGCGCGAGCGTCACCGCCGTCTCGTAGGCGGGCCGTACGTCGTCAGGAATGAAATCGTGCGCGAGCAGATAGTCGCGCGGCTCGTAGCCGAACGTGCGGATGTCGAGCACGGGACGCGCGACATACGGCTGCGTCGCGCCGACCGCGTGAATCCGGCCGATGAAGCGGCCGAGCCATTCGAGCGTGTCGCTGCGGTCGAGGTCGGGCGCGCGGCCGCCGCGCCGCTCGAAGATCGAGAAGCGGAAGCCGTCGAACGCGTGCAGCGTGCGGCCGTCGATAACGCGCGCGGGCACCGCCGGAATCTCGCGCGCGGCGAGTTCGGCGACGAACGCGTGCTCTTCCAGGATCGCTTCGTCCGACCAGCGCGCGGGCCGGTAGAACTTCGCGACGACGGGCGGGCCGTCCTCGATGCCGACCTGGTAGACGCGGTTTTCGTAGCTGTTGAGGGCGAGCAGGCGCCCGTCGGTGCGCAGCCCGGTCGGCATCAGCACGCTGTCGAGCGCGTCGAGCACGCACTCGGGCGTGAGGCCGGCGAACGGCGGGCCGGCGGGAGCTGCGGGGGCGGAAGTGACGTCTTTCATGCCCCGCATTGTGCCGTCAGCCGCGCCGAAACACGAGCGTCCGGTGCGGCACGCGCGCTCAGTGGATCGCGGCGCCGGCCGGCAGCACGGATTCGCCGGTGTCGATCAGGTCCTCGAGAAAGAACGGCTCGGTGTTGAGTTCCTTCGACTCGCCCGGCACGCCCGCGTACCAGGTCACCATGGCCATGTCGCCCAGAACACGCTGAACGATGCCGCGCGCGCCCTTGGGCACCGCGATATGGGTAGTGCAGACAATCGACCCGACATGCATGATGGTTCCCCACTCTTGAAACTTGAAACCCGGCTCGCTGGCGAGCCGGCAAATGCACGATCCGCGCCGCCCTCGTCGGGGTGTTGCGCGTGATCCCATTGTTCACGGTTTATCGAAGCGCGAAAAGAAGAAGAAGCAGGCGAAGTGCCGCGAATTCGTCGAATGTCTCCAATCAACCACTGCGCCGCGCGTGCGCTTGCACGGGCGGATACCCCCATCATACCCTGTCGAATGTGACCGTCCGCCGAATCCGGCCACACGCACGGCACCGGCCTCCCGCCGGCCGTGGTTGCATCAGGCGGCCGCCCTGCGTTACCTTTGACGTTCATTCGCGTTCAAGCGCATTTCGACACGATGCAACCGCTCACGTCCGCTCTCGCAAATTCCCGGCCGCAGTTCGACTCGCGGCCGCAGGCGTGCGCGCATCCGTCGGTCCTCCCTCCTCCTGTCGCACCGCCGTTCGTCGGCGCCGCGCCGCCCCCGCCGGCGGCACGCGTCGGCTGACCAGCCGGCTTTCGGTTTCCGTTTTCCCTTCGCCCGTTTGCGGCCGTTCGTGCGCCATGACGCACGGCGCGTTCCCGCGCGCGCGACGTGGAATGTTTCGATCCGTTCGACAGGTGGATTCACATGGTTTCGTTCAAACGCGCGCTCGCCGCGCATGGCGTAACGTCGCTCTTCGTCTTGCTGTGGAGCAGCGGCGCGATCTTCGCTGAACTCGGTCTGCGTCACGCATCCGCGTTCGCCTTTCTCACCGCACGCTTCGCGCTCGCGTCACTCGTGCTGCTCGTGCCGGCCGTCATGCGCGGACGCTGGCTGCCGCCGCGCGGCGAGCGGCGCATGGCCGCGCTGACCGGCCTGCTGATGATGGGCGGCTATTCGATCTTCTATCTGCTCGCGCTCGAGCGCGGGATCGCGCCGGGCGTGCTGGCGACGATCCTCGGCGTGCAGCCGATCCTCACGCTCGCGATCGTCGAGCGGCGCTGGCAACCGATGCGCGTCGCGGGGCTCGGGCTGTCGCTGGCCGGTCTCGCGCTCGTCGTGTGCCGCGGCGTGGGCGGTGCGGGCCTGCCGATCATAAGCGTCGCCTGCGCGCTCACGGCGCTCGTCGCGCTGACCGCCGGCTCGCTGCTGCAAAAGCGCGTGCGCGCGGCGCCCGCCGACGTGTTGCCGCTGCAGAACGCGATCGGCCTCGCGCTGTGCGTGGCGATCCTGCCGTTCCGGCCGATCTCGGTCGAGGTCGGCTGGGCGTTCATCGTCCCGCTGCTGTGGCTCGGTATCGTGATCTCGGTGATCGCGCAGTTGCTGTTCTACCGGTTGATGCAACGCGGCGATCTCGTCAACGTGACGAGCCTGTTCTATCTCGTGCCCGTCGTCACCACGCTGATGGACGCGGTCTGGCTCGGCAACCGGCCTGAACCGCTCGCGCTCGCCGGCATGGGCGCGATCGTCGCGGGGCTCGCGCTCGTGTTCCGCACGCCGGCCGTTCGCGCGCGACCCGATCGCGCGTAGACGGACGGGCCGCCGCGCCTGCGGGTGCGACGGCCCGTATCGAACATGTCCGACGTTTCAGCGCGAACCGAAAGGAGCGGGAAAGAATGGTGCAAGGCATTCGTCCGACTTACCGGAAAAGTGCGGAATCCCCGGGGTTTTCCGCATACTTTTAATGGTTCGGATAGCGAAAAACGCAGCGAGGTTGCCTATACTCGAACTGCCGGCCCCGTTCGCAATGGGGTCGGCCCAATACGAGAAATGCCCGGCATGGGGCTGGAAGACGCGTGTGCGCCTGTTCCAGCCGGCTATGGAGACACGCATGACGACCTACTTCACGATCGGCGACTTCATCCTGTTGATTCCGATGGCGCTGGCCGGCGCGCTATTTCTCGGCGCGGTGCCGTGCGCAACCGAATTCCGTCACAACCTGCTGCGCGTGCTCGGCGTCATCCTCGGCGTCGGCGTGGCGGTATTGCTCGTCGAAGGCCTGCCCGCGCTGCTCTAGCGACGCGTTGGCGCGCGCCGGTCACGCCGCCGCATCGCGGCGACGTAACCGCTTGTGTGCGTGCACAGCGATACGGCATGCAATGATTCGCATCCCGTATCGACTTTCCTTGATGCCGATCAGATTGCCTGATCGGTGGACGGTTTTTCCCACAGATTGATGCCGCCCTCGGTCGCGTAGCGATCGATCTCCGCGAGCTCGTCGGCCGAGAATTCGAGATTCTTCAGCGCGCCGACGTTTTCACGCACCTGCTCCGCACGGCTCGCGCCGATCAGCGCGGACGTCACGCGGCCATTGCGCAACACCCATGCGAGCGCCATCTGCGCGAGGCTCTGCCCGCGCCGCTCCGCGATGCCGTTGAGCTTGCGCACGTGCTCGAGGTTGTCCGCGCTCAGGTGATCCTGCTTCAGCGAGCCGCCGCCCGGCTTGTTCACGCGCGCATCGGCCGGCACGCCGCTCAGGTATTTCGACGTCAGCAGCCCCTGCGCGAGCGGCGTGAACGCGATGCTGCCCGTGCCGATGTCGTCGAGCGTGCCAAGCAGATCCTGCTCGACCCAGCGGTTCAGCATGTTGTATGACGGCTGGTGGATCAGCAGCGGCACCTTGTATTGCGCGAGCAGTTCGGCCATCTCGCGCGTCTTCGCGGCCGAGTACGACGAAATGCCGATGTACAGCGCCTTGCCCTGCTGCACGGCCGATGCGAGTGCGCCGGCGGTTTCCTCGAGCGGAGTGTGCGCGTCGAAGCGGTGCGAATAGAAGATGTCGACGTAGTCGAGCCCCATCCGCTGCAGGCTCTGGTCGAGGCTCGCGAGCACGTACTTGCGCGACCCGCCGCCGCTGCCGTACGGCCCCGGCCACATGTCCCAGCCGGCCTTCGTCGAGATCAGTAGCTCGTCACGGTATGGCCGGAAATCTTCCTTCAGCAGCCGGCCGAAGTTGGTTTCGGCGCTGCCGTACGGCGGCCCGTAGTTGTTCGCGAGGTCGAAGTGATTGATGCCGAGGTCGAACGCGGTGCGCAGGATGTCGCGCTGCGTCGCGATCGGCGTCGAGTCGCCAAAGTTGTGCCACAGGCCGAGCGACAGGGCGGGCAGTTTGAGCCCGGATTTGCCGCAGGTGCGGTATTGCATGTCGGCATAACGTTCGGAAGCTGCTTCGTAGGCCATGAGTCGGTTCCGTGAAGACGTCGGGGATGGGACGCGCGCCGCGCGCGAACATCGCGCGCCGGCGGCGAGGGAAACGTACGACGGTTATGGTATCGAACGTGGCCGAAGCGCGCACGACCATGGACGCGACCGCGTGCGTCGCCTACACTGCGGCGTCTCGAATCACCGTTACAGCGAGGTTGGTATGTCCCGGGTCATCTCGGTTGCGCTGCTCGTCGGCGGCGTCGTGCTGCTGTATTTCGGCGGCCAGTCGTTCCATTCGATCAACGACAACGTGTCGCGCTTCTTCACCGGCTCGCCCGCCACGAAGACGATCCTGCTGATCGCCGGCGGCGCCGTCGCATCGCTGATCGGCCTGATCGGCCTCGCGATGCCGGGCAACAAGCGCTGATCGCGCGGCCGCGCGACGCACGCCGGCGGCCCGCATCGCACGAGCGGGCTGCACGAAACGCAACGGGCGGCCCAGGCCGCCCGTTTGTTCATCCGCCCGCGCGGCCGCAGCGCCGCATCGGACAACCGGCGCGGCTGCGCCGCCGCCCGAACCGCCGTTAGAACTGCACTTCCGGCTTCGCCGCCGAACGCGTGCCCGGCATCGGCCGGTTGCTCACGCCGTGGTACGTATAGACGAGCGAGAACTTCACCTGGTCGGAGCGGTTCTGCCCCGCCGAATGCAGCGTGTTGCAGTGGAAGAACACGACGTCGCCCGTCTGGAGCGACGGGCAGGTTGCCGCGTCGATCATCTTGCGGTTTTCCGGCAGATCGCTGCGGAAGAACTTCGCGTCGTCGAACGCTTCCGGCCCGAATTCGGCCGTATGCGAACCCGGCACCAGCCAGAGCGCACCGTTTTCATTCGTTTCCGGACCGAGCGCGAGCCACACCGACACCATGTCCGCGCGTTCGAACGACCAATAGCGGAAGTCGCGATGCCAGCCCGTCAGGCTGCCGTACGCGGGGTGCTTCGTCATCATGCAGTTGTGATGCGCGCGCGACAGCACCGGCTGTTCGCCGAAGTACTCGCGCATCCACGCGCCGATTTCGGGCGCGATCGCGCGCGCGGCGAACGCCGGATCGCGCGTGTAGGCATCCAGCAGCCGCCGCACCGTATGCCCGCCCGGCGCATGCTTCGATTCGGGCGCGCCCGGGTAGCGCAAATCCGCCTCGAACTCGATCGGCTCCGCCGCTTCCTGCAACTGGCGCACCGCGATTTGCTTGAGCGCCGCACACTGCGCCTCGTCGACGAGGCCGCGCGCGACGACGAAACCGCGTTCGCGCAATTCCGCGACTTGCGCGCGGATCGATTCCGACTGCAATGGAGACGACATGGGATGCCAGACGTTTATCGTGTGAATGTGACGATTGTAAATCGGCGCCGGATGCCGCGA
Organism: Burkholderia sp. BCC1638; assembly: GCF_902833195.1. NCBI lineage: Bacteria > Pseudomonadati > Pseudomonadota > Betaproteobacteria > Burkholderiales > Burkholderiaceae > Burkholderia > Burkholderia sp. BCC1638. The sequence continues at coordinate 317,200 of NZ_CADFEC010000002.1, forward strand.
ACAGCGCCATTGTCGTACGCAGGGGCATGCCAATCGTCGATTTGATCTGGCGCAAGGGAACTGTGCGGCGCGGCGCGAGCCTCAGCGACAGGCGGTATGCAGCCACACGCTTGCGGCACAAGGGTTTATCGCGACTTTTGCACGTCATGAATCCCTTGTAGCCTGTCGCGGCCTGTCAATTCTGGCGGGCGCGGCGCGCAACGACTTTCGTTAAGATCCGTTGCGCCTTCCGAGGCCGTTCATACCAGTGCGCTTTTCAAGGGCGCCATTCATACAAGCGAAGCATCGTTCACATGCCATTCCGTCTGACTTCCCGTCTCAACCGCACTGCGAAACGCGTCGCGCCGTCCGCTCCCGCCCGCCCGCTGCGCCATCATCGCGCACGCACGCAGGCGCTCGCCGAGCACACGCACGCGCACAGCCGGCTGGACGGCATCCGTGCCTGGTTCCACGCGTTCTTCTCGATGATGAGCGCGCAGGCGTTCGCACGCCGCGCCGGCCTGCGCTCGCTGCTGCAGAAACCGTCGTCGCTGCGCGCGCTCGCGCTGCGCCGCACGCTGGGCCCGCAGCGCCGCATCAACCGCCCGCGCCGCCTCGCGGCCAGCAACGGCTGGTTCGGCTTCAGCGCACGCTGAAGCCGCGCCGGCGGGCAGCGCCCGCCACGATCGCCGCGACGCCGTCATCCCGCCGGCGATCGACGCGCATAAAAAAACCCCGGCATGCCGGGGTTTTTCGTTTCGGGCGGACGACGCTTACGCGACGCGTGCCGTCGGCTCCACGCCGGCCGCTTCGGCCAGTGCGAGCGCCTTGTCGGTCGCTTCCCACGAGAATTCCGGCTCTTCGCGGCCGAAGTGGCCGTAAGCTGCCGTCTTCTCGTAGATCGGGCGCAGCAGGTCGAGCATCTTGATGATGCCCTTCGGACGCAGGTCGAAATGCTCGCGCACGAGCTTCGTGATCACCGCATCCGACACGCGGCCCGTGCCGAACGTGTTGACCATCACCGAGGTCGGCTCGGCGACGCCGATCGCGTACGACACCTGGATCAGCGCGCGCGATGCGAGGCCTGCCGCGACGATGTTCTTCGCGACGTAACGGCCGGCATACGCTGCCGAACGGTCGACCTTCGACGGATCCTTGCCCGAGAACGCGCCGCCGCCGTGCGGTGCGGCACCGCCGTAGGTATCGACGATGATCTTGCGGCCCGTCAGACCGCAGTCGCCCTGCGGGCCGCCGATCACGAACCGGCCGGTCGGGTTCACCAGGAACTTGATGTCGCCCTTGATCAGGTCGGCCGGCAGCGTCGGCTTGATGATTTCCTCGATCACGGCTTCGCGCAGCGCCGGCAGTTCGATGTCCGGTGCGTGCTGCGTCGACAGCACGACGGTGTCGATCGAATCGGGCTTGCCGTCGACGTAGCGGATCGTCACCTGCGACTTCGCGTCCGGGCGCAGCCACTGCAGGCGGCCGTCGCGGCGCAGGCTCGCCTGGCGCTCGACGAGACGGTGCGACAGGTGGATCGGCAGCGGCATCAGTTCCGGCGTTTCATCGCATGCGTAACCGAACATCAGGCCCTGGTCGCCCGCGCCTTGATCGAGGTTGTCGTCATGCGCACGGTCGACGCCCTGCGCGATGTCCGGCGACTGCTTGTCGTACGCGACGAGCACCGCGCAACCCTTGTAGTCGATGCCGTAGTCGGTGTTGTCGTAGCCGATGCGCTTGATGGTGTCGCGCGCGATCTGGATGTAGTCGATGTTGGCCGTCGTGGTGATTTCACCGGCCAGAACGACGAGACCCGTGTTGCACAGCGTTTCGGCTGCAACGCGCGAATATTTGTCCTGCTCGAGGATGGCGTCGAGAATCGCGTCCGAGATTTGGTCCGCGACCTTGTCCGGATGGCCTTCGGAGACGGATTCGGACGTGAAGAGATAATCGTTTGCCACTTTTTCAGGCTCCTGTGTGGTTACGGTTGGTTTCACGTAGCCAGCTTCGTTGGGCCTGAAGCGGCGACGCTTTAGCGGATTACCAGGACCGGGCAGCGCGCTTCGCGCCAGCCGGCTTCGCCCCGCAAGTTGTCAGTTAACTCGGCGAAGCCCGTATTATAGCGGCTTTCGTGAATTGTCACAGAGCGCCACCCGTGCTGCATCGTCCGCTGTCCTACCCCCCTGTTCGCAACGTGCCGGCCAGCCGGCCCCACGGAGATTCCGCATGCTAGGCCGCCTCGGCACGCACCTCGCCATCGGCTTGCTGAAGCTGCTCGCCCTGCTGCCGTACGGCTTGACCGCACGGTTCGGCGACGGCCTCGGCTGGCTGCTGTACCAGATTCCCAGCCGGCGAAAGCGCATCGTACATACCAATCTGAAACTCTGCTTCCCCGACTGGAGCGACGAACGGCGCGAGGAAGTGGCGGGCCAGCACTTCCGCCACGCGATCCGCAGCTACGTCGAGCGCAGCGTCCAGTGGTTCGGCTCCGAGCGCAAGCTCGCGAAGCTGATCCAGGTCGACAGCGCGGTCGATCTCACCGATCCGGATCTGCCCCCGACGCTGTTCCTGGGCCTGCATTTCGTCGGCATCGAGGCCGGCTCGATCTGGCTGAACCGGTCGCTGCAGCGCCGCTGCGGGTCGCTGTACCAGCCGTTCTCGAATGCCGTGCTCGAGGAAGAGGCGAAGCAGGCCCGCGGGCGTTTCGACGCCGAGATGGTCGGCCGCGCGGACAGCGCGCGCGTCGTGCTGCGCTGGCTGCGCGACCGCAAGCCGGTGATGCTCGGCGCCGACATGGACTACGGTCTGCGCAATTCGACGTTCGTACCCTTCTTCGGCGTGCCGGCGTGCACGTTGACGGCCGTGGGCCGGCTCGCGAAGACGGGCCGCGCGCAGGTCGTGCCGTTCATCGGCGAGGTGCTGCCGAACTACAAGGGATACCGGCTGAAGGTGTTCAAGCCGTGGGACAACTACCCGACCGGCGACGACGATCTCGACGCGCGGCGGATGAACGAATTCCTCGAGGAGCAGATTCCGCTGATGCCGGAGCAGTATTACTGGGTGCACAAGCGCTTCAAGACGCGCCCGCCCGGCGAGCCGAGCCTCTACTGAGCCGAACCCGCGGGCGCCCCGTCAGATGCGCGCCCGCACCCGTGCCGCCTTCGGCGCGCCTTTCGCGCGCGCCTGCCAGAAAATCGTGGGCCGACTGCTGCGCGAGCCACGGATCCGCCCTCCCGCCGCTTTCCTCGCCCGGCCATCCGAATGACGCCCCGCCCGCGCAGGACGCCCCTGTCGGCTGCATGTATCATTTGCGGTTGAGATCAGCACGACGAACGACGCCGCCCGCCCTGGCGGCACGCCGCGTCCGCCGTGCCGACCGCCCTGTTCGCCATGGAATTCCGGACCCAGTGAAACTCTCGTTCACCAAAATGCACGGCGCGGGTAACGACTTCGTCGTGCTCGACGGCTATTCGCGCGCGCTGCCGCCGCTCACCGAGGCGCAGGTTCGCGCGCTCGCCAACCGACACTTCGGCATCGGCGCCGACCAGTTGCTGCTCGTCGAGAAACCGACCGTCGACGGCGCGGACTTCAAGTACCGGATCTTCAATTGCGACGGTGGCGAAGTCGAACATTGCGGCAACGGCGCACGCTGCTTCGTGAAGTTCGTCAGCGACCGCGGCCTGACCGACAAGCGCAGCGTGCGCGTGCAAGTGATGAAGGGCCTGATCACGCTGACGATGCAGGACGACGGCGAAGTCGTCGTCGACATGGGCGCGCCCGTGTTCGCGCCGGCGCAGGTGCCGTTCGACGCCTCGGGGCTCGATGGCCGGACCGAAGGCAACGACACGCTGTGGCCGCTCGACGTCGGCGGCCACACGCGCTGGATCTCGACGGTGTCGATGGGCAACCCGCACGCGGTGCAGGTCGTCGACGACGCCGAAGCGTATCCGGTGCTCGACGAAGGCCCGTTGATCGAGCTTCACGCCCGCTTCCCGCAGCGCGTGAATGCCGGTTTCATGCAGATCGTGTCGCGCAACGAAGTGAAGCTGCGCGTGTACGAGCGCGGCGCGGGCGAGACGCTCGCGTGCGGCACCGGTGCGTGCGCGGCGGTGGCGGCCGGCATCCGGCGCGGCCTGCTCGATTCGCCGGTGACCGTGCACACGCACGGCGGCACGCTGACGATCAGCTGGGACGGCGCGCGCGACGAAACCGCCGCGCTGATGATGGCCGGGCCCGCCGCGACCGTGTTCGAAGGCGAGATCGACCTGAACGTCTGACCCTTCAACGTCCTGATAACTGAACGCTCCAGCCACATGAACGATCGCGAAGTCGCCGACTACCTGCTCGCCAATCCCGAATTCTTCGCGCAACACGCGGAACTGCTCGCGACGATCCGTCTCGCGAACCCGCACGGCAAGGCCGCGATCTCGCTGCAGGAGCGGCAGATGGAGATGCTGCGCGACAAGAACAAGCATCTCGAGCGCCGGCTCGCCGAGCTCGTGCGCTACGGCCACGAAAACGACAGCCTGTCCGCGAAATTCAGCCGCTGGACCGCGCGCGTGATCGCGGAACGCGACCCGTACGCGCTGCCGCGCACGATCGCCGAAGGCATCGCCGACGTGTTCGACGTGCCGCAGACCGCGCTGCGCGTGTGGGACGTCGCCGACACTTACGCGCAAGCCGATTTCGCGCGCCAGGTCGGCGAGGAAGTGCGCCTGTTCACGAACGGGCTGTCGACGCCGTACTGCGGCGCGAACACCGGATTCGAAGCCGCCCAGTGGCTCGCGCCCGCGCTCGCGGCGCCGGCCGTGAATGCGGCGGAAGGCGCTGAAGCCGCGCCGGCCGGCGACGGCGCGGCCACGTCGGTCGCGCTGCTCGCGCTGCGCGCGCCGCTCGGCGGCACCGACGCCCCCGCATTCGGCCTGCTGGTGCTCGGCTCGCCCGATCCGCGCCGCTTCCACGACGGGATGGCGACCGACTTCCTCGCGCAGATCGCGACGCTCGCGAGCGCCGCGCTCACGCGCCTGCTGCCGCACTGATCCCGCTCCCATGACCGACGATCCGATCGCCGCCTACCTGTCGAACCTGAAGCACGTCAGGCAGCTGTCGGAACACACGCTGCGCGCATACACGCACGAACTCGACGAACTGAAGAAGCTCGCCGCCGGCCGCCCGCTCGACGCGCTGACGGCCGCCGACATGCGCGGCGCGGTCGCGCGCGCGCATGCGGGCGGGCTGTCCGCGCGCTCGATCGCGCACCGGCTGTCCGCATGGCGTGCGTTCTACCGCTGGCTCGCGCAGCGCATCGAGATGCCCGCGAACCCCGTCGCCGCGGTGCGTGCGCCGAAGCGACCGAAGACCCTGCCGAAGGCGCTGTCGGTCGACGACGCATCGGCATTGATGGACGCGCCGCTCGCCGGCACGACCGAAGGCATCCGCGATCACGCGATCCTCGAGCTGTTCTATTCGTCCGGGCTGCGCCTCGCCGAACTGGTCGGCCTCGACGTCATGTACACGCAGGCGGACGGCTACCGCTCGGCCGGCTGGCTCGATCTCGCCGAAGCCGAAGTCACCGTGCGCGGCAAGGGCAACAAGGAACGCAAGGTGCCGGTCGGCCGCAAGGCGATCGAGGCGCTGAACGCGTGGCTCGCGGTGCGCGGCGAATTCGTGAAGCACGATCCGCATCCGCTGTTCGTGTCCGTGCGCGGCAACCGGATGGCGCCGGGCGTCGTGCGCGACCGCGTGAAGCGCGCGGCGCTGGCAGCGGGCATCCCCGCCAACGTCCACCCGCACGTGCTGCGCCATTCGTTCGCGACGCACGTGCTGCAGTCGAGCGGCGACCTGCGCGCGGTGCAGGAACTGCTGGGCCACGCGAGCGTCGCCGCGACGCAGGTCTACACGTCGCTCGACTTCCAGCATCTCGCGAAAATTTACGACAGCGCACATCCGCGCGCGAAGAAGCGCGACTGACGCGCGCCCCCGCCCTCCCCGCCGCGCATGGCGGCCGGCCACGGCCGGCGCCGTCCGCGGCCCATTTCGATCCGATCATGCAAACCGTCACACTCAGACCGTCCAAGGAAAAATCGCTGCTGCGCCGGCATCCGTGGATCTATGCCAATGCGATCGACCGCGTCGACGGCACGCCCGCGCCCGGCGCGACCGTGATCGTGCGCGCGCACGACGGCCGCTTCCTCGCGCGCGGCGCGTACAGCCCGCAGTCGCAGATCCGCGTGCGCGTGTGGAGCTTCGACGAGAACGAGCCGATCGATCACGCGTTCTTCAAGCGCCGCGTGCAGCGCGCGGTCGCGCACCGCACGACGATGGTGTCGGGCACGGGCGCGGTGCGGCTCGTGTTCGGCGAAGCCGACGGGCTGCCGGGGCTGATCGTCGACTACTACGTCGCGGACACGGCCGAGCCGGGCGCCGCGCCGCGCGGCCAGCTCGTGTGCCAGTTCATGGCCGCGGGCGTCGAGGCGTGGAAGGACGCGATCGTCGCGGCGCTCAGCGGCGCGACCGGCTGCCCGAACGTGTACGAACGCTCGGACGTGTCGATCCGCGACAAGGAAGGGCTCGCGCAGACGACCGGCGTGCTCGCCGGCGACGCGCCGCCCGCGACGCTGATCGCGAACGAAAACGGCGTGCGTTATCACGTCGACGTGCCGAACGGCCACAAGACAGGCTTCTACGTCGACCAGCGCGACAACCGCGCGCTCGTCGCGCAATACGCGGCCGGCCGCGACGTGCTCAACTGCTTCTGCTACACGGGCGGCTTCTCGCTCGCGGCGCTCAAGGGCGGCGCGAACCGTGTCGTGTCGATCGACTCGTCGGGAGACGCGCTCGCGCTCGCGCAGCAGAACGTCGTCGCGAACGGCTTCGATGCCGGGCGCGCGACCTGGCTCGACGCGGACGCGTTCAAGACGCTGCGCCGCCTCGTCGACGAAGGCGAGCGCTTCGACCTGATCGTGCTCGATCCGCCGAAGTTCGCGCCGACCCGCGACAGCGTCGACCGTGCATCACGCGCCTACAAGGACATCAACCTGAGCGGCTTCAGGCTGCTGCGCCCGGGCGGCCTGCTGTTCACGTATTCGTGCTCGGGCGCGATCGACATGGACCTGTTCCAGAAGATCGTCGCGGGCGCGGCCGCCGACGCGAAGGTCGACGCGCGGATCCTGAAGCGGCTCGGCGCGGGCGTCGATCATCCGCTGCTCGCCGCGTTCCCGGAAGGCGAATATCTGAAGGGCCTGCTGTTGCAAATCGTCTGACCGCCCCGATCTACGCGCACACCCGCGTCCGCCGGCCCGCCCCGCTGGCGGCTCCGCGCTCGAGCCTGTCGTCCGGACGACGGGCGAGGGCTTGACAGGTATGTTTCAATGGATGGTTGTGCGCCCCGGCTCGCGAGTCGACGGCGCGACGCACACATCCTGGTTTTGACCCCGATTCACGAACCACAGGCGACCGACATGGCCACTCCCGTCACCATCCTCACCGGCTTCCTCGGCAGCGGCAAGACGACGCTGCTCAAGCGCATCCTGAACGAACAGCACGGCATGAAGATCGCCGTGATCGAGAACGAGTTCGGCGAAGAGAACATCGACAACGAGATCCTCGTCCAGGATACGAACGAGCAGATCATCCAGATGAGCAACGGCTGCATCTGCTGCACGATCCGCGGCGACCTCGCGCGCGCGCTCGGCGATCTGGCCGCGAAGAAGCGCGAAGGCAAGCTCGACTTCGACCGCATCGTGATCGAGACCACCGGCCTCGCGAACCCGGGCCCCGTCGCGCAGACCTTCTTCATCGACAGCGAGATCGCCGACGATTTCCTGCTCGACGCGGTCATCACGCTGGTCGACGCGAAGCATGCGGACGCGCAACTCGACGAACACGAAGTGGTGCAGCGCCAGGTCGGCTTCGCCGATCGCCTGTTCGTCACGAAGTCGGACCTGGTCGACGACCAGACCGTCGCGGCGCTCAAGCACCGCCTGATGCACATGAACCCGAAGGCGACGATCAAGATCGTGAACTTCGGCGATGCCGACATCAAGGAAATCTTCGACCTGCGCGGCTTCAACCTGAACGCGAAGCTCGAGATCGACCCGGACTTCCTCGCCGAGGACGACCACGCGCACCATCACCACGATCACGACCATGATCACGATCACGCGCATTGCGACCACGATCACGGTCAATGCGCGCACGATCACGACCACGGCCACCACCACGCGCATCACGACGACAAGATCAAGTCGTTCGTGTATCGCAACGACCGCCCGTTCGACCCGAACAAGCTGGAAGACTTCCTCGGCGGCATCCTGCAGATCTACGGCGAACGGATGCTGCGCTACAAGGGCGTGCTGTACATGAAGGGCGTCGACCGCAAGGTCGTGTTCCAGGGCGTGCACCAGATGATGGGCAGCGACCTCGCCGCGAAGTGGCTGCCGGTCGAGAAGAAGACCAACAAGATGGTGTTCATCGGCGTCGACTTGCCGCAGGACCTGATCACCGACGGCCTCGACGCCTGCCTCGCCTGAGCCTTCGGGCCGGCGTTGCGCGCCTTCCATGCGGCCGCCTTCCGGGGCGGCCGCGGCGCTTGCGCGGTGCCTTTTCCGGGCAGGGTTTCGCCGTCATCGCTTTTTCGCGATTTGCGCGTTATATTTTCTAGATATTGGCGCAGCCGACGGGGATCGACCCGATACGGCGCCCGCTTGCGATTCAGTTACAATACGTGCCCGCTGGAGTACGGCAACAAACAGGCCCGGTTCTTGCTGAACCAGTTTTCCGGGCATCGCAACCGCGCCGGATCGCCAATCCGCCTCTCGGCCGCGGCCGATGCAATGTGCCGCGCAGCACACCGGTTCGCAGCGCGCGCAACTCCGCGCCAGGCCTATCCTGGTATTTGAGAACCGGTTTTCCAGAGGCTTTCGGCCCCGCGGCGGCAAATCGCAAATGATTGCAAGCGCAGTTGCGGGTAATCCCAAAGTGCAGGCACTATCTCCTGATTTGCCGCACATTGAAGAAGCAAGCAGATGACGAAGAAACTCTTGACCGAAGCCGAAATCCTGAAGATGAGCGACAAGGATTACATGAATGAGGATCAGCTCGCCTTCTTCAAAAATCGGCTCGAACAGTTGCAGGCGGACATCCTCAAGAACGCAGGCCAGACGACCGAGAACCTGCGCGAGACGGTGATCGTCCCCGATCCCGCCGACCGCGCGACGATCGAGGAAGAGCACGCGCTCGAGCTGCGCACGCGCGATCGCGAACGCAAGCTCCTCAAGAAGGTTCAGCAGTCGCTCGCCCGCATCGATTCCGGCGATTACGGCTGGTGCGAGGAAACCGGCGAGCCGATCGGCATCCCGCGCCTGCTCGCGCGCCCGACGGCCACGCTGTCGCTCGAGGCGCAAGAGCGCCGCGAGCTGCGCCAGAAGCTGTTCGGCGACTGATCGAGCGGCGTTCCGCTCCGACACGCTGCTTCCCGGAAGCGCGCGGCCTGCCGCGCGCTTTTTGTTTTTCCGGCACCGGTTCCCGGCCCACCGGCCGATTTGCCTCCCCCTCTTGATATCCCGGCGCCCGCCCTAAAATGAAACGGACGCGCGCCGGGCCGCTCCCCGGCGCACTGCGATTCAAGCGGCGGCGCCCCGCGCCGCCCGACTCTTCCCCGTTTTTCTCAAGGAACGCAGATGGAGCAATTTCACGGCACGACCATCGTTTCGGTCCGGCGCGGCGACAAGGTCGCGCTCGGCGGCGACGGCCAGGTAACCCTCGGCAACATCGTCATGAAGGGTGGCGCGCGGAAAGTGCGGCGGATCTACAACAACCAGGTTCTGGTCGGATTCGCGGGCGGCACCGCCGATGCGTTCTCGCTGCTCGATCGCTTCGAGGCGAAGCTCGAGAAGCACCAGGGCAACCTGACCCGCGCGGCCGTCGAGCTCGCGAAGGACTGGCGCACCGACCGGATGCTGCGCCGCCTCGAGGCGATGCTGATCACGGCCGATGCGACCACCACGCTCGTGATCACCGGCAACGGCGACGTGCTCGACCCGGAAGGCGGCATCTGCGCGATCGGCTCGGGCGGCGCCTATGCGCAGGCCGCAGCCCGCGCGCTCGCGGAGAACACCGAGCTGTCCCCGCGCGAGATCGTCGAGAAATCGCTCGAGATCGCCGGCGACATGTGCATCTACACGAACCACAACCGCATCATCGAAACGATCGAGTAAGGACCGCACCATGAGCACCATGACCCCTGCCGAGATCGTCTCGGAACTCGACAAGCACATCATCGGCCAGGACAAGGCGAAGAAGGCGGTGGCCGTCGCGCTGCGCAACCGCTGGCGCCGCCAGCAGGTCGCCGACCCGCTGCGCCAGGAAATCACGCCGAAGAACATTTTGATGATCGGGCCGACGGGCGTCGGCAAGACCGAAATCGCGCGCCGCCTCGCGAAGCTCGCCGACGCGCCGTTCATCAAGATCGAAGCGACCAAGTTCACCGAAGTCGGTTACGTCGGCCGCGACGTCGACAGCATCGTGCGCGACCTGATCGAGATCTCGGTCAAGCAGACGCGTGAATCCGAGATGCGGAAGGTGCGCAGCAAGGCGACCGACCAGGCGGAAGACCGCATCCTCGACATCCTGCTGCCGCAACCGCGCGCCGTAGGCTTCGGCGGCAACGCGGATAACGCGAACGACGACAACAACGCGACGCGCCAGACCTTCCGCAAGCGCCTGCGCGAAGGCCAGCTCGACGACAAGGAAGTCGAGCTCGACCTCGAGCAGCCGTCGGCCGGCATGGACATCATGGCGCCGCCGGGGATGGAAGAGATGACCGAGCAGATCCGCTCGATGTTCTCGAACCTCGGCAGCGGCAAAAAGCAGCGCCGCAAGGTGAAGATCAAGGAAGCGCTGAAGCTGCTGACCGACGAGGAAGCGGCGAAGATGCTCAACGACGAGGAAGTGAAGACGAAGGCCGTGCAGAACGTCGAGCAGAACGGCATCGTGTTCCTCGACGAGATCGACAAGATCACGTCGCGCAACAACGAAGGCAGCGGCGGCGAAGTGTCGCGCCAGGGCGTGCAGCGCGACCTGCTGCCGCTCGTCGAGGGCACGACGGTCAACACGAAGTACGGGATGGTGAAGACCGATCACATCCTGTTCATCGCGAGCGGCGCGTTCCATCTCGCGAAGCCGAGCGACCTGATTCCCGAACTGCAGGGCCGCTTTCCGATTCGCGTCGAGCTCGACTCGCTGTCGGTGAAGGATTTCGAGGCGATCCTCGTCGCGACCGACGCGAGCCTCGTCAAGCAGTACCAGGCGCTGCTCGCCACCGAAGACGTGCAGCTCGAGTTCGCCGAAGACGGCATCCGCCGCCTCGCCGAGATCGCGTACGCGGTCAACGAGAAGACCGAGAACATCGGTGCGCGCCGGCTGTACACGGTGATCGAGAAGCTGCTCGAGGAAGTGTCGTTCTCGGCCGGCAACCACGCCGGCGAGCGCGTGACGATCGACGCGAAGTACGTCGATCGCGCGCTCGGCGAAGTGTCGCAGGACGAAGACCTGTCGCGCTACGTGCTGTAACGCGCGCGGCGTCGAATGCGAAACGGGCGGCCCGGCGGGCCGCCCGTTTTCGTTGGTGCGTCCGGCCGATGCCGCCGCGCCCCTTTACTGCCGCACCGGCTTCTTCGCGAGCTTGCGCTGCAGCGTGCGGCGGTGCATGTTCAGCGCGCGCGCGGTCGCCGAGATGTTGTTGTTGTTCTCCGCCAGCACGCGCTGGATGTGCTCCCATTCGAGCCGGTCGACCGACAGCACGACCGGATTCTCGAGCGCCTCGTCGGCCTGCACTTCGCTCGCGTTGGTCTGCAGCGCGGCCAGGATCGACTCGATGTTCGCCGGCTTCGCCAGATAGTTGTCGGCACCTTCCTTCACCGCCTGCACGGCGGTCGCGATGCTCGCGTAGCCGGTCAGCACGAGGATCCGCGCGTCGGGCTGCAGGTCGCACAGCGGCGCGATCAGGCTCAGGCCCGAATCGTCGCCGAGATGCAGGTCGACGGTAATGAACTGGAACTTGCCGCCGGCCGCCAGCCGCAGCGCCGCCTCCTTGTCGTGCGCCTGCTGGACCGCGTAGCCGCGGCGCTCGAGGCCGCGCGCGAGCGTGCCCGCGAACACCTCGTTGTCGTCGATCACCAGGAAATTGTTCTCGCTCATGTGGTTTCTCCGTCTACGTGTTGGTTGAGGCGGCCGGCACCGCGATTCGCGCCACCGGCAGGCGCAGCACCGCGCGCGTGCCGCGGCCGGGGGTGCCGGCCGGGCGGCCGTCCGGCGGGGTCGCCGCTCGTTCGGTCGCGCGCTGGCCCGACGCAGCTGCCGCGTGCCCGTTCGCGCCGCCACCGGCGCGCCCGTTGCCGCCCGTCGCGCGCGGCGTGACATCGGACAGCTCGATCTCGCCGCCGAGACGCACGGCCGCGCTGAACGCAAGATACAGGCCGACCCCGTGCCCGCCCTGCGTGCTGTCGACCGGCATCGAGCCGAGCGATTCGCGCAACGCGGCCGGAATACCGGGGCCGTCGTCGCATACCTCGAATTCGATCTGGTCCGCAGCCCGCTCGTGGTGCGCGAGCTTCGCGGCCAGCGTCACGCGGTGCGGGCTCGCCCGCGCGGCGTTGTCGAGCAGGATCGTCAGGATCTGGCCGGCCGCGACGGTGTCGTCGAGCCCGACGCCCGACGGGCGCGCGCCGAGCAGTTCGAACTGCACGTGCGGATGCCGCAGGCGCCAGTGCTCGACGAACGTGTCGAGCCAGTCGTCCACCGGCTGGCGGCTCGCCGGCGCGCTCGCCCGGCTGCGCAGGCGCGCGAGCGCCGACGTGCAGAGCGTCATCTGTTCTTCCAGCACCTTCAGGTCGGCCTCGTAGCGCGCGAGCCCCGGATCGGCGCGGGCCGCGTCGCGCAGCTCCTCCGCGAGCATCGCGATCGTCGACAGCGGCGTACCCATCTCGTGCGCGACGGTGGCGGCCTGCACGCCGAGCGCGACCGCCCGCTCGTCGCGCAGCAGGTGCGCCTGCGCTTCGCCGAGCGCCGCATCGCGCTGGCGCAACGCGTTCGACATGCGCGCGACGAACCATGCGATCAGGCCGACGCTGACCATGAAGTTCGCCCACATCCCCGTGCGGTAGTAGTCGAACAAGTTCGCCGGATTGTCCATGTTGAGCGGCACCGAATCGAAGCCGAGCGCCGCGTAGCACGCGACCGCGAACGCCGCGAGCCAGATCATCAGGTGCCACGGCAGCACGGCCGCCGCGATCGCAAGCGACGGCAGGTACAGCGACACGAACGGGTTGGTCGTGCCGCCCGACAGGAACAGCAGTGCCGACAACGCGCCGAGGTCGACCCACAGCTGGCCGAGCAGTTCGAAATTGGTCTCGGGCCGCGCGCGCAGCACGCGCACCCAGGTCAGCGCGTTGAAAACGATTTCGAGCGCGATGACCATCAGCATCGCCGGCAACGGCAGATGCACGCCGAAATAGGTCTGCACGACGCCGATCGTCACGAGCTGGCCGATGATCGCGAGATTGCGCAGCCAGAACAGGTGACTGAGGTTGACGCGCCCGGTGGTGGTAATTCGTTGCATCCGAGCAGTTTACCCGTTTAGCGCCCGGCACCTCTACCGGGGGCCGGATCAGTGAGGACGGACGGAGCACCGGGCGAGCCGGCGTCGAGCCGGATTGCACGGGCCTGCGCCGTCAGCCGGCCGCGCGTGCCATACGCTGGGCGATCTCGTCGGCGAGGCACTCCGGGCAGCGGCAGCGCGTACCGGGCGCCGGCGGCGCGCCGCCGGACAGGGTCGGCATCGACGCGCACCAGCAGTCGAACGGCTGCGTGCGGGCGCCGCAGTCGAAGCCGCGCCCGCAGTGCGGGCAGCGCGCACGGCGCGGAGTCGAACGGGCGTCGGCGGCGGTATCGGTCATAGCGGAAACGCGGAAGCGGGCATGAACGTCACCCTACGCGACAAGCATAGCGCGGCGGGCGGATTTTGCACGTCGGCCGATCGGCCGATGCGGGCCGCCAACGCGGGTCGAGTCGCGCTGTCCACGGCGCCGCCTCGGGGGCCCCGCGCGGGGTCCGGCACCATGGCCGGCGGGCCGCCGCGCGTGGCGACCGGCCCGCGCGATCGGCCGTCCGGCCAGCCCAAAAACCCGATGCTGCGCTGCGCCACTCCTGTACAATTCGCCCTGTTTCAACCGTTCCCAGCCAGAGCCGCCGCCATGTCCGAGCCCATCGACCTCTCGCAGATCGCCCCCACGCTGAAGGCAGAAATCCTCGCCGAGGCGCTGCCGTACATCCGCCGTTACCACGGCAAGACCGTGGTGATCAAATACGGCGGCAACGCGATGACGGAAGAGCGGCTCAAGCAAGGCTTCGCGCGCGACGTGATCCTGCTGAAACTGGTCGGCATCAATCCGGTGATCGTCCACGGCGGCGGTCCGCAGATCGATCACGCGCTGAAGAAGATCGGCAAGGCCGGCACCTTCATCCAGGGCATGCGCGTGACCGACGAAGAGACGATGGAAGTCGTCGAATGGGTGCTGGGCGGCGAAGTCCAGCAGGACATCGTGATGCTGATCAATCACTTCGGCGGCCATGCGGTGGGCCTGACGGGCAAGGACGGCGGCCTGATCCACGCACGCAAGCTGCTGATGCCGGACCGCGACAACCCCGGCCAGTACATCGACATCGGCCAGGTCGGCGAAGTCGAGGCGATCAACCCGGCGGTCGTGAAGGCGCTGCAGGACGACGCGTTCATCCCGGTGATCTCGCCGATCGGTTTCGGCGAGGACGGTCTGTCGTACAACATCAACGCGGACCTCGTCGCGGGCAAGCTCGCGACGGTGCTGAACGCCGAGAAGCTGCTGATGATGACCAACATCCCCGGCGTGATGGACAAGGACGGCAACCTGCTGACCGACCTGTCGGCGCGCGAGATCGACGCGCTGTTCGCGGACGGCACGATCTCGGGCGGCATGCTGCCGAAGATCTCGTCGGCGCTCGACGCCGCGAAGAGCGGCGTGAAGTCGGTGCACATCGTCGACGGCCGCATCGAGCACTCGGTGCTGCTCGAAATCCTGACCGAGCAGCCGTTCGGCACGATGATCCGCTCGCATTGAGCGCGCGCCGCACAACCACCGGCCCCGACCTGCCGGCGTCGCTGCGACGCCGGCGCATCTCCCGCAGCCGGCCGCGCGCCGGCGCGCCCGTCTGGCTGTTCGATCTCGACAACACGCTCCATCACGCATCGCACGCGATCTTTCCGGAGATCAACCGCGCGATGACGCAGTACATCGTCGACACGCTCCACGTCGGGCGTGCCGAAGCCGACCGGCTGCGCACCGGCTACACGCAGCGCTACGGCGCCGCGCTCCTCGGCCTCGCGCGCCATCACCCGATCGATCCGCACGACTTCCTGCGCGTCGTCCACACGTTTTCCGACCTGCCCGCGATGCTGCGCGCCGAGCGCGGCCTCGCGCGCATCGTCGCCGCGCTGCCGGGCCGCAAGTTCGTGCTGACCAACGCGCCCGAGAACTACGCGCGCGCGGTGCTGCGCGAGTTGCGCATCGAGCGGCTGTTCGAGCGCGTGATCGCGATCGAGCACATGCGCGACCGTCGCACATGGCGCGCAAAGCCCGACCACACGATGCTGCGCCGGATTTTGCGCGCCGCGCATGCGCGGTTCGAAGACGCGATCCTCGTCGAAGATACCCGCAGCCACCTGAAGCGCTACAAGCGCCTCGGCATCGGCACGGTGTGGATCACCGGGCACCTGCCGGGCCATCTGCCGAACATCGGCCGCCCCCAATATGTCGACCAGCGCATTCGTTCGTTAAAATCGCTCCGACTGGGCACACGATCGGGGCGACAGAAATGCAGCCGACTTACCCGCAGGACCAAGCCGTAACGGAAGACCAGGCCACACCGTCCCGCGCGCGCCCGAAGCCGGGCGAGCGCCGCGTGATGATCCTGCAGACGCTCGCCGCGATGCTCGAGGCGCCGAAGCCCGAAAAGATCACGACGGCTGCGCTCGCGGCCCGCCTCGACGTGTCGGAAGCCGCGCTGTACCGGCATTTCACGAGCAAGGCGAAGATGTACGAAGGCCTGATCGAGTTCATCGAGCAGGCGCTGTTCGGGCTCGTCAACCAGATCGTCGCAAAGGAGCCGAACGGCGTGCAGCAGGCGCGCACGATCGCGCTGACGATGCTCAATTTCGCCGCGAAGAATCCGGGCATGACGCGCGTGCTGACGGGCGAGGCGCTGGTCGGCGAGGACGAGCGGCTCACCGAGCGCGTGAACCAGCTGCTCGACCGGATCGAGGCGACCGTCAAGCAGTGCCTGCGGGTCGCGCGTACCGAGGCGCAGGCGCCCGATGGCGCCGCGCCGTTCGTGCTGCCGGCCGATTACGATCCGGCCGCGCGCGCGAGCCTGCTCGTCAGCTACGTGATCGGCAAGTGGCACCGGTTCGCGAAAGGCGGGTTCCAGAGGCCGCCCGGCGAACAGGCCGATGCGCATTTGCGGCTGATCCTGCAGTAGCCGGGGCAGCCGGCCCGCGAAATCCGCGCTCCGCGGAATTCCGCTATACTCCTCCGACCTGCCGCCTCCTTGGCGGCAGGTCGGAAGCGCGCCGATTTGCTGACTCGATTGCGGGCGCGCGAACCGACCAGGGCCTTGATGCGTCTTCGTCCCGGCGGTTCACTATAAATGCGGCTAAAGAGGTCGTCAGCCGCGCACCTTCGCCTCCGCGCATCGCCGACACCGTTTAGCCGCCCAGTCATAAGGCGGAACGAATGGAATCGATCGGCATCGTCGCTCCACAGACCATGCACTTCGCCGAACCGCTGCGCTTGCAAAGCGGCAGCGTGATCGGCAACTATCAGCTCGTCGTCGAGACGTACGGTGAGCTCAACGCCGCGCGCTCGAACGCGGTGCTCGTCTGCCACGCGCTCAACGCGTCGCACCACGTCGCCGGCATCTATGCGGACGACCCGCGCAGCACCGGCTGGTGGGACAACATGGTCGGCCCGGGCAAGCCGCTCGACACCAACCGCTTCTTCGTGATCGGCGTGAACAACCTCGGCTCGTGCTTCGGCTCGACCGGCCCGATGAGCATCGATCCGTCGTCCGGCAAGCCGTATGGCGCGCGCTTTCCGGTCGTCACCGTCGAGGACTGGGTGCATGCGCAGGCGCGCGTCGCCGACGCGTTCGGCATCGAGCGCTTCGCCGCCGTGATGGGCGGCAGCCTCGGCGGGATGCAGGCGCTCGCATGGAGCCTGATGTATCCGGACCGCGTCGCCCACTGTATCGACATCGCATCGACGCCGAAGCTGTCCGCGCAGAACATCGCGTTCAACGAGGTCGCGCGCTCGGCGATCCTGTCCGATCCCGATTTCCACGGCGGCGACTACTACGCGCACGGCGTGAAGCCGAAGCGCGGCCTGCGCGTCGCGCGGATGATCGGCCACATCACGTATCTCTCCGACGACGACATGGCCGAGAAATTCGGCCGTGCGCTGCGCCGCGCGGACGGCGCGCTCGACGCGTACAACTTCAGCTTCGACGTCGAATTCGAGGTCGAGTCGTACCTGCGCTACCAGGGCGACAAGTTCGCCGACTACTTCGACGCGAACACCTACCTGCTGATCACGCGCGCGCTCGACTACTTCGACCCGGCGAAGGCGTTCGACGGCAACCTGACGGCCGCGCTCGCACACACGCAGGCGAAGTACCTGATCGCGAGCTTCTCGACCGACTGGCGCTTCGCGCCCGCGCGGTCGCGCGAGATCGTGAAGGCGCTGCTCGACAACAAGCGCACGGTCAGCTACGCGGAGATCGACGCGCCGCACGGCCACGACGCGTTCCTGCTCGACGACGCGCGCTATCACAACCTGCTCCGCGCGTATTACGAACGAATCGCCAACGAGGTGGGTGCATGAACCAGCAAGCGCTGAACTCCCTGTCCGCACGCGCGGACTTCCGTGCGATCGCCCGCTGGGTCGAACCGCGCGCGACCGTGCTCGATCTCGGCTGCGGCGACGGCTCGCTGCTGTCGCTTTTGTCCGAGGAACTGGACGTGTCCGGCTACGGGATCGAACTGAACGACGCCGGCGTGCTCGCGAGCGCGAAGAACGGGATCAACGTGATCCAGCAGAACCTCGAGGACGGCCTGCGCCTGTTCGAGGATCACAGCTTCGATTTCGCGATCCTGTCGCAAACGCTGCAGACGATCCACCAGACGGCCGCGATCCTCCGCGAAACCGCGCGTGTCGGACGCGAATGCATCGTGTCGTTCCCGAACTTCGGCTACTGGGCGCACCGGCTGTCGGTGCTGCGCGGCCGGATGCCGGTGTCGAAGTCGCTGCCTTACCAGTGGCACAACACGCCGAACGTCCGGGTGCTGACGATCAAGGATTTCGAGGCGCTCGCGCCCGAAGTCGGCGTCACGATCCTCGACCGCATCGTGCTGCACGAAGGCCAGCCGATTCGATGGGGAGCGAACTGGCGTGGTAGTCTTGCTGTCTACCGCGTCAAGCGCAGCTGAGCCGGGGAGCCGTTGACGGATGATCCGGCCGGCACCCGCGTGCGGCCGCCCCTCCTGCGCCGCCCGCGCCGCCTGCGCTGCCGCCGCAATCAGTCAACGCTACCCAGTTTCCGTCCATGTCCAAAACGCCACACGAGGCGCCCGCACTCACCGCTCACGAGGATCATCCCGGCTGGCGCGCCTATCTGAACACGCACATGCTGATCTGCGTGTTCCTCGGCTTCACGTCGGGGCTGCCCCTGTTCACGCTCGTCTACCTCGTGCAGGCATGGCTGCGCTCCGAAGGCGTGAACCTGAAGGAAATCGGCCTGTTCGCGCTGATCCAGTTCCCGTATACGTGGAAGTTCCTGTGGGCGCCGCTGATGGACCGCTTCATCCCGCGCCTGCCCGGCTGGCGGCCCGGTCGCCGGCGCGGCTGGATGCTGCTCACGCAGGTGCTGGTCGCCGGCGCGATCGCCGCGCTCGGTTTCGTGTCGCCGCGCGACTCGATCTGGACGGTCGCCGCGCTCACGACGCTCGTCGCGTTCTTCGGCGCAAGCTCCGACATCGTGATCGACGCGTATCGCCGCGAACTGCTGCGCGACACCGAGCAGGGCCTCGGCAACGCCGTGCACGTGAACGCGTACAAGCTCGCCGCGCTGATCCCCGGCTCGCTGGCGCTGATCCTGTCCGATCACATGCCGTGGGACGTCGTGTTCGCGATCACCGGCGCATTCATGCTGCCGGGCATCCTGATGACGCTGCTCGTGCGCGAGCCCGAGGTGGTCGGCGCGCCGCCGCGCAACCTGCGCGACGCGATCGTGCTGCCGTTCCGCGAATTCATCCAGCGCGACGGCTGGAGCGGCGCGCTGCTCGTCATCGCGTTCATCTTCCTGTTCAAGATCGGCGACACGATGGCGACCACGCTGTCGACGTCGTTCTTCCTCGACATCGGCTTCTCGCGCACCGAAATCGGCATCGTCGCGAAAACCACCGCGCTCGTCGCGAGCGTCGCCGGCGGCATCATCGGCGGCATCTGGCTCGTGAAGATCGGCATCGGCCGCGGGCTGTGGATCTTCGGCGCGCTGCAGATGGTGTCGACGCTCGGCTTCGCGTGGCTCGCGCAGGTCGGCCCCGACTCGCCGGTGCTCGCGGTGATTTACGACTTCACGGTCGCGGCAAGTCACGCGCTCGCGTCGTTCCTGTCGATCTTCGGCTTCGAGGTCACGCCGCATCTGAGCCCGATGACGGTCGCGCTCGCGCTCGTCTACGCCGCCGAAACGTTCACCACCGGCCTGACGATGGCCGCGTTCGTCGCGTATATCGCGAGCACGACCGACCCGCGCTACACGGCCACGCAGTTCGCGCTGTTCACGAGCCTCGCGTCCGTGCCGCGCACGCTCGCATCGGCCGCGAGCGGCTTCATCGTCGCGAAGATCGGCTGGTTCGACTACTTCATCGTGTGCACCGCGCTCGCGATCCCCGGCATGCTGCTGCTGTTCAAGATCGCGCCGTGGAACGGCACCGCGCGCAACGGCGAGGCCAGCCGTGCGCAATGATCGACTGCATCGCGCGGCACGCGTCGCCGCCGCGCTGAGCATCGGCATCGCGGCGCTCGGCGCGGCGGGAAGCGCGCAGGCAGCCGACACGAGTGCGACCGCGCCCGCCACCGCGCCGGCTGCACCGTCCACGCCCGCCACGCCCGCCGCTCCCGGTGCGCAGTCCGCCGCCGCCGAAGCCGCGCAGCCGACCGGCGCCGCCGTGCCCGCGAAGGCCTATGCGCCGACGTCGCAGCAGGTGCGCTACGGCAACGCGATCGCGTTCCGCACGCTGATCCCGTCGCCGCTGCTCGAACAACTCACCGCGAGCGAATACGCGCAGATCGTGCAGGCTGCCGCCGACAGCGACCGCCTGCTGCCCGCGAACCAGCCGCGCGTGAAGCGGCTGCGCGCGATCGTCACGAAGCTCGCGCCGTATTCGGTGAAGTGGAACGATCGCGTGAAGACCTGGGCATGGGACGTCAACGCGATCCGCTCGCGCGACATCCGCGTCACGTGCCTGCCGGGCGGCAAGGTGCTCGTGTACGGCGGGCTGCTCGATCGCGTCCGCCTGAACGACGACGAGTTCGGCGTGCTGCTCGCGCACGGCATCGCGCATGCGCTGCGCGAACACGCACGCAGCAATTTCAGCACGACGTCGCAAACGTCGCTACGCGCGGCCTCGCTGCCGCCGCTGTTCGGCGTCGGCGATCCGCTGCCGCAGGCGCTGAATCTCGGCGCGCGTCTGCAGACGCTGCGCTACGACCCGACCGACGAAACCGAAGCCGACGTGATCGGCGGCGACATTGCCGCCCGCGCGGGCTTCGATCCGCGCGCGGCGATCACGCTGTGGGACAAGCTCGCGGCGGCGACGCGCGCGAACAGGACGTCGGGCTTCATCTACATGCATCCGTACAGCGCCACGCGACGGCAGGATCTGCTGAACCGCCTGCCGGACCTGATGCCGCTGTATGCGAAGGCAGTCGGCAAACGGGTCGACACGCTGCCCGACTACGCCGGCATCAGCGCGCAGCGGCGCAAGATCGTGCGGCGCTGAGCGCGGCATCCGGCGGCTTCCCTGGCAGTTTCCCCGCCGCGCATCGCCGGCACATGAGCCCTGGCGCTACGCGCCGACTTCCGACTCGACGGGCCGACTGCCGCTTTCGCGCATCCAGCGCACGTCGTCTCCGGGGCTGCGGCCGAACAGCCGCTTGAACTCGCGGCTGAACTGCGACGCGCTCGCATAGCCGACCCGCGCCGCGGCGGCACCGGCCCCGAGACCGTCCTGCACCATCATCAACCGCGCCTGGTGCAGGCGCGCGGCCTTCACGTACTGCATCGGCGATGTCGCCGTCACGTGCTTGAACTGCGCGTGGAACACCGCGAGGCTCATCCCGGCCTCGCGCGCGAGCGTCTCGACGTCGAGATCGGCCTTCAGGTCCGCATGAATGCGTCGCAGCGCCTTCGCGATGCGGCCGAAATGATGTTGCTGGACGAGCGCCGCGCGAATCGCGTCGCCCTGCGCGCCCGTCAGCACGCGGTACGCGATCTCGCGCATGATCGCCGGCCCGAGCACGCACGTGTCGTGCGGCGACGCGAGCGCTTCGAGCAGCCGCACCACCGCGTCGGCGAGCGGCGCATCGAGCGGCGTCGAATAGACGCCGTGCGGCTCGCTGACCGCCGCACCGAGCGTCTCGTCGAGCAGGATCGCGAGCTCGGCGATCACCGCGAGATCGACGCGGATCGAGATCGCGAGAAACGGCTCGTCCATGCTCGCGAAGGTCTCGCATTCGAACGGCAGCGGCACCGACAGCACGAGATACTGCTGCGCGTCGTAGACGAACGAGCGGTCGCCGAGATAGCCGAGCTTGCGACCCTGGCACACGACGATGATGCTCGGCTCGTACAGCACCGGCATGCGCGGCACGGGGCGGCTCACGCGGAAGAAGCGCACGCCGTCGAGCGCCGCCTGCGTATCGCCGTCGTTCGGCGCGAGGCGCGCATGCAGCTCGATCATGCGGCGCCGCACACGGTCGCCCGCGTCGTCGAAAAGGGGCTGGAAGCTCATCGGCGTCGTCCTGTCCGGCAAGAGAATCAGGCTTGCAATGTAGCACCGTGAAAGCATTTTGACGGCCGTTCGCGTGCAATTCGAGAGGAATAGGCAAATCTTCGAGACCTTCGTGTATTTCGCCGACGCGGCTCGCTCCTTACGATGGGCACCTGTCTCGCCGCGTCGCCACACGATGCGGCGGCAGTCTGATTCGCCGGACGTTTTCCCGGACAAGGAGCCCCTGCATGAGCACAACCTACGCTTACGCGGCGACCGACGCGCAGTCGCCGCTCGCCCCGTTCGAATTCCAGCGCCGCGCGCTGCGCGACCTCGACGTCCAGATCGAGGTGCTCTACTGCGGCGTCTGCCATTCGGACCTGCACCAGGCCCGCAACGAATGGCGCAACACGATCTACCCGGTCGTGCCGGGTCATGAAATCGTCGGCCGCGTGACCGCGACCGGTCCGCAGGTGTCGCGCTTCAAGGTCGGCGAGCTGGTCGGCGTCGGCTGTCTCGTCGATTCGTGCCGCACCTGCCCGAGCTGCGCGGAAGGCCTCGAGCAGTATTGCGAGAACGGCTTCGTCGGCACGTACAACGGCCAGGACCGCGTGACCGGCGACGTCACGTACGGCGGCTATTCGACGCAGCTCGTCGTCGACGAGGCATTCGTGCTGCGCGTGCCCGAGACGCTCGACCCGGCCGGCGCCGCGCCGCTGCTGTGCGCGGGGATCACGACCTATTCGCCGCTGCGCCAGTGGAACGTCGGCCCCGGCAAGAAGGTCGGGATCGTCGGCCTCGGCGGGCTTGGCCACATGGGCGTGAAACTCGCGCGCGCGATGGGCGCGCACGTCGTGCTGTTCACGACGTCGCCGTCGAAGATCGAGGACGGCAAGCGCGTCGGCGCGCATGAAGTGGTGATCTCGAAGGACGACGCGCAGATGAACGCGCACCTGAACAGCTTCGACTTCATCCTGAACACGGTCGCCGCGCAGCACGACCTGAACCCGTTCCTGCACCTGCTGAAGCGCGACGGCACGATGACGCTCGTCGGCGCGCCGGAGCACGACCATCCGTCGCCGCAGGTGTTCAACCTGATCTTCAAGCGCCGCCGCCTCGCGGGTTCGCTGATCGGCGGGATCGCGGAGACGCAGGAAATGCTCGACTTCTGCGCGGAGCACGGCATCACGTCGGATATCGAAACGATTCCGATGCAGCAGATCAATGCCGCTTACGAGCGGATGCTGAAGAGCGACGTGAAGTACCGGTTCGTGATCGACATGGCGTCGATCAAGCAGTAAGCGTTGCCTTGCGCAGGCCCGTGAACGCGCCTCCGAATCGATATCGTGGGCACGACACTTCGGTAGTGTCCGCGATATCAACGGAAACGTCAGTCGCTGTCCTGCAGCGAGAATTGAAACGGATTCTCCGGCGTATTGAATCCGAGCCGAAGCGTATCGCTGGTTCGAGCAAAGCGTCGCCCGTCGAACGTGTAGTACTCGACCAGCAATCCAGTCCGCGCCGCATGCGCAGCATCTAACAGATAGCTATTCTTCGGAAATGCGAGCTTCCCGTCGCTCGTCACAGCAACAGCACGGCATGACGAAAGCAGACCGGGCAATTGCAGAAACGTTGGCTTACGCGCCAACGGATTCATCACCAGGAAGACTTGCCGGTATCGGCTGGCGGCCTCTCCCGACGCGCTGCCGCTACCTTCCACACAAATCAGCGGTGGGTGGGCACCGGCTCGCTCGACGACGTACACATCGGCCGAGCCCGGATGTATGTCGGTCGCACGCTCGCCCGGAAATGCCGTCGCACGCGCGAACCGATAGGCTCGGCCGTTGACGACGATGCGGTCCTGCCAGACTTCAAGATCGAGTGCTTGTCGTCCCAACTCGGCGTGCAGCGCCGCGAATTGGCCCGGCTTTCCAGGGAACGCATAGAGCACATGCGCACCAGGTGTATTCAGATCAACCTCTCGCCCAACCGGGGAGCGAAATACCGAGCCTGGCCGTGCCTCGTAGAACGCGTCGTAACTGTCATACGATTCAGCCATGGCATCGTGCGACAAGACAACCACTGCTGCCACCAGTATCGATATGATTTTCATCTGTATGCCTTCGCTCCCGTCGCCCTCAGAAAATCGGGATTGTATTTCCAGAAAATTGTGCTTCCATGGGCCGCCGTTGACACCCATACCGAATCGTAGCGGCCTCGTTCAGTGCCATCGACTGTTTTTCCAGTCTTCTTGTTTACCACTCTCCATCGCGTGACGAACGTCCCAGGATTCTCCCGTACTCCGAAAATGTTGTGCGACGGCGCCCCCCCACTTGAATGTATCTTTGACTTTCGGGTGTGATGCGTACGCGGTCATGAAGTCACGACCGTCCCACCAAAATGCACCATTCGATGGGTCCGGACCTTCATTTTCGAGCGCTTTTCGCGCCCACTCGACAGCCAGCCTCATCCCCGAGTCGGCATCAAGTTTGTCGTCTGGGGTAGACATCAGCTTGTTGAACCGTTGATTGGTGCCATTCCACGCATAGGCATAGTTCCGGTCCGTTGCACGCAGTTGGGATACGCTCTTCCCACCCCATGCCCGACATCGGTTTGCGACCGCAAAAGCGATTCCTCCGATTTCGTCCGAATCGTTTGCGACAGACGCTTCACCGTATGCGATCGCAGCAAGCAATCGCAGATCCTCGTTAATCGCATCACTCATCGGACATTCCCTGTACGCCACACTATGACAGTGAGATCAGGGTATGTTTTCATCGGGAACGAACGCGTTCTGCCGTGGGCAAGAGGCACGTCGTTAACGAGCGTGCATCCGTTGCTCAGCACTTTGTAGCTCATTCCTTCGACAGGTTTTCCAGAGATTGCATCGACAATCTCGAAAAAATGCTCGATATCGTCGTCAGGGGCATCCGACATCAGTGCCGAACTCGGATCCGCTGCGTGCGCAACGGTCAGTGTGCCGTCATCGATATATGAATTCAGGAATATTCCCGGATTGCCGCCGACGAGGACTCGATTCGCTTTGCACGGACAGAGTACGAGGTCGCCTTCGACAGCTACAACCCGACCTTTTTCCGATATCCCTTTACCGGTTCCGAATATTTTGAATGTCCCGTTACAGTTGCCGCACGTCGCTTCGTCGCCGCTCAGCGCCACGTGCCTTCCATCGTCATAAATCGTCGACGAATAAGCGATCACGGTTCCAGACGTCGTTGTTGGGTCGCCATGCCGAATCGCCGCCTTACGCACCGCCGCCTCCCGTACGAACAACATCGGCCAAAATCGGCGAATACGCCGGTTCAAACAGCCGGGGAATCTCCTCGCCATCTCGAACCGTAATGTTGTCGCACGCGTCCCGCGCAGCGGTCACGATACGATCACCATTACTCAAATGGGATCCGGTGACAGTCATCACCGGCCTGCCGTGCCACATGACGGCAAAGCCGGCCCCATCTACGATCATGGCCTCTGTTCCTTCCTCGTATGCAACGATATCGCCGACTACGGCCAATCCCAGATTGTCGATCGTCGCATTGGTGGACACGCGCGTAACCCTCCCACCGCGCTCGGTTCCCGCGCCGATAGTGGTGAAAAGGTACGTCGTTTCGTTGATTGCTTGTTCCGACACGCAAAGTTCTCCTCACTGAATGGACCATCGCGGCCTGAGGACGGCCGTGATGAATGATTCGCGCTTTCGGAAAACACTCGAGTATCCGTCGAGCAGTCTCCACAAAACGAGGGGGCCTTGAATATCGGATGAGTCTGAAAGTGCGTGTGCTGCATGAACGAATCAGAGCCGCGTACAAGCGGCATTCGCTAAACATTGGGACGAATAGCCGTCGCCCGGCGGCATGATCGCCGCACCGAAACAAAAACGAAACGGGCCGCATGTTCGACATGCGGCCCGTTTTCGCATCCGGCGACCGGACGGCTCGACGGCGACGCGCGCGGCGTCGCGTCGCGCCGACGCTCACTTCTTGTAGTCGTAATCCACCGTCAGCGGCGCGTGATCGCTGAACTTGATGTCCTTGAAGATCGACGTGCGCTTCGCGGTGCCGGCCACGCCCGGCGTCGCGATCTGGTAATCGATCCGCCACCCGACGTTCTTCGCGTACGCCTGGCCGCGGTTGCTCCACCACGTGTACTGCTCGGGGCGCGGGTCGAGCGTGCGGAACACGTCGACGTAGCCGACATCGTCGAACAGCTGCGTGAGCCACGCCCGCTCTTCCGGCAGGCAGCCCGAGTTCTTCTGGTTGCTCTTCCAGTTCTTAATGTCGATTTCCTTGTGCACGATGTTCACGTCGCCGCACAGGATCACCTCGCGCTTCTTCTTCAGCTCGGCGAGGTGCGGCATGAACTCATCCATGAAGCGATACTTCGCCTGCTGCCGCTCTTCGCCGCTCGAGCCGGACGGCACGTACACCGACACGACCGACAGCTTGCCGTAGCGCGCCTCGACGTAGCGCCCCTCGGCGTCGAATTCGCTGCTGCCGAAGCCGATGATCACGTCATCGGGCTCGTGGCGGCTGTACACGCCCGCGCCGCTGTAGCCCTTTTTCTCGGCGTGGTGGAAGTAGCTCCTGAAGCCGTGCGGCTCGACGAATTCGGCCGGCAGGTCGTCGGCCGATACCTTGATTTCCTGCACGCACACGCAATCGGCGTTCTGTTCGCCGAGCCATTCGAAGAAGCCCTTCTTCGCGGCGGAGCGGATGCCGTTCAGGTTGGCGGTAATCACTCGCATCATGTCGGGTTCCGTTGTTCAGTTCAGTTCGATGTTGTTACAGGATCGCAGCCTAGCGGATCTTCACGCCCTCGAGTTCCGGCTTCGGCGGCGGGAATTCGAGCTTCATGTCGGTCATCGTGCGCAGCAGCAGCTCGGCGATCATCACGTTGCGATGCGTCTTCGAGTTCGCCGGGATCACGTACCACGGCGCATGCTCGGCCGACGTCGCGGCGAGCGCGTCGCGGTACGCCGACTGGTACGCGTCCCAGTGCTTGCGCGCGTCGAGATCGGCGATGTCGAACTTCCAGTGCTTGGTCGGATCGTCGATGCGCGCCTGCAGCCGCTCGCGCTGCTCGTCCTTCGAGATGTGCAGGAAGCACTTGATGATCGTCGTGCCGTTCTCGAACAGCATCGTCTCGAAATCGCGAATCTGCCGGTAGCGGCGCTCGCATTCCTTGCTGTCGATCGCGTCGAGCACGCGCGGCACGAGCACGTCTTCGTAGTGGCTGCGGTTGAAGATCGCGAGTTCGCCCGCGGCCGGCGCCTGCAGATGCACGCGCCACAGGAAGTCGTGCACGGCCTCGATCGGCGTCGGCGCCTTGAACGACACGACGCGCAGGCCGAGCGGGTCGACCTCGCGGAACACCGCGCGCACGGTGCCGTCCTTGCCGCTGGTATCCATCCCCTGCAGCACGAGCAGCACACGCTTCTTCTGCTGCGTGTGCAGGCGCTCCTGCTGTACGTCGAGCTCGGTCGACACGGCCGACAGCCGTTCGCGGTCGGCATCCTTCGACCCCGACGAGAACGGCTTCGCGGCCGGATCGAACGCATCGAGCGTGAATGCGGCGGCTTCCTTCTCGCGCGTGCTGTACGGCACGCGGAAATCGTCGAGCGACGGTTGTTTCGCCATTCGTTCCTCCGTTGGACGGTGCAAGGCACACGCGCACACGATAACGCATGCACCAAAACGACGGGCCGCCCCGAACAGTTTCGGCGGCGGCCCGTCGTCAGGCGCGGTTCAGGCGCGCGGCCATGCTCAGCCGAGCTTCTTCTTCAGCAACTCGTTGACCTGCTGCGGATTGGCCTTGCCCTTGGTCGCCTTCATCGCCTGGCCGATCAGCGCGTTGAACGCCTTTTCCTTGCCGGCGCGGAACTCCTCGACCGACTTCGCGTTCGCCGCCAGCACCTCGTCGATGATCGCTTCCAGCGCGCCGGTGTCGGAGATCTGCTTCAGGCCCTTCGCGTCGATGATGCGGTCGGCCGCGCCTTCGTCGGTCGCCTTCTCGTCCCAGATCGTCGCGAAGATTTCCTTCGCGATCTTGTTCGAGATCGTGCCGTCGGCGATGCGCTGCAGCACCAGCGCGAGCTGCGCGGCCGAGACGGGAATCGCGTCGATCTCGATGCCGTCGCGGTTCAGCTGCGACGACACGTCGCCCATCAGCCAGTTCGCGGCGATCTTCGCGTTCGCCGCGCCGGCCTTCGCGACCACGGCCTCGAAGTACGCGGCCATCGCCTTGCTCGACGTCAGCACGCCCGCGTCGTACGCGGACACGCCGTACTGCTCGACGAAACGCTGCTGCATCGCGGCCGGCAGCTCGGGCATCCCGGCCTGCACGCGCTCGACCCAGTCGCGGCCGATCACGAGCGGCATCAGGTCGGGGTCGGGGAAGTAGCGGTAGTCGTGCGCGTCTTCCTTGCTGCGCATCGAACGCGTCTCGCGCTTGTCCGGATCGTAGAGGCGCGTTTCCTGCACGACCTCGCCGCCGTCCTCGATCAGCTCGATCTGGCGGCGCACTTCGTAGTTGATCGCTTCCTCGAGGAACCGGAACGAGTTCAGGTTCTTGATCTCGGCGCGCGTGCCGAACTTCTCCTGGCCGACCGGCCGCACCGACACGTTCGCGTCGCAGCGGAACGAGCCTTCCTGCATGTTGCCGTCGCAGATGCCGAGCCACACGACGAGCGCGTGCAGCGCCTTCGCATAGGCCACGGCCTCGGCCGCGCTGCGCATTTCCGGCTCGGTGACGATCTCGAGCAGCGGCGTGCCCGCGCGGTTCAGGTCGATCCCCGTCATCCCGGCGAAGTCTTCATGCAGCGACTTGCCCGCGTCTTCCTCGAGGTGCGCGCGGGTCAGGTTGACCGTCTTCTCGTACGCTTCCTTGCCGGCCTTTTCGTTGGCGGGCACCTGGATCGTGATCTGGCCGCCCTGCACGACCGGAATCTCGTACTGGCTGATCTGATAGCCCTTCGGCAGATCGGGGTAGAAATAATTCTTGCGCGCGAAGATGCTGCGCGGCGCGATGGTCGAACCGATCGCGAGGCCGAAGCGGATCGCGCGTTCGACCGCGCCGCGGTTCAGCACCGGCAGCACGCCCGGCAGCGCCAGGTCGACCGGGCAGGCCTGCGTGTTCGGCTCGGCGCCGAACTGCGTCGACGCGCCGGAGAAAATCTTCGAGACGGTCGACAGTTGCGCGTGCGTCTCGAGACCGATGACGACTTCCCATTGAGTCATATGCTTACACCCCCGCCGGAACTTGCTTGTGCCAGTCGGTCGCGCGCTGGAACGCGTCGGCGACCTGCAGCATCCGGGCTTCGTTGAAATAGTTGCCGATGATCTGCAGACCGACCGGGCGCTTCGCGTTCGCGCCGGCGCCGAAGCCGCACGGCACGCTCATGCCGGGGAGGCCTGCGAGGCTCACCGACAGCGTGTAGATATCCGCGAGATACATCTGCACCGGATCGTCGCCCTTCGCGCCGAGATCCCATGCGACCGTCGGCGACGCCGGGCCCATGATCACGTCGCAGGACTTGAACGCTTCCTGGAAATCGTTCGCGATGATGCGGCGGATCTTCTGCGCCTGCAGGTAGTACGCGTCGTAGTAGCCGTGCGACAGCACGTAGGTGCCGACGAGAATACGGCGCTTCACCTCGGGGCCGAAGCCTTCGGCGCGCGACTTCTTGTACATGTCGAGCAGGTCGCCGTACTGCGCGGCGCGGTGGCCGAAGCGCACGCCGTCGAAACGCGACAGGTTCGACGACGCCTCGGCCGGCGCGATCACGTAATACACGGGGATCGACAGTTCCGTCTTCGGCAGCGACACCGGCACGAGCGTCGCGCCGAGCGCCTCGTATTGCTTGAGCGCTGCGTCGATCGACGCGCGCACGTCGTCGGCGAGGCCGTCGCCGAAATATTCGTTCGGCAGGCCGATGCGCAGGCCCGCGAGCGGCTTGCCCGCATCGTTGCCCGGCGCCCACGGCTGGCCGATGTGGCGCGTGAAGTCTTCGTCGTCGCGCTCGAGGCTCGTCGAGTCGCGCTCGTCGAAGCCGGCCATCGCGTTCAGCAGCAGCGCGCAGTCGGACGCGCTTTGCGCCATCGGGCCGCCCTGGTCGAGCGACGACGCGAACGCGATCATCCCGTAGCGCGACACGCGGCCGTAGGTCGGCTTGATGCCCGTCACGCCCGCGAACGACGCGGGCTGGCGGATCGAGCCGCCGGTGTCGGTGCCGGTCGCGGCCGGCGCGAGGCGCGCGGCGACGGCCGCCGAGCTGCCGCCCGAGCTGCCGCCCGGCACGGCGTTCGTGTCCCACGGGTTCTTCACGGCGCCGAACGCCGAATTCTCGTTGGACGAGCCCATCGCGAACTCGTCCATGTTGGTCTTGCCAAGAGTGACCATGCCGGCCGCCTGCAGGCGGGCGACGACGGTCGCGTCGAACGGGCTCTCGTAGTTCGCGAGCATCTTCGAGCCGGCGGTCGAGCGCCAGCCGCGCGTGACGAACACGTCCTTGTGCGCGATCGGCAGGCCGGTCAGCGCGCCGCCCGCGCCGCGCGCGAGTTCGGCGTCGGCGGCCTTCGCCTGCGCGAGGGTGAGGTCGGCGTCGACATGGACGAACGCGTTCAGGTCGCGTGCCGCGTCGATCCGTTTCAGGTAGAGCTGCGCGAGCTCGACGGCCGAGCATTCCTTGGCGGCGAGCGCGGCGCGCAGTTCGGTCAGGCTTTTTGCGTGCATTGAGTGGTTTTCCTGGGAATTCTGGGTGGCGCGCGGCGCGAAGGCGGCGCGCTTGTCATCGAATGCTTACTCGATCACCTTCGGCACGAGATAGAGGCCGTCCTGGACGGCCGGCGCCGGACGCTGGTTGTCGTCGCGATTGACGACTTCCGTCACGGCGTCGTCGCGCAGGCGCTGCGCGACTTCCTGGATCTGTTCGATCGGGTGGGCGAGCGGCGCGATGCCGGCGGTGTCGACCGCCTGCATCTGCTCGACGAGCCCGAAGAATTCATTGAGCTGGCCGAGCGTATGCTCGGCGTCGGCGTCGGCCATTTCGAGTCGCGCCAGGTGCGCGATGCGTTTCACATCGGTCAGGGTCAGGGCCATGCGATCACCGGAAAAACAAGGCTGCGCAGCGCATCGAAAATCGCGCTGCGGCGGGGGGTTGGAGGGTGCGATCCCACCCTCAAAAATCGGGGCCGAAGCGGCAAAAATACCGTCCGTTTCGATTCAAATACCGTGAAATTATAAGGTATCATTACGCGTTCGACCCAAACCCGGCAGCCTTTTCCCGCACCGTTTCGCCCCGCTTCGGCAAGCCGTGCGTGCTTCGTGCGATCCCCGGTAGACATCACTCGCAGCTTCGTGCGCCGCGGCGGCCGCTTCCGCCACGCTTCCCGAGGCTGTTATTTTTTCCGCTGCCGCCCTCAGCGTTCGCTATGCAGGGCCGGCCCAGAGCGAAACAGGATTCTGAATGTTCGGTTTTTTGCGCAGCTACTTCTCCAACGATCTGGCGATCGACCTCGGCACCGCAAACACCCTGATCTACATGCGCGGCAAGGGCATCGTGCTCGATGAACCGTCCGTCGTGTCGATTCGTCAGGAAGGCGGCCCCAACGGCAAGAAGACGATCCAGGCGGTCGGCAAGGAAGCCAAGCAGATGCTCGGCAAGGTGCCGGGCAACATCGAGGCGATCCGCCCGATGAAGGACGGCGTGATCGCCGACTTCACCGTCACCGAGCAGATGATCAAGCAGTTCATCAAGACGGCGCACGAGTCGCGCATGTTCTCGCCGTCGCCGCGCATCATCATCTGCGTGCCGTGCGGCTCGACCCAGGTCGAGCGTCGCGCGATCAAGGAAGCGGCGCATGGCGCCGGCGCGTCGCAGGTCTACCTGATCGAGGAGCCGATGGCGGCCGCGATCGGCGCGGGCCTGCCGGTGTCGGAAGCCACGGGCTCGATGGTCGTCGACATCGGCGGCGGCACGACGGAAGTCGGCGTGATCTCGCTCGGCGGCATCGTCTATAAAGGCTCGGTGCGCGTCGGCGGCGACAAGTTCGACGAGGCGATCGTCAACTACATCCGCCGCAACTACGGGATGCTGATCGGCGAACAGACCGCCGAGGCGATCAAGAAGGAAATCGGCTCCGCGTTCCCGGGCTCCGAAGTCAAGGAAATGGAAGTGAAGGGCCGCAACCTGTCGGAAGGCATTCCGCGCAGCTTCACGATCTCCAGCAACGAAATCCTCGAAGCGCTGACCGATCCACTGAACCAGATCGTGTCGTCGGTGAAGATCGCCCTCGAGCAGACGCCGCCGGAACTCGGCGCCGACATCGCCGAGCGCGGGATGATGCTGACGGGCGGCGGCGCGCTGCTGCGCGACCTCGATCGCCTGCTCGCGGAAGAAACCGGCCTGCCGGTGCTCGTCGCCGAAGATCCGCTCACCTGCGTCGTACGCGGTTCGGGCATGGCGCTCGAGCGCATGGACAAGCTGGGCAGCATCTTCTCGTACGAGTGATCGCCTAAGCAGTCCCGTTTGATATGGCGCACCCGCGGCGTGGCCGGATCGCTCGTTCAGAACGAACCGCCGCGCCGTTTGCGCGTCTGAGCATTATTTAACCGATCACACGCGCCCGGCGCCGACCATGGAATACAGTCCGCCGCCCCTCTTCAAGCAAGGTCCGCCCGCGCTCGCGCGGCTCATCTTCTTCGTCGCCCTCGCCATTGCGCTCCTCGTGTCGGACGCGCGCTTCAGCACGCTCGAAATCGTCCGCGGCGTGCTCGGCACCGTGCTGTACCCGCTGCAGCGCGCGGCGCTCGTGCCGCGTGACCTGTTCATGGGCGCGGCCGACATCGCCGTCACGGGCGCATCGCTGCGCCACGAGAACGACGCGCTACGCAAGCGCAACCTGCAATTGTCCACGCAGGCCAACCAGGCCGCGGTGCTCACGCAGGAAAACATGCACCTGCGCGCGGTGCTCGAGCTGCGCCAGCACGTCGCGACGCAATCGACGCCCGTCGAAATCCAGTACGACACCAGCGACCCGTTCACGCAGAAGATCGTGATCGGGCAAGGTTCTCAGCAGGGCATCCAGAACGGCGCGCCGGTCGTCAGCGAGGACGGCGTGATCGGCCAGATCACGCGCGTGTTCCCGCTGCAGGCCGAAGTCACGCTGATCACCGACCGCGATCTCGCGATTCCCGTGCAGGTGCTGCGCACCGGCCTGCGCAGCGTGATCTACGGCACGCCGAAGGGCGACTCGCTCGACCTGCGCTTCGTGCCGACGAGCTCGGACCTCGTCGCCGGCGACGAACTCGTCACGAGCGGCCTCGACGGCGTGTATCCGCCGGGCCTGCCGGTCGCGAAGGTCGTGCGCGTCGACAAGCTCGCCGATACCGCGTTCGCGCGCGTGACCTGCGCGCCGGTCGCCGCCGTGCGCGGCGCGCGCCAGATGCTGGTGCTGCACTACCAGAACGACGTCCCGCCGCGCCCGGCCGAGCCCGATCCGGCCGCCGAGAAGAACGCGAAGGGCAAGAAGGGCGCCAAGGCCGCCGCGAAGGGCGACAAGGCCGAAAAGGCCGACGCGAACGCGAAGGCGGCCGCCGCGGCCGCGCCCGGCGCGAAACCCGCGCCGTCGGCACCCGTCGCTCCGGCCAAGCCCGCCGTCGCGCCCGCGAAGCCCGCGGCCGGGCAACCAGGAGCCCAGCGATGAACCGCCCGCAATACATCCTGCAGCCGGTCAACCCGTACTTCATCGTCTTCAGCCTCGCCGCCGCATTCCTGCTGAACCTGATGCCGTGGGGCCGCCTGCCCGGCGTGCCCGATTTCGTCGCGCTCGTGCTGCTGTTCTGGAACATCCACCAGCCGCGCAAGGTCGGGATGGGCGTCGCGTTCGCGCTCGGCATCCTGATGGACGTGCATGACGCGGGGCTGCTCGGCGAGCACGCGCTTGCCTATACGCTGCTGTCGTACGGCGCGATCACGATCCACCGCCGCGTGCTGTGGATGCCGA
The DNA here is from genome assembly GCF_902833195.1 of Burkholderia sp. BCC1638. NCBI lineage: Bacteria > Pseudomonadati > Pseudomonadota > Betaproteobacteria > Burkholderiales > Burkholderiaceae > Burkholderia > Burkholderia sp. BCC1638. Next base: position 351,337 of record NZ_CADFEC010000002.1, read on the forward strand.
TCGGCGTACAGGTGCTGTACGTCACGCCGCTGCTCGTCGTCGCGCAGCTGGTGCCGTTCGTGATCCGCCTCGTGATGGGCGCCGCGTTTCCCGGCTGGCGCTATCTGGTGGACGGCTTCGTCGAGGCCGCGCTGTGGCCGATCGCGAGCCACCTGCTGCTGATGCCGCAACGCCGCCCGGTTGACCCGGACGATACGCGCCCCATCTGAGCCGGACCGACCTTGAATACCCGCCGCCCCCACGCCCGCGCGCCGCGCTCCGGGGCGGCGCCTCGCCCGCGCGCGCTCGCCGCGCACGGGCCAGACCGATCGTAACCGCATGACCGAATTCAACGACACCCAACAGCAGCTCTCGAAGTTCCGCCTGCGCGTCGCGGCGGCGGGCGTGTTCGTGTTCGTCTGCTTCGGGCTGCTCGCGAGCCGCTTCTTCTACCTGCAGTTGATGCAGCACGGCAAATACGCGCTGCAGGCCGAGGAAAACCGCATTTCGGTCGCGCCGATCGTGCCGAACCGCGGGATCATCACCGATCGCAACGGCGTGGTCCTCGCGAAGAACTATTCGGCGTACACGCTCGAGATCACGCCGTCGAAGCTCGACGACACGCTCGACAACACGATCGACAAGCTATCCGCGATCATCCCGATCGACGCGCGCGACCGCCGCCGCTTCAAGAAGCTGCAGGAAGATTCGAAGAACTTCGAGAGCCTGCCGATCCGCACGCGCCTCACCGACGCGGAAGTCGCGCGCTTCACCGCGCAGCGCTTCCGCTTCCCCGGCGTCGACGTGCGCGCGCGCCTGTTCCGCCAATACCCGCTCGGCACGACGGCCGCGCACGTGATCGGCTACATCGGCCGCATCTCGAAGCGCGACCAGGATCGCATCGACGCGATCAGCGACGACAACGACAGCGACCAGGAACACTACGATCCGCGTCGCGACGCGAACAACTACAAGGGCACCGACTACATCGGCAAGATCGGCGTCGAGCAGAGCTACGAAACCGAGCTGCATGGGCTCACCGGCTTCGAGGAAGTCGAGGTGACGGCCGGCGGCCGGCCCGTGCGCACGCTGTCGCGCACGCAGGCGACGCCCGGCAACAACCTCGTGCTGTCGCTCGACATCGGGCTGCAGCAGGTCGCCGAGCAGGCGTTTGCCGGCAAGCGCGGCGCGCTCGTCGCGATCGAGCCGAAGTCGGGCGACGTGCTCGCGTTCGTGTCGTCGCCGAGCTTCGACCCGAACTCGTTCGTCGACGGCATCGACCAGCAGACCTGGGACGAGCTGAACAACTCCACCGACAAGCCGCTCCTGAACCGCCCGCTGCACGGCACCTACCCGCCCGGCTCGACGTACAAGCCGTTCATGGCGCTGGCCGGCCTGACGCTCGGCAAGCGCTCGCCGGGCTGGGGCTTCCAGGATCCCGGCTACTTCACGTTCGGCGGCCACACGTTCCGCAACGACGTGCGCTCGGGCCAGGGCTGGGTCGACATGAACAAGGCGATCATGGTGTCGAACGACACCTACTTCTACATGCTCGCGCGCGACCTCGGCGTGAATGCGATCGCGAACTTCATGAAGCCGTTCGGTTTCGGCCAGATCACCGGCATCGACATCCAGGGCGAGGCGCGCGGGATCCTGCCGTCGACCGACTGGAAGAAGAAGGCGTTCAAGAAGGCCGCGCAGCAGAAGTGGTTCGACGGCGAGACGATCAGCCTCGGGATCGGCCAGGGCTACAACTCGTTCACGATCCTGCAGCTCGCGCACGCCACCGCGACGCTCGCGAACAACGGCGTCGTGATGAAGCCCCACCTCGTGAAGGAAGTCGAGGATCCGATCACGCGCGGGCGCCATCTGACCGTGCCGAAGGAAAGCGAAACGATTCCGCTCAAGCAGGCCGACATCGACGTCGTGAAGCGCGGGATGGAGAACGTGATCGAAAACCCGTCCGGCACCGCGTACAAGGTGTTCCGCGGCGCGCCGTACCTCGCGGCCGGCAAGACCGGCACCGCGCAGGTGTTCTCGCTGCAGGGCTCGAACTACAAGGGCCACCTGCTCGCCGAGCACTTGCGCGACCACGCGCTGTTCATCGCGTACGCGCCGGTCGACCATCCGCAGATCGCCATCGCGCTGGTCGTCGAGAACGGCGGTTGGGGCGCGCAGGCCGCGGGCCCGATCGCACGCCGCGTGCTCGATTTCTACCTCGTCGATCGCCAGAAACCGGAGAACGAGGCGGCCGCCGTCGCCGCCGCTGCGTCGGCGACCGAGCCGATCAACGCACCGGTGATCGGCGATGCCTCGAAGACCGTGTCCGTCGCGGCCGGCTTCAAGGCGCTTGCGCAGCCCGTCGTGCCGACCGCAGCCAGCGCGGCGGACGCGGCATCGGCCGCGTCGGCGCCCGATGCATCGGGTGCGGCCGGGGCAAGCGCGGCGCAGCCGGCCGTCGCGAGCGCCGCGGCGCCGATGCCCGCGAGCCTGCCGCCGATCCGGCGCCCGCACCGGCCGCGCCGGCCCGCCAGCGACGCGCAGCCGCTCGCCACCGCGCCGCGCGACGACAACTCCCGTGCCCTGGCCGCCGCGAAAGCGGCGAACGCCGGCACCGCTCATTAACGGAGAAAGGCATGCAATTCGACAAGCGCGCCTGGCTCGACAAGATCAAGCAGATGTTCGCGGGCTTCGACCGCCCGCTCGCCCTCATCGTGTTCCTGCTGCTGTGCGTCGGCATCGTCACGCTGTACAGCGCGTCGATCGACATGCCGGGCCGCGTCGAGGACCAATTGCGCAACATCCTGCTGACGTTCGTGCTGATGTGGGTGATCGCCAACATTCCGCCGACGACGCTGATGCGCTTCGCGGTCCCGCTGTATTCGTTCGGGGTCGCGCTGCTGATCGCGGTCGCGCTGTTCGGGATGACCAAGAAGGGCGCGAAGCGCTGGCTGAACGTCGGCGTCGTGATCCAGCCGTCGGAAATCCTCAAGATCGCGACACCGCTGATGCTCGCGTGGTATTACCAGCGCCGCGAAGGTGGCCTGCGCTGGTACGACTTCGTCGCCGCGTTCGGGATCCTGATGGTGCCGGTCGGGTTGATCGCCAAGCAGCCCGACCTCGGCACGGGCCTGCTCGTGTTCGCAGCCGGCTTCTTCGTGATCTACCTCGCCGGCCTGTCGTTCAAGCTGATCGTGCCGGTGCTCGTCGCGGGCGTGATCGCGGTCGGCTCGATCGCCGTGTTCGAAGAGCGCATCTGCCAGCCCGAAGTGCAGTGGCCGCTGATGCACGACTACCAGAAGCACCGCGTGTGCACGCTGCTCGATCCGACTTCCGACCCGCTCGGCAAGGGCTTCCACACGATCCAGGCCGTGATCGCGATCGGCTCGGGCGGCGTGCTCGGCAAGGGCTATCTGAAGGGCACGCAGGCCCACCTCGAGTTCATTCCGGAGAAACACACCGACTTCATCTTCGCGGTGTTCTCGGAGGAATGGGGGCTCGCAGGCGGCCTCGTGCTGCTGACGCTCTACATGGCGCTGATCGCGCGCGGGCTCTACATCGCCGCGCAGGGCGCGACGCTGTTCGGCCGGCTGCTCGCGGGCTCGCTCACGCTCGCGTTCTTCGTCTATGCGTTCGTCAACATCGGGATGGTGAGCGGCGTGCTGCCCGTCGTCGGCGTGCCTTTGCCGTTCATGAGCTACGGAGGCACCGCGCTCACGACGCTCGGCATCGCGATCGGGATGATCATGAGCGTCGGGCGACAGCGGCGGCTGATGAAGAGCTGACGCCGCAGCACGGCACGCGGTCGCCGGCAGAGCAGTCTGCGACAAAAAAAACGGCGCTTCGTGCGCCGTTTTTCCTTGGGCAGGTCGAATGCGGTGCGTGCCGCCCGCTCACTGCGGCGTCGCGCGCGGGCTCCCGTGGTCCGCGCCGGCGCCCGATGCCGGCTCCTGCGTCTTCAGGCGCGCGCTCAGCTCCTTGAATTTCAGCCCGGCCGTCTCGTCGCCCTGCGCGGCCGCGGCCGCGTAATACGCGCGCGCGATGTTCAGGTTCTGCGTGACGCCATCGCCGCCGCGCTCGTAGAACGATGCGGTCACGTACTGCGCGGTCGGCTCGCCCGCGTCGGCTGCCTGCTTGTACCAAGCGAACGCCTGCCGGTTGTCGCGCGGCGTGCCGCGCCCGTCGAGAAACTGGTTCGCGAGCGACAGCTCGGCCTGCACGTGCCCCTGCTTCGCCGCACGCAGGAACCAGCGGTGCGCTTCGGCCGGATTGCGCGCGACGAACTCGCCGTCGTCGAACATCCGCCCGTACACGTACTGCGCATGCGACATGTTCGCGTCGGCCGCCCGCTTCAGCCAGCGCAGCCCTTCGTCGACGTTCGCGGTCACGCCGACGCCGGTGAGCAGCATCATCGCGTAGTTGAACTGCGCGAGCCGGTCGCCGCGTTCGGCCGCGTCGTGGAACTGCACCAGCGCCGCACGATAGTCGCCGGCGTTGTAGTCGGCCACCGCGGATTGCGTCTCGCGCGCCGGGTCCGGCTTCGCGTGCGGCGCATTCTGCGCGACCGCCGCGACGCACACGGCCCACAGCCCGAACATCGTGCCGATCCGCGCGCATACGCCGGCCGTACGCCGCGCGCTGCCGGGCCTCGCGCCGTCGCCGCCGTTCATGACCGCACCTCCTGCAGCGCCTGGCGCGTCGCGCGCAGCAGCCAGCTCACGTCGGCCGACAGCGTGATCATCCGGTAGCCGGCCTCGCGATACTGGCGCGCGGTCGCGGTATCGTTCGCGAAGATGCCGACCGCGACGCCAGCCTGCTTGCCGGCCGCGAGCACGCGCGCCATCGCGGTTTCGACGTCCGGGTGGCGGCTGTCGCCGAGATGCCCGAGGCTCGCCGCCAGATCGGCCGGGCCGACGAACAGGCAGTCGACGCCCGGTGTCGCGGCGATCCGCTCGACTTCATCGATACCGCGCGCCGATTCGATCTGCACGATCACCGCGACCTGCGCGTTCGCCGTCTGCAGGTAATCGCGGCGCATGCCGAACGCCGCCGCGCGCACCATGCCGGCCACGCCGCGCAGCCCGTCGGGGGAATCCGGCGACGGGAAGCGCGTGAGCCGCACTGCGTGCGCGGCCTCGTCGGGCGTCTCGATGCACGGGAACATCAGCGTGCGCGCGCCGGCGTCGAGCGCGCGCTTCACGAGCCACGGCTCGCGCCCCGGCACGCGCACGACGGGCTCGCTCGGCAGGTGCGCGGCGGCCAGCGCGCGCAGTTGCGACGCGACGTCGCGGCTATCGTTCGGCGCGTGCTCCATGTCGATGCAGAGCCAGTCGTAGCCGGCGTGCGCGAGCGCTTCCGCGGCCGTTTCGCAGCCGAGCGACAGCCACAGGCCGTACAGCGGCTCGTCGCCGTCGTGCAGACGTTGTTTGAGGGAATTGGTGAGCGTGCTCATCGATACGGCCTCCGGGACGGAACGGCAATCGAACGGGACAAGCAACAAGCGAAGCGGGTGCAACACGGGACCCTGGAACGTCAGTCGGCCGTGGGCGGCCGATCCGACAGCGCGGGCCGCGCGCTGGCGCACGGATGCGTTTTTCCGGTGCCACGCAGCGATCATAGCGCGGCGTTACGCGGAATGTGGGAACAGGCGGGGAGCGGCGCCGGACGAGGCCGCACGGCGCGGTGGCAGGCAGCCCGCGCCGGTTGGCGAGGCTGCCGAAAAGGCAGGATCAGCGGCCGGGCTGGCGCTCGACGTCGGCCCAGCAGTTCGGCGTTTCGTACAAGCGCACGCGTTCCAGGCGCAGGTTCACGCCGTAGTGCGCGTCGTACACGTTCGCGAGGATGTCGAATGCGATCGCCGCGAGGTTCTCGACGGTCGGGATCCGGTCGAGCACGACGGTCTTGTGGTCGGCCATCTGCTCGAGGAACGAGCGCACGACTTCGTCGCGCGCGTAGACCAGGAACGCGTGATCCCACTTGTTGACGAGATGCTCGACCGCGAGCGCCTTCACGTCGGCGAAATCCATCACCATGCCGCGGTCGGGCGCCCCCTCGGTATCGACGAGATCGCCGCGCAACGTGACTTCGAGCACGTAGCGGTGGCCGTGCAGGTTCCGGCACTGGCTGCGGTGATCGGGAATGCGGTGGCCCGCGTCGAATTCGAGTTTTCGGGTAATCAGCACGATGTCAAAAGCCGTGGCTCAGGGAATGTTCAGATATTTGTGGGTCTGCATCGACAGCCGCCACTGCGGATGCCGCTTGCACCAGTCGATCGCGAGCTTCGTATTGAGATCGCGCGACGGGCCGTCCATCGGCTGCACGAGAAAATACTCGAAATCGAGCTTCGCGTAGTCGGCAAGCCGCTGGTTGTCCTGCGGGATCACGACCTTCAGTTCGTTGCCCTTCGTGACGACGAGCGGCGCGTCAGCCTTCGGGCTCACGCAGATCCAGTCGATCGTTTCGAGCACGGGCAGCGAGCCGTTGGTCTCGATCGCGATCTCGAAGCCCGCCGCATGCAGCGCGTCGACGAGCGGCTGGTCGAGCTGCAGCATCGGCTCGCCGCCCGTGCAGACGACGAAGCGATGCGCTTCGCCGTCCGGCCACAGGCCGGCGATCGTCGCGACGAGTGCTTCGGCGTCCTTGAACTTGCCGCCGTTCTCGCCGTCGGTGCCGACGAAGTCCGTATCGCAGAAACGGCACACGGCGTCCGCACGATCCTCTTCGCGGCCCGACCACAGATTGCAGCCGGCGAACCGGCAGAACACGGCCGGACGGCCCGCGTTCGCGCCCTCGCCCTGCAACGTGTAGAAAATTTCCTTGACCGCGTAAGTCATTGTGCTTCGTCCGGCTCGCGCCGCTCGTTGTCGATCAGAATCCGTTATTCATCCGGCGCTGCCGCCGCACCCGCGTCACAGCGGTGCTTCGGTCACCCGCTCGCCCTTCAGGTAGGCCTCGTAGCCGCGCTTGCGCAGCTTGCAGGCCGGGCATTCGCCGCAGCCGAAACCCCAGTCGTGCAGCTCCGCGCGCTCGCCCACGTAGCACGTGTGCGTCTCGACGCGAATCAGTTCGACGAGCGCCTCGCCGCCGAGTTGCTCGGCGAGTTGCCACGTCTGCGCCTTGTCCAGCCACATCAGCGGGGTCTCGAGCACGACGCGCGTATCCATCCCGAGGTTCAGCGCGACCTGCAGCGCCTTCATCGTGTCGTCGCGGCAGTCCGGGTAGCCCGAGAAATCGGTCTCGCACATCCCGCCGACCAGCACACGCAGACCGCGGCGATAGGCGATCGCGGCCGCGATCGTCATGAACAGCAGGTTGCGGCCCGGCACGAACGTGTTCGGCAATCCGTTCGCCGCGGTCTCGATCTCGATCGTGCGCGTCATCGCCGTATCGCTGATCGCGCCGAGCACCGACAGATCGATCATGTGATCGTCGCCGAGGCGGCCCGCCCATGCGGGAAACCGGTGCTTCAGCGCATCGCGTACACCTTCGCGACACTCGAGTTCGACGCGATGGCGCTGGCCGTAATCGAAGCCGAGCGTCTCGACCGTCTGGTAGCGTTCCAGGGCCCAGGCCACGCACGTGGCCGAGTCCTGCCCGCCGGAAAACAACACGAGCGCGCCGTCTTTAGCGTCTGTCCGAATCACCGTGATACTCCGTGAATGTGTAGGCTCGCGTCGCGCTGCGCCCCGGGGCCGGCTGCCGCCGGACGGCCCGACGCGTGCCGGCCTGCGCCGGCTCGACCAGTATAGGCAGCGCGGTCGGCCGCGAACGCGGCGGCGCGCTTATACCGCCCATCGCGCGGCATCGTTGCCGCGCGTCACGGCGGCGCCTGCGGGCTGCCTGCCGTGCGCGTGAAGCGATGCGCTAAGTCATTGAGCGGGCACGGATTTTATCACGCCCCGACGAATGCTGCCGGGCGCGCCGCCGATGCCGCGCAAACCCCACCACAAACGAAAAACCCCAAGAACCTTCCGATTCTTGGGGTTAGAACTGCTGGTGGCCTGGGACGGAATCGAACCATCGACACGCGGATTTTCAATCCGCTGCTCTACCAACTGAGCTACCGGGCCAACGAAGAAGAGAAAGTATATCCAGCCCTCATCACTTGCGCAAGTGTTTTCGCGAAATATTTTATGCGGCGCCTTCGGACGGCTTCTTGCCGAGCTCGACGCCGAGCTGCTTGAGCTTGCGATAGAGGTGCGTGCGCTCGAGGCCCGTCTTTTCCGCGACGCGCGTCATGCTGCCGTTCTCGCGCGCGAGGTGATATTCGAAGTACGCGCGCTCGAATGCGTCGCGCGCTTCGCGCAACGGGATGTCGAACGGAATCGCGGCCGTCTGGCCCGCGAGGCCGAGCGCCGTGACCATGTCGTCGCCGAGCGTCGGCAGCGCGGCCGCGGATGCGACGGCCGCCGGCCCCGATGCTTGCCCGATGCCGGCTTTCGCCGCTGCGTTGACGGACACCGGTGCCACGCCGCGCGCGAGACCGTGCTCGACGGACTTCAGCAGCTTCTGCAGCGCGATCGGCTTCTCGAGGAAATCGAGTGCGCCGATCTTCGTCGCCTCGACGGCCGTGTCGATCGTCGCGTGCCCGGACATCATGATCACGGGCATCGTCAACAGGCCCTGCGCCGCCCATTCCTTGAGCAGCGTGACGCCGTCGGTATCGGGCATCCAGATATCGAGCAGCACGAGATCGGGCGCCTGATTCAGGCGGTATTCCCGCGCGGCCTGCGCGTTCTCCGCCGCCTCGACGACATGTCCTTCATCGCTGAGGATCTCCGAGAGCAATTCCCGGATGCCCATTTCATCATCTACCACCAGGATGGTTGCCATTTACGCTGCCTTTGTCTGCACACTTGCTTTTGTCTTGGCGGGAGCCGTCCCGCCCTGCGCGCCGGATTCGGCGCCTGGCGTATCGCTCGCCATCTGCAGGAACAGGATCGACACCTGCGCACCCTCGACGGTCTCGCCGTGCATGCGATTGCGCAGATCGATCCGCGCACCGTGCTCGTCGACGATTTTCTTGACCGTGGCCAGCCCGAGCCCCGTGCCCTTCGCCTTCGTCGTCACGTACGGCTCGAACGCACGGGTCAGGATGCGTGCCGGAAAACCGGGCCCGTTGTCGGACACGGTAAGACGTACCGCGACGCGCGTTTTGCCCTCGGCGTCGGGATCGCCATATTCTACTGTCTTGGTTTCGATCAACACACGCGGATGCGCGACTTCCGCGACCGAATCCTGCGCGTTCTGCAGCAGGTTGTGAATCACCTGGCGCAGTTGCGTCGCGTCGCCGCGAATCACCGGCAGCGACGGCGCGAGTTCGGCGACGATCGCGCTCTTGCCTTCGCCGACACCATACAGCCCGAGCACCTCGCTCGCCAGTTCGTTCAGCTGCAGGTTCGCGAGCACCGCCGGCGGCGTGCGCGCATATTCGCGGAAATCGTCGACCATCCGCTTCATCGCGGCCACCTGGTTGACGATCATCGTCGCGCCGCGCTTGAGCACGTCCGCATCGGGCGGTGCGAGCTTGTCGGACAGCTTCATCTGCAGCCGCTCGGCCGACAGCTGGATCGGCGTCAGCGGGTTCTTGATCTCGTGCGCGAGCCGTCGCGCGACCTCGCCCCATGCGACCGAACGCTGCGCGGAAATCACGTCGGAGATGTCGTCGAACACGACGACGTAGCCGGACGTCTGCGGATCGTCGGCCTCGCCCTCGACCGTCGACACGAGGCGCGTGCCTCGCACGAGCAAGGTCAGCGGATCGGCTTCGCCCGGCACCTCGATCGCGAACTGCTGCTGCCAGTGACCGCGATCGCCGCTGCCGCCGTCCGAAGCCGCTTCGCGATCGGCGAACGCCTTGCGCACCATCGCACCGAATTCCGCGACGACGCCGATTCGGTCGAGCGCCGTGCCGATCATCGAGCTGAACGGCTGTCGGAAGATCCGCTCGGCGCCGCGGTTGGCCGTCGTCAGCCGGAACTGGCGATCGAGCACGAACACGCCGGCCGTCAGGTTCGCGAGGATGCTCTCGAGATACGTCTTCGAATGCTCGAGCGCGATGCGGTTCTTCTCGACCGCCTGCCGAGCCTCCGACAACTGGCGCGTCATCGCGTTGAACGACTGCGTGAGGAAGCCGAGCTCGTCGCGCGACTTGATCTCGCGCTTCGGCGTGTAGTCGCCTTCCGTCACCTCCTTCGTACCCTGCGCGAGCAGGAACAGCGGCCGCGCGAGCTGCTGGCCGAGCGCGAGCGCGAGCATCATCGCGATGAAGGTCGCGAGGAACAGCGCAAGCGTCAGCGTGCCGATGTACATCTTGCGCAGCCCGGTGCGGCCGAGCGATTTTTCCTGATATTCGCGATACGCGCGCTGCACCGCGTCGGCGTTGTGCGCAAGCGTGGGCGGCACCGGCTGCGTGAGCTGCAGGAATCGCTCCGCTGGTTGCAGCAGCGACGTCGTCGCATCGGGAATCGGCCGCACGACGCGCAGCCGCAGCGCGCCCTTCGCGCCGTGCGCGCGCGGGTCGCCGTCGACCTCGCCCTCGATCGCCGCGTACGCGCCGTGTTCACGCGCCTGACTCAGCATCAACGGCGTCGGCAGGTCGTCCGGAATCAGCGCGGCGAAATTGCCCGATGCCTGCGCGACGATGTGCAGCTCGGGCGCCGCGCCGGAGCCGCCGCGGCTCGGCTCGACGATCGTCGCATCCTGCACGCCGAACTGGTCGCGCAGGCGCAAGAGCGTGAGTGTCGTGCCGTTCGTGTTCGCATCGACGCTCGCGAGCTGGTCCGACATGAGCCGCGCCTTCGTCTGCAGGTCGGACAGCGACGCGTCGAGCATCCCGCGGCCGAGGTTCAGGCCGGCCGTCAGCGCGGTCTCGACGTTCACGTCGAACCACGACTCGATACTGCGCGACACGAACTGATACGACACGATGTAGATGATCCCGCCCGGCACCACGCCGACGAGCGCGAAGAACACCGCGAGCTTAGCGAGCAGCCGCGTGCCGAACTTGCCCTTCCTCAGGCGCACGACGATCATCCCGATCAGCCCGAGCACCACCAGCAGGAACACGAGCGCGACGATGATGTTCATCGCGTACAGCCACGAGTAGTAGCGGTCGAAGAATTCGGTGTTCGCGCTCGCGGCCGCGAGCAGCACGAGCAGCAGCAGCGCCGTGAGCGCGACGGTCGAGACGATCACGCGAACGAGGAGGCTCTTCCCGCTGGCCGCGCGGCGCACTTTATTTAGCACGTTCGGTCACCGTGAAAGTGAAGCGCTTCCAGTCCGACCCGAGCGTCCAGTCGCGGTTGTTCACCGCGTCGACCTGGAACGGCTTCGGCATCAGCGCCGTATCGAGCTGCATCCGCACCGAGGCGGTGTAGGTTTCGCCGGCGCGCACCTGGTTGCGGTCGATCACGTGCCACGACGTGATGTGCCGGACGACCGCGAGCGCGTCCTTCAGCGACGGGAAGCCGAGTTGCAGCCCGCCCGTCGACACGCGGTACTCGCGCGTGAGCGGCTGGAACGACAGGCGGATCGTCTGCGACACCGACACCGGCTGCTCGTCGAACCAGTACCAGCGCGCGCGGCCCAGTTCGAAGTCGGTCGTGAAGTAAAGCGGGATGCCCTTGTTGACCGCATCCTCGAGGTTCGGATTCAGCTCGAAATCGAAGCGGGCATCGAGGCTCCAGCCGCTTCCGTCAGCCTGCAGCGATGCGCGCTGCACGGCGATCGACTCGGCGCGCGCCTGCCGAACGACAGTCAGGCACAGCGTCAACGCGACCAGCAGGACGGCCGCGAGCCGAAGTGGAAAAAGGTGTTTGATCGTCACCGTTTCTGAAACCGCGCGTAGAAAAATCCGTCGTGATCGGTGTTCTGGTCGAGTGCGCCGGCCGCCCCGCCGTGCACGCCGCCCGGCAGCAGTTGGCCGGGCGCGTCCAATCGTACCGCATCTTCACAGGCCGCTTCAAACCAGCGAGCCTGCAACTCACCTTCCTCGGGGAAGATCGAACAGGTCACGTAGAGCAGTTCGCCGCCCGGCTTCACGAGCGGCCACAACGCCGTCAGGATGCGGCGCTGCTCCGCGACGAGCGCGGCGATGTCGGCTTCGCGACGCAGCCAGCGAATATCGGGATGACGACGCACGATGCCGGACGCCGAGCACGGCACGTCGGCGAGGATGCGGTCGAACGGACGGCCGTCGTACCACGCATCCGGCGCGCCCGCATCGCCGACGCGCACGTCCGCCGCGAGCGACAGGCGCGCGAGGTTCTCGCCGATGCGCGCCGCGCGGGTCGCGTCGCTTTCGAGCGCAACGACTTCGGCGTCGGCCAGTTCGAGGATATGCCCGGTCTTGCCGCCCGGTGCCGCGCACGCATCGAGCACGCGCATGCCGTCGCGCGCACCGAGCCATTCGGCCGCGAGCTGCGCACCGGCATCCTGCACCGATACGACGCCGTCGGCGAAGCCCGGAATGCGGTCGACCGGCAGCGCCGACGCGAGCCGCACCGCGTGGCGACCGATCGCGGTCGCGTCGATTCCACTCGCGCGCAGCGTGTCGAGATATGCGTCGACGGTCGCGCGGCGCGCGTTCACGCGCAGCGTCAGCGGCCCCTGGCGCTCGCCGGCCGCAAGAATCGCCTGCCAGGCGTCCGGCCACGCACGCTTCACCGCATCGACCCACCAGGTGCGGTAATTCCAGCGTGCGACGGGATCATCCTGCATCGCCGCGACGAGCGCGTCGCGCTCACGCTGGAAACGCCGCAGCACAGCGTTGACCAGCCCCTTCGCGAACGCAAATTCGCGCCGTGCGCCGATCACGGTCACGGCCTGGTCGACGATCGTGAATGCCGGGTACGCGGCCGCCTCCTCCGGATCGAGCATCAGCGCGAGCGCACCGGCGAGCACCGCATGCACGTGCGCGGGAGGCGCCTTGCTGACGAGCCGGCCGATCAGCCAGTCCGCGCTGCCGAGACGACGCATCGTCCGGTACGCGACGTCCTGCGTCGCGCCGCGCGCCAGCGCCTGCGCGCCGGCCGGCATCTGCGCGAACACCGCGGCCAGTGCCGCCGGCAGCGCGGTGCCGCGCCGCACCGCATCGACGGCCTGCGCGGCCGCGTCGAGTGCGAAGCCCAGCGAATCGGGCGCGAGATGCAGCGCGGACAGGCGCGCGGCGCGGCCGGAGGAAGACTGAGCGGAGGAGCGGGTTCGTGTCATCGGAGCAAAATCGGCAAACGGGCGCCGCGAGCGGCGGGAACCTGCGGCCGCGTGGCCGCCGCGATTCCAAACCGCGCATTGTAGCGTGAGGTCATGCGTCCCCTTTACGGGGCGCACAAATGAAACACCCCGCAGCGCAGGGCATGCGGGGTGACGTGTCGAGCGCGACGCGACTTAGTCGAAGCGGCCGGTACGCGCCATCTCCATCAGACGCGCGATGCGCTCCTCGGTCGCCGGGTGCGTGGAGAACAGATTCTGCAGACCACCGCCGTGAAGCGGGTTCATGATCATCATCTGCGCGGTGGCCGGATGCGCTTCGGCCGCCTGGAACGGGATGCCGGCCGCATAGCGATGGATCTTGTCGAGCGCGGTGGCGAGCGACTGCGGATCGCCGGAGATCTGCGCGCCGCCGCGGTCGGCCTCGAACTCGCGCGCGCGCGAGATCGCCATCTGGATCAGCGCACCGGCGATCGGTGCGAGCAACGCGACCGCAATGCCCGCGATCGGGTTGGCCGGACGGCCGTTTTCGTCGCGACCGCCGAAGAACATCGCGAAGTTGGCCAGCGCCGAAATCGCGCCCGCCATCGTCGCGGTGATCGTCGAAATCAGGATGTCGCGATGCTTCACGTGCGCGAGCTCATGCGCCATCACGCCGCGCATCTCGCGCTCGGACAGCACACGCAGGATGCCCGTCGTCGCGGCGACCGCCGCGTGCTCGGGGTTGCGGCCCGTGGCGAACGCGTTCGGCGCGTCCTCATTGATCAGGTAGACGCGCGGCATCGGCAGGTTCGCGCGCGTGGCGAGTTCGCGCACCATCCGGTAGAACTGCGGCGCCGTGTTCTCGTCGACTTCCTGCGCGTTGTACATGCGCAGCACCATCTTGTCGGAGAACCAGTACGAGAAGAAATTCATGCCGAGCGCGAACAGCAGCGCGATCGTCATGCCGCGCGAGCCGCCGATCATGCCGCCGATCACGATGAACAGGGCCGTGATCGCGGCCATCAGCATCGCCGTTTTGACCCAATTGAACATACCCACTCCTTATCCGTCAGGGGACCCGCCGCACATCACGATGCACGGCGGAAAATTGTAAGTGATTTGTTAGATAAGGTCTTGCCGGAAAAATTCAATTTCAGCGTTGCGTCGCCGCGAGCCGCAGCCCGAGGCCGACGAAGGCGCTGCCCACCGTGCGGTCAAGCCACTTCCTGACTCCCGGCTTGCCGGAAAAGCGCTGCGTGACGCTCCCCGCGACCCACGCGACGATGCAGGTCCAGACCGTGCTCATCACGACGAACACCGAACCGAGCGCCAGGAACGCCAGCGCCTTGTGCGGGCTGTCGGCCGACACGAACTGCGGGAAGAACGACACGAAGAACAGCACGACCTTCGGGTTTAACACGTTGGTCCAGAAACCCTGCATGAACAGTTGGCGCAGCGGCCGCGCCGCCGTGGCCCGCGCCGCCTCGGCGCCTGCCGGCGCGGCGGCCTGCTTCGCGAGGATCATGCGCACGCCGAGGTAAATCAGGTAAGCGGCACCGACCAGCTTGATCACCGTGAACGCGGCGGCCGACGCCGCGAGCAGCGCGGTCAGACCGAACGCGCACGCAAGCGCGTGCACGCAGCAGCCGGCGGAGATGCCGAGCGCGGACATCAGCCCTGCGCGACGCTGCGGCCGACGATGTACGCCGTATCGGGGCCGGGCGTGACGTTCAGCAGGAAAACCGCGAGCACGAAAAAGCCGAAATGGGTGATACCAAGCATGGGAACCTCGAAACCGGAAAGCGCAGGGAAATTCTACGCGCGCCTGCCGCGCCGCGCGACTCGGCCATTCGGCCGATTGCGCATGACCGGCATGTCGGGTCGAATAAGGCTCAAAGCCCGTCGGGCAACGCGAAGCGCTGGCCCGCGGCGAGCGGCGAGCCGGCCAGGAATTCGCGCGCGGGCAGCCGCTTGCCGCCCGGCTTCTGCAGTTGCGTGACGCGCAGCGCGCCGCCACCGCCGCAGGCGACGACAA
Organism: Burkholderia sp. BCC1638; assembly: GCF_902833195.1. Taxonomy (NCBI): domain Bacteria; kingdom Pseudomonadati; phylum Pseudomonadota; class Betaproteobacteria; order Burkholderiales; family Burkholderiaceae; genus Burkholderia; species Burkholderia sp. BCC1638. The sequence continues at coordinate 366,542 of NZ_CADFEC010000002.1, forward strand.
CACCTTCCGGCGCAGCCTCGACGATCGTGCCAGGCGCCGTGTCGACAATCGCGCCGCGCGCCGCCACCGGCTCGGCCGCCCACAGCTTGATTGCCGCGCCGTCGAGCATCGCGACGCCGCCCGGGAACGGGTCGAACGCGCGCACCTGGCGCGCGAGCACGTCGGCCGGCTTGCGCCAGTCGAGCGCCGCTTCGTGCTTGCCGATCTTTTCCGCGTAGGTCACGCCGTCGGCCGGCTGCGGAATGGCGGGCAGCGCGCCGTCGCGCTCGAGCCGCACGAGCGCGTCGACGATCAGGCGCGCACCGTCGGCGGCCAGCCGGTCGTGAAGCGTCGCGGTCGTATCGTCAGGCGCGATCGTGAGGCGCGCTTCCTCGATCATCGCGCCGGTGTCGAGGCCGACGTCCATCTGCATCAGCGTGACGCCCGTCTCAGCGTCACCGGCTTCGATCGCGCGATGAATCGGCGCGGCGCCGCGCCAGCGCGGCAGCAGCGACGCGTGGATGTTGATGCAGCCGGCGCGCGGAATGTCGAGCACCTCCTGCGGCAGCAGCAGGCCGTATGCGGCGACCACCATCACGTCGTGCGGTGTCGCGCGCAGCAGCTCGATCGCGTCGGCCGCTTCCTCCGGGTACTTGCCCGCGCGGCGCAGCGACGTCGGCTGCGCGACGGGTATCCCGTGCTCGACGGCATAGCGCTTCACGGCGCTCGCCTGCAGTTTCATCCCGCGCCCGGCGGGGCGGTCGGGCTGGGTGAGCACGAGCGGCACGGGGAAACCGGCCTCGTGGATCGCGGCGAGTGCGGCCGCGGCGAATTCCGGCGTGCCGGCAAAAATCACGCGCAACGTATGGGTCATGACAGCGTTCGGGATCGGGCTGGGCAAACGCGCGTCACATCGCGCGTTCGAGTTTCTTCATCTTCGTCTTGATACGGGTCTGCTTCAGCGGCGACAGGTATTCGACGAACACGCGCCCCATCAGGTGATCCATCTCGTGTTGCACGCACACGGCGAGAAGGCCCTCGCAGTCGAGCTCGAAGGTTTCGCCCTGCTCGTTGAGCGCACGCACACGCACGTGGTCGGGACGCTCGACTTCGTCGTAGATCCCGGGCACCGACAGGCAGCCCTCCTCGTAGATCTGTTTCACGTCGCTCGACCAGATGATCTCGGGGTTGATGAACGCGCGCAGTTCGTTCTTCTCCTCGGAGACGTCGATCACGATCACGCGCTCGTGCACGTCGACCTGCGTCGCCGCGAGGCCGATGCCCGGCGCGGCGTACATGGTTTCGGCCATGTCGGCGACGAGCTTGCGGATCCGGTCGTCGACCTTGTCGACGGGCTTGGCGACCTTGTGCAGCCGCTTGTCGGGGTAATGAAGAATGTTCAGCAAAGCCATGGTGTTCGGTATTCGGTGGAGCGGCGCGCCGCATCGGCCATCCGGCCGGCTGGCGCCGCCGCCGGGATGCAATGAAGATGAGGCGGACGCGCGGCATGTCAATGCCGCGGGTCTGCCTCCTGCAATCGGCCGGACGCTCGTGCGCGCGGCCCTATCGAGTATTTCGGATGATGAAAATTTTATCATGGCGCCACGCTGTTCGCTGGCCGTCGCATTCGAGGGGAACTTCATGTCGCCGCAAGCGCTGACGACCTCCGCGTTGCGTGCGTGGCTGCAGCTCGCGCATGCACCGGGACTCCCGCTCGCCGTGCTGCGTGCACTGCTCGATGCATTCGGCTCGCCGACGGCGCTGCTGCGCGCATCCGACCAGGCCATCGGTGCGGCGAGCAGCGCTGCCGCCGCGCGGGCGGTGCGCACCAGCCAGCGGAACGACCTCGACGCCCGCACCGACGCCGCACTGGCATGGCTCGACGCACCGGGCAACGCGATCGTCACGCTCAACGATCCCGTCTATCCGCCGCGGCTGCGCGACCTGCACGATCCGCCACCGCTGCTATATGTAATGGGCAGGCTCGACTTGCTGCATGCACGCGGGCTCGCCGTGGTCGGCAGCCGACATGCGACGCCGCAGGGGCTCGCAGACGCCACACGCTTCTCGCATGCGCTGTCCGATGCAGGCCTCGTGATCGTCTCCGGTCTCGCGCTCGGCATCGACGGCGCCGCACATCGCGGCGGGCTCGACGGCCGCGCCGGCACGGTCGCGGTGATCGCGACGGGCGCCGATCTCGTCTACCCGGCTCGGCACCGCACCCTTGCGCACGAGATTGCCGCACGCGGCGCGATCGTTTCCGAATGGCCGCTCGGCACACCCGCGCGGGCGGCACATTTCCCGCAGCGCAACCGGCTGATCGCTGCGCTCGCGCTCGGCGCGCTCGTCGTCGAAGCCGCGCCGCGCTCTGGCTCGCTGATCACCGCGCGGCTCGCGAACGAGCTGGGCCGCGACGTGTTCGCGATGCCGGGCTCGATCCACGCGCCGCTCGCGCAGGGCTGCCACGCACTGATCCGCGACGGCGCGAAGCTCACCACGACCCCGCTCGACGTGCTCGAGGAATACGGGTTGGGCGAACCGGCTGTTCACGCCGGCCGCGCGGAGAATTCACGTTCGCGCCCCGATAACGGTGGAACGACCGACACCGCCGCGCGGTGCGCGGGCGAGCACATCGAGAAAGCCGGTTCCGCCATTCCGGTCGCCACGCCCGCCGAAATCGACAGCACGCCAACCGACAACCCGGCCGAACAGTCCGTGCTCGCCGCACTGGGATACGGCCCCGTTACTTACGAGTGGCTTGCCGAGCACACCGGTCTGTCCGACGACGCGCTGCACCGCGCGCTACTCGGGCTCGAACTGGCCGGCCGCGTGGCGAGCATGCCCGGCGGACGCTTCGCGCGGCTTGACGCAACGCCCACCCCGCCCGCGTCCGGCGTGCTACAGTCCCCCGCATAGAGGCGGCCGTGCCGCCGACGCAACCCCGAGGAATTCCATGCCCGCGCTGAATCTCGACACCGATGCCGATCGGATCGCCGAGCGCCTCGCCGATCCCGACACGCTGCTGGTCGCCTGCCTGTGCGCCGAGTGGTGCGGCACCTGCCGTGACTACCGAACGGCCTTCGACCAGCTCGCCGACGCCCATCCCGACGCCTGCTTCGCGTGGATCGACGTCGAAACCCATGCCGACCGGCTCGACGATCTCGACGTCGAGAATTTTCCGACGATCCTGATCGAGGACGCGAACACCGCGCGCTTCTTCGGTACGGTGCTGCCGCACGCGGCGATCGTCGAACGGATGCTGTCCGACCTGAGCGCCGTGCCCGGCGCGCCGCACGCACCGAAATTGCGCAACATCCTGAATGTCGAGGCGTAAGCCACGCACCGGCCCGGCAGCTTTTCGCGCCGTTGCGCGTGCCGCCGCGCCGGGCGCTTGCCGCCGTTGCGGCCCCCCACTATGATGAGCCGCTTTTTGCACGCCGCGCCGCCGTCGCCGCGGCGTGTGCTATAAAGCCGTCGTAAAAGGGACCCACGCCGGCGAACCCGGTCTACCAACACACATCTGTCATGTCCAAAGCACTGATCATTGCGGAAAAGCCTTCTGTCGCGAACGACATCGCGCGCGCTTTGGGCGGCTTTACCAAGCATGACGAATACTTCGAGAGCGACGAATTCGTCCTGTCGTCCGCGGTCGGCCACCTGCTGGAAATCGCCGCCCCGGAAGAGTACGAGGTCAAGCGCGGGAAATGGAGCTTCGCTCATCTGCCCGTCATCCCCCCGCATTTCGACCTGAACCCGATCGCAAAAAGCGAGTCGCGCCTGAAAGTCCTGACCAAGCTCATGAAGCGCAAGGACGTCGACCGCCTAATCAACGCATGTGACGCGGGGCGCGAGGGCGAGCTGATTTTCCGCCTGATCGTGCAGCACGCGAAGGCGAAACAGCCGGTCCAGCGCCTCTGGCTGCAGTCGATGACGCCGCAGGCGATCCGCGACGGTTTTGCGCACCTGCGCAGCGACACGGACATGCAGCCGCTCGCCGACGCCGCACGCTGCCGCTCGGAAGCCGACTGGCTCGTCGGGATCAACGGCACGCGGGCGATGACCGCGTTCAACAGCAAGGGCGGCGGCTTCTTCCTGACGACCGTCGGCCGCGTTCAGACGCCAACGTTGTCGATCGTCGTCGAACGTGAAGAGAAAATCCGCCGTTTCATCCCGCGCGACTACTGGGAAGTGAAGGCCGAGTTCGCGTGCGCGGGAGGCTTCTACGAAGGCAAGTGGTTCGACCCGAAATTCAAGCGCGACGAATTCGATCCTGAAAAGCGCGACTCCCGCCTATGGAGCCTGCCGGCCGCCGAAACGATCGTCGCCGCGTGCCGCGACCAGGTCGGCACCGTGTCCGAGGAATCGAAGCCGTCGACCCAGCTGTCGCCGCTGCTGTTCGACCTGACGAGCCTGCAGCGCGAAGCGAACAGCCGCTTCGGCTTCTCCGCGAAGAACACGCTCGGTCTCGCGCAGGCGCTGTATGAAAAGCACAAGGTGCTGACCTACCCGCGTACCGACGCGCGCGCGCTGCCGGAAGACTACCTCGCGACGGTGCAGTCCACGCTCGAGATGCTCAAGGAGAGCCACAACTACCTGCCGCACGCGAAGCAGGTGCTCGACAAGGGCTGGGTGAAGCCGAACAAGCGGATCTTCGACAACTCGAAGATCAGCGACCACTTTGCAATCATCCCGACGCTGCAGGCGCCGAAGTCGCTGTCCGAGCCGGAGCAGAAGCTGTACGACATGGTCGTGAAGCGCTTCCTCGCGGTGTTCTTCCCGGCGGCCGAATTCCGCGTCACGACGCGGATCACCGAAGTCGCCGGCCATCACTTCAAGACCGAAGGCAAGGTGCTCGTCGAGCCGGGCTGGCTGCAGGTGTACGGCCGCGACGCCGAAGGCGCGGACGCGAATCTCGTGCCGGTGCAGAAGGACGAGAAGGTGAAGACGGACGAGATCGCCGCGGTCGCGCTCGTGACGAAGCCGCCCGCACGCTACTCGGAAGCGACGCTGCTGTCGGCGATGGAAGGCGCGGGCAAGCTCGTCGAGGACGACGAGCTGCGCGAGGCGATGGCCGCGAAGGGCCTCGGCACGCCGGCGACGCGCGCGGCGATCATCGAAGGCCTGCTCGGCGAGAAATATCTCGTGCGCGAAGGCCGCGAACTGATCCCGACCGCGAAGGCATTCCAGCTGATGACGCTGCTGCGCGGGCTCGGCGTGAAGGAGCTGACCGCGCCCGAGCTCACCGGCGAATGGGAATACAAGCTGTCGCAGATGGAGCGCGGCAACCTCGGGCGCGACGCATTCATGCAGGAAATCGCCCGCATGACGCAGCAGATCGTCAAGCGCGCGAAGGAATACGATTCCGACACGATTCCCGGCGATTACGCGACGCTCGAGACGCCATGCCCGAACTGCGGCGGCCAGGTGAAGGAAAACTACCGCCGCTTCGCGTGCACGAAGTGCGAGTTCTCGATCTCGAAGATTCCGGGTAGCCGGCAGTTCGAGATCGCGGAAGTCGAGGAGCTGCTGCAGCAGAAGACGATCGGTCCGCTGTCCGGCTTCCGCAGCAAGATGGGCCGTCCGTTCTCGGCGATCCTGAAGCTCTCGTTCGACGACGAGACGAAGAACTACAAGCTCGAGTTCGACTTCGGCCAGGACCAGGGCGGTGAGGAAGGCGAGGCGCCCGACTTCTCCGCGCAGGAACCGGTCGGCGCATGCCCGAAGTGCAAGGGCCGCGTGTTCGAGCACGGGATGAGCTATGTGTGCGAGCACTCGGTCGCGAATCCGAAAACCTGCGACTTCCGTTCGGGCAAGGTGATCTTGCAGCAGGAAATCACGCGCGAGCAAATGGCGAAGCTGCTGGCCGACGGCCGCACGGATCTGCTGCCGAACTTCAAGTCGTCGCGTACGGGCCGCAACTTCAAGGCCTTCCTCGTGAAGCAGCCGGACGGCAAGATCGGTTTCGAGTTCGAGAAGAAGGAGCCGAAGGCCGCCGCCGCGAAGAAGACGGCAAAATCGGCGACGAAGGACGCCGAAACCGTCACGGAAGGCGCCGACGAGAAGCCGGCACCGGCACGCAAGACCGCCGCCCGCAAGACGACGGCGCGCAAGACCGGCTCGTAATGCTCCGGCTGCCGGGGGCTCCCCCGGCGCGTCGCACGTCGGACGCACGGCCATGCAAGCAGCGATAAAAAAACGCGGATCGATCGCTCGATCCGCGTTTTTTCTTGATGCTGGCCGGGTCGGTGCGCGGCCGCCGCGACGTTACAGCGGCGACGGCACCGCAACCCGCGCGCGCGGCGAACGCGCGAGGCGCGGCTGCAGGTTCGGACCGGTCGATTCGGGCGGCTCGGCACGCGTCTCGACGCCGATCGGCGCAGGCGCAGCACCCTGTGCGGCCCACTGTTCGCCCATCGTCGCGTCGGTCGAGTGGCTGAAATACTCGACGAGGTGGTCGATGAACGTGCGCACCTTCGCAGGCAGATGGCGCCGGCTCGGATATGCGATGTTGATCTCGACCTGCGGCAGCCGGAAATCCGGCAGCAACCGCACCAGCGCACCGCGCGCGATGTCGCTGCCGATCAGGTAGCTCGGCAGGATCGCGACACCCATCCCGAGCAGCGCGAACTGGCGCAGCATCGCGGTGTTGTTCGCGACGATCACGTTGGTCGGGCGCACGCGCACTTCGCCGTCCGGCCCCGTGAACACGCGCTCGTCGCCCCAGTATTCGGTCGGCAAGCTCAGCGCCGGGTGTTCGGCGAGGTGTTCCGGGTGGGTCGGCACGCCGTGCTTTTCCAGGTAGCTCGGCGTCGCGCACACGGTCATGCAGCCCGTGGTCAGCCGCCGCGTGACGATGCTCGCACTGCGCATCTGACGCGTGACGACGATGCCGACGTCGAAACCTTCCTCGACGAGATCGACCTGGCGGTCGACCAGCGTCAGATCCGGCACCACTTTCGGGAAATTCTCGGTGTACGACTGCAGGACGGGCGCAAGGTTGTGCAGGCCGAACACGACCGGCGCGACGATGCGCAGCGTGCCGACCGGCTCGTGATTGCGCGCGACGACCATCTGTTCGACATCCTCGAGCTCATCGAGAATCTGGCGCGCCCGCTCCAGGTAGACCTGGCCCGACTCCGTCAGCGAAAGGCTGCGCGTGGTGCGGTTCAGCAGACGCGTGCCGAGCCGGCCTTCCAGATCGGCGACGTGACGCGTCGCGACCGCGTTGGAGATATCCATTGCACTCGCGGCCCGCGCGAAACTGCCGAGATCTGCAACCTTGACGAACACGCGCATCGACTGCAAATGATCCATAAACGACTCCTGCCGCTGTTACAACTTCAAAAAGTTGAAGCATATGCGTAATTCTCCTACGACAGCGGAAATGATGCAGAGTTGCTCAACAAGGCCCGCGTTGACGATAAAAATAGTCAAAAATCCTCACTCATCGCGAATGGATGATCCAATTATTCTGATTGGAGCAACAATTGGGTGAACCTCGTCCGGTAAGCGGCCGAATCAGGAAGGACGTGTCTGATGCGACACAACATCGCACCCCGCCGCAGCCGACGGGAGCGGCGCCGGGTCTGGCCGGCGCCGATTGCGGCGGAGCGTAACAACCTGTTAAAAAGACACCACGACGTCCGCCGACGTAGCATCATATCGGCCCCGGCCGGGCGGGACGGGTGCGCGACGTGCGCCGCCGCCACTGCCGCTTTCAACGCGCGACTCCCGCTGATCATGAAAATTGCCATCCTCGACGACTACCAGGACGCCGTCCGCAAGCTGAACTGCTTCGAGATGCTCGCCGAGCACGACGTGAAGGTCTTCAACAACACGGTACGCGGCCTGGGGCAACTCGCGAGCCGCCTGGCGGAAGTCGAGGCGCTCGTGCTGATTCGCGAGCGCACGCCGATTTCGTCGCAATTGCTCGCCAAGCTGCCGAACCTGCGCATGATCAGCCAGACCGGCCGTATCTCGAGCCACATCGACCTCGAAGCGTGTACCGATCGCGGCATCGCGGTGCTCGAAGGCACGGGTTCGCCGGTCGCACCCGCCGAACTGACCTGGGCGCTCGTGATGGCCGCCCAGCGCCGCATTCCGCAATACGTCGCGAACCTGAAACAGGGTGCCTGGCAGCAGTCGGGCCTGAAGACGTCGGCGCTGCCGCCGAACTTCGGTCTCGGCCAGGTGCTGCGCGGCCAGACGCTCGGCATCTGGGGCTACGGCAAGATCGGCAGGCTCGTCGCCGGCTACGGCAAGGCGTTCGGGATGAACGTGCTGATCTGGGGCCGCGAGCATTCGCTCGAGGCTGCACGCGCCGATGGCTACACCGCCGCCGAGAGCCGCGAAGCGCTGTTCGAGCAGAGCGACGTGCTGTCGCTGCACCTGCGCATGCACGACGACACGCGCGGGATCGTGAAGCAGGAAGACCTGATGCGGATGAAGCCGACGTCGCTGCTCGTCAACACGAGCCGCGCGGAACTGCTCGAGGAAAACGCGCTCGTCAACGCGCTGTCGCACAACCGTCCGGGGATGGTCGCGATCGACGTGTTCGAGAGCGAGCCGATCCTGCAGGGCTACAGCCTGCTGCGGATGGAAAACGTGATCTGCACGCCGCACATCGGCTACGTCGAGCGCGAAAGCTACGAGCTCTACTTCAGCGCGGCGTTCCGGAACATCCTCGCGTTCGACCAGGGCGACCTGTCGAGCGTCGTCAATCCGGAAGCGCTGACGCCGCGCCGCGTGCGCTGACCGGCGCGAGCCGCGTTCGCCGCGCGGCTCCGTTTCTCCGTTCCCGCCTTCAGGCGGCCACGCGGCCGCCCGTCATCGCGTCGACGCGCGTGAGGAAATGCTCGCCGTCGCGGCGTCCGAGGTCGTATGCATGCCGCATCTGCGACGGACTCGTGTAATCCCAGCTCGAAATCGGCACTTTGCTCGACGGCTGCACATAGAGCCGCCGCTGGTCGCCATGCGCGACCGTGAACATCTGCGGGCGCGGATACAGCCGCGTGACGAGCACCAGCACGTCGCCCGGCGATGCGTCGAGCGCGTCGACCGGCACGTTGTCGACCATGCCGCCGTCGAGCACCGGCCGGCCGCCGCGGCGCAGCACCGGCGTGAACGGCGGTGTGCACGACGACTGCAGGATCAGGTCGGCGAGTTCTTCGACGCTCGCGCATGCCTGCGCGCGCACGAACTCGGGCCGGAAGCCGAGCGTGCGCCCGAGCGTCGGATGCAGCGTTTTGCGCACGTACTTTTCGATGTTGTATGCAACGAGGCCGGCCGCGACCGCGCTGCGCGCGCCGAGCCAGCGCGGCACGTGCGACACGCCGATGCGGATCTCCGGCGCGTCGGCAAGTTGCGGGAACGGCTCGCCGTAGATGTCGAGCAGCGCCTGACGGTAGATCCGGTAATGCGGAAACACCGGCTCGCGCCCGAACAGGTTGCCCCAATACGCGTTCTTGCGGTTGTGGCGCAGCGCCTCCTCGTAATAGCGCATCACCCACGCGGCGTCTCGCGTATACAGCATGCAGGCGGTCGCCGCGCCGGCCGAGATGCCGGCGATCACGCGCGGACGCAAGCCGAGCACCGGCTGGGCAACGTCCCAGAAGCCGGCCTGCCACCAGCAGCGATTGCCGCCGCCCGCGAAAACGATCTGGTCGAACATCGCGCCGCTCAGCTGACGAGCGCGTAGGTCGACGTTGCGTGAACGGCCATCTTGCCGTCCTCGTCGAACAGCTCGACTTCGCCGAACACCAGGTTACGGCCCATCCGCAGCACGCGCGCGGTGACGAGCACGTCGCCCTTGCGCACCGGACGCATGAAATTCGTGTTCAGCGACACGGTGGTCATCGGCCGGAACTCGCCGAGCGCGACCGAGATCGCGACCACCATCGCGGTGTCGGCGGCGGCCGTGAAAACCTGCCCGCAGATGATGCCGCCCGAATGACGGAATTCGCCGGAAAACGGCAGGCGCATCGTGACGCTGTCGTCGCCGATCGATACGGGGACCAGACCGAGCGAGCGGACCCACGGGGCCAGCAGGCGGTCCAGCAATTCGCGGACTGCGTTTTCGTCCATCTTCGAATGTCCAGAAAACGTTGCGCGACCGCCGCGCAACAGGTGTGGACGTCATCATACCGGGAGCGCGCCAACTGCGATCGCTCGTGACCGCGCGGGGAGCCGCCGAGGCCGTGACGAAGTATTTTCAGGAAATTTGCAGAAAGCGCTTGCCAAGACCGAAATACCCGTGCATAATCTTTCTTCTGTTGGGGGCGTTAGCTCAGTTGGTAGAGCAGCGGACTCTTAATCCGTAGGTCGAGTGTTCGAGTCACTCACGCCCCACCAAGCATTACGAAGCCCGGTTAGCAAAAGCTGACCGGGCTTTTTGCTTTCTTCCGGCCGCTTTCCGGAGCATTTCCGGTCAATTGTCTTCGCCGTGGCGGCGATCTACACCCGTCGGCCCCGTAACCTTCCGCCGCGCGATATTTCCGCCTGCCCACCCAACGCGCCCACCTCGCTGCAGAACTCCAGCACGAGCGTTCAAGCTCATAAGGCTTCGGGTCAGCCCTTACGCCGACACGTCTTCCCCGGCAGTCCCGCTCCGAGCACGCAAGCTCGATGCCCTTCATCGCCAACCGTCTATTCCTCGCCTAGGCGTAACCGCCCTCCTCACGTGTATGTTTAGGCAGGATGGTGTATCGTGCATCACCAAAATATCATTGAAAAAACCGGGGGCAGTTGTGACTTTCGATTTGGCGCTACCTGCAGGTTGTCCCAAAGCAGACGCAAGCGAATTTGAAGGGACCGCATATCGGGTAGTGCGGGCTGACCCGCCCACACGTGAGGACTTACTCACATATCTCGAATTGAATCTCCTCCCAACCGCTGACGCCTGTAAACGCGGCTCTGTTTCGCTGTTTTCGACACTCGACCAGGCACAACATCGCCTTGAGGTTTCCCCCCATCTCGGCAACTTCGTCGCTTCTGTTTCTCTGACGACTGCGCATGGTAGGGTTGGCAAGCCAAGCAGTTCTGGCCATATTGACTGGTGGCCCTATGCGGGGATGCGTAACCCCGCTGACTTGAAGGTAGTCGGATGATGAATATTGACCTCAAACCCGACAACCGAATTCCTGACGGATTCTTTGACTTTCCTTTACCCATCGAGCGGGTACTGTACGAAGCCGAACAGCCCATCATCTATCTGACTAAGACAAAGCAAGGTCAGGAGATGTTGGCCTACCTCGCCGATGAGACAAATGGCCATCAGTTCGTTGTCGTTGCCCCTGCCACACCAAGCTCAATACGCAGATTGGAAAGCGGTAGCATCGGCATCCGTGAAGCGCTCACTGACACGTGGATGTGGATGGTCAGAGTTGACTTCGCGCAAAGCGTTTCCGAAGCTTGGAGCGTTACGGAAGCCGCCATCCCTGCCCTGCACCTCCCGAAGCCCGGCACGCCTCTTCTGCCAGAACATCGTATCGCCTTCAGTGCACGAGCTGTAGGCAATGGCATCACCCTAGGCAGCGTCCCATGCAGCGTGATCGCATTCGTAGCGAACGCCGCTAAGTCATCGTTAAAAGCCATTCTCGATCATGCCTTGGCCGCGAATGGGGAAGGTCGTCCTACTGATGCGCAACGCGCGCTGTACGACTTGCCAGTGCGACAACTGAAATTCGCTAGCTTTGAGGTCGGTCTTGCCGCACCTATGCAAGACCTTTTCCCGAATGACGCGGTTTTGCAAGCAGTGAACGACCTTCAGACCGGACTGGAATGGGCAGAAGACACTCAGAGCAGTGATGCCTTAGAGGCCGGAGACGACACCAAGACAGAGGCGATCCTGCGCGCTACTTTGGCTCTAACACCACCCGGACACGGTGCTATTACTTCAGTAGAAGTAGGGGGCTACTGGCTCAAAGGACGTCGTTATACGCTTACTCGAAAATCGCGAACGAAGGTCGCAAATCGATTGCGTCAACTCAAAGAAGAGGAAATCGTTGTGCTGTCTGGCCGGATTGGCGAGATTGACGACGACAAGTTAAGTTTTATTCTCCGTGACGTAGATGGAGAGGATGGAGAACGACGTGGCAGTTTCCCTGAGGAACTGCTTGACGACATGCGTACACACTATTTCGAAGAGAATCATATTCAGATCTCCGGCGTGATACGGGCAGGAAAGCTCAGAGTGACAGCAGTTGTTCAAAGTAACGAGCAACAGCGCGCACAGCCGCAATAGTTGATGTACGTGTTGATGTCCGCACAGAACTGACCCACTAGAGCTGAAAATTTTCATCGAATTTTGACCCACGTGATTGAATGCCCTGCTCAATCTTTGAGCAGGGGATACAAAGGTGATCACGGTGGGCATATT